>JANNYT010000115.1:0-41999 GCA_031410255.1 Novosphingobium sp. | reverse complement strand
CGCTCACAGCGCGGCGATCGCGCGCGCCAAGGCGGCCACGTGGGCCGGGTCGCTGTTCCACGCGGTGACCAGCCGGGCGGCGTCCTGCCCCCAATCGTAAAAGCTGAAGCCTTGGGCGCGCAAAGTTTCGCGCTCAGCGGCGGTGGTTGTCAGGAAAAGCTCGTTGGCTTCAACCGGGTGAAGCAGGCGTTCGCCCGCCGCAGAGGCCAGCTCCTGCGCGGCGGCATTGGCACCCCGCGCATTGGCCAGCCACAGATCGTCCTTCAGCAGGGCCACAATTTGCGCCGCGAGAAAGCGGCCTTTTGATTGCAGATGTCCGGCGCGCTTGCGGCGCAATTTGGCCAGCTCGGCCAGCTCAGGCTCGAAAAATACCAAGGCCTCGGCGCTCATCCCGCCGTTTTTGACACACCCAAATGACAGTGCGGCCGCGCCCTGGCAGGCTTGCCACGGGGTGCAACCGAGGAAGGCCACGGCATTGGCAAAGCGCGCGCCGTCAACATGCAGCTTGAGCCCGTGCGCCGCCGTCGCAGCCGCCATTTGTGCCATTTCTTCAGGGCGATAGGCCCGCCCATATTCGCTCGCCTGCGTAACCGACACGGCGTTTGGCTGGACCTGGTGAACGTCTTTGCGGATCGCGCCGATCGCAGAATCGAGGCTGGCCGGGGTTAATTTCGCGCCTTCACCTTCGGCCAGAATCAGCTTGGCCCCGTGCGTATAAAAGCCCGGCGCACCGCCCTCGTCAGTCTCAATATGCGCCTCGCGGTGGCAGATTACCGCGCCGTGCGGCGGCACCAACGTGGCCAAGGCGAGGCAATTGGCCGCCGTTCCGGTCGCCACCCACAATGTTGCAGCCGGGCGTTCAAACAGTGCAGAAAAGGCTTCATCCATAGCAACACTGAGCAGATCGCCATCATAAGGCGGTTGTGCTTCATCGGCGGCGCGCAGGGCGTCCCAGATCGCGGGATGAACCGCTGCGGCATTGTCGGACAGGAATTGCATGCCATCTTGCATGGAAGGGCCCAGCCCCACCGTCAAGCCGCAGGAGCACCCAATGTCCGAGATCGAGATCACCCGCCACGGCACGAAGCAAGCTGGCGAATACCATGCCCATGTGCCCGGCAGCGCCGCCATCGGCCGGCTGACCTGGATCCAGCACGGGCCAGTCCGCGCGGCCGAGCATACCCTGGTCCCGCCCGAGATCGGTGGCCGGGGAATTGCTGCACTGCTGGTCGATGCGCTGGTGGCCGATGCCCGCGCGGACGGCTTCAAGATTGATCCCGTTTGTTCTTACGTCGCCGCGCAGTTCAACCGTCACCCGGACTGGGCCGATCTGCGCGCCTGAACCGCAGCGCGGGACAAGACTGGTTAATTCGCGTTTGCCGTAACGCATAACCGGCGGTTTACCGCGCCTGCGCTATCCCGGCGGTGACCAGGGACATCGCTGATGGAGCACGCCATGCGCTATGTCTTTCTAGCCTTCGCCGGCATCGCCCTAAGCGCTGTCTGGCTAAACAACAGCAGCCACGGCAACAAGCTGCGGCGCACCATGATGGAGCACCCGGCCGAACCTTCCCTTAAGGACTAGGTGCGCGAGGACTGGGCGGCCACATTTGGCTTGCCGTAGCTGTGCGGGTCTGTGACCATCTCTACCTCGGCCGCTTAGCGAGTCCGACGGGAGAGTGCAGTGACGCATTACGATCTGATCATCCGGGGCGGAGCCATTCACGACGGAACCGGCGCACAGCCGCGCTTTGCCGACGTCGCGATCAAGGACGGCGTGATTGCCGCGATTGGAGCCGATCTGGGCGAGGCCACCGAGGTGATCGATGCAACGGGCCAGATCGTCACCCCGGGGTTCATCGATGTGCACACCCATTTTGACGGGCAGGTGACCTGGGACAGCCGGCTCGCGCCCTCGTCAGGCCACGGCGTCACCACTGCAGTGATGGGCAATTGCGGGGTCGGCTTTGCCCCGTGCCGCCCCGATCAGCGCGGCGCGCTGGTCAAGCTGATGGAAGGGGTCGAAGATATTCCCGAGGTGGTGATGATCGAAGGCCTGCCGTGGAACTGGGAGACCTTCCCCGAATACCTCGATGCGCTGGCCCTGCGGAAGCTCGATATCGATGTCGCCGCGCAAGTGCCGCATTCGGCGCTGCGGGTCTATGTGATGGGCGACCGGGCCGTGCGCAAGGAAGCCCCGACCGCCGATGATCTGGCGCAAATGCGCGGACTGGTGGCAGAGGGGATCCGCGCCGGGGCCTTTGGCGTGACCACGTCGCGCAACGTGATGCACCGCACCCGCGCGGGCGAAATCGCCCCCAGCCTCTATTCCGATGTCGACGAATTGTGCGCGCTGGCAGACGGTCTGGGCGATGCGCAAGGCGGCGTGTTCCAGATCATCCCGGCCCCGGCTGAACCCGCCGAAGTCGAATTTCCGTTGCTGCGCCAGATTGCCGAGCACAGTGGTCGGCCCGTGTCGTTCACCTTGCTCGAAGTACCGGGCCAGCCGGGGGCCGGGTGGCGCCATCACCTTGCAGGCCTGACCCAGGCCGCCGCTGATGGTCTGACGATCCGCGGGCAAGTGGCCCCGCGCCCGGTTGGCATGTTCTTCGGGCTTGACCTCAGCCTGCATAGTTTCAGCAGCCACCCCAGCTACAAACCAATCGCCACCCTGCCTTTGGCCGAGCGGGTCGCCAGAATGCGCGATCCGGAATTTCGCCGCCAGCTGCTGAGCGAAAGCCCGAAGGATTCCAACCCCACCACGCTGCAACTGATCGCGGCGTTCCGCGCCGCCTATCAGTGGGCTGACGTGCCCGATTACGAACCCCAACGTGAAGACCGGGTCGATGAACGGGCGAAAGTGGCTGGGCTGGCGCTCGAAGAATACAGCTACGACGCCTTGCTCGAAAATGACGGCCATGCCTTGTTCTATCTGCCCGCCGCCAACTACGCTGAAGGTAACCTGCTCGCCGTGCGCGAAATGCTGGGCCACCCGCAGACCTTGATGGCTTTGGCCGATGGCGGCGCGCATTACGGGCTGATCTGCGATGCCAGCTTCCCGACTTTCTTCCTCCAGCGCTGGGTCCGCGATGCCAGCGAGGCTGAGCGAATCGAGCTGCCGCAAGCCATCGCCGAGCTGACCAGCAAGGCCGCCGCGCTGATCGGCATGACCGACCGCGGGCGGATCGCAGTGGGGCTGAAGGCCGATCTCAACGTGATCGATCTGGCCGCGCTGAAGGTGAATATCCCGACGATCGTCTTCGACCTGCCGGCCGGCGGCAAACGGATGCAACAAACCGCCGACGGGATCACCGCGACAATCGTGTCAGGTCAGGTGACTTACCGCGATGGCCAGCACACCGGCGCGCTGCCGGGGCGGCTGGTGCGCCGCCAGCCTGAACCGCTCGCGGCGTAAACCAGCATGAGTAATGCCGCAGTTCAGCGCAGGCCTGCGCGCCTGATCCTGATTTTGGGCGACCAGTTAAGCCCGGCCGTGTCTTCCCTGGCCGCTGGCGACCGCGCGCAGGACGTGGTGCTGCTGGCCGAGGTGATGGAAGAGGCGAGCTATGTGCGCCATCACGTTAAAAAGATCGCCTTTGTCTTTTCCGCGATGCGGCACTTTGCCGAAGAATTGCGCGCGGCTGGCTGGTCGGTCGATTACATCAAGCTCGATGATCCGGGCAACTCTGGCTCGCTGGCGGGCGAAGTCCAGCGTGCCCACGCGCGCCATGGGTTTGAGCAGACTTTGGTGACCGAGCCCGGCGAATGGCGCTTGCTCGACCAGCTGAAGCGCTGGCCCGGGATTGAACTGCTGCCCGATGACCGGTTTCTGGCCGACCGCCACGGCTTTGCCGAATGGGCTGAAGGCCGCAAGAGCTTGCGGATGGAGCATTTCTATCGCCCAATGCGCCGCAAGACCGGCTTGCTGATGGACGGCGACCAGCCCGCAGGCGGGAAGTGGAATTACGACTCTGACAACCGCAACCCGGCTGGCGATACGATGTTCCTGCCGCAGCCGCTGCGCTTTGAACCCGATGCAATCACCCGCGAAGTGCTCGAGCTGGTCGGGTCGCGCTTCGCCGACAACTTTGGCGATCTGGAGCCGTTCTGGTTCGCGGTTACACGGGAGCAAGCGCAAGCGGCCTTCGCGCATTTCCTGCGCGCCGGCCTGCGCGATTTCGGGACTTACCAAGACGCCATGCTGCTGGACCACAAGTTCCTCAGCCACGCGATCGTCTCGCCTTATCTCAACCTGGGTCTGCTTGATCCGCTCGAAATGTGCCGCGCGGTCGAGGCCGAGTGGCGCGCTGGCCGGGTCCCGCTGAACAGCGCTGAGGGGTTCATCCGCCAGGTGATCGGCTGGCGCGAATTCGTGCGCGGGGTCTATTGGTGGAAGATGCCGGACTATGCGCGCAGCAACGCGCTGGCGGCGACGCGCCCGCTGCCCGAATTCTACTGGAGCGCGGATACCCCGATGGCCTGCGTAAAGGCCTGCGTCACCCAGACCCGCGAAGAGGCCTATGCCCACCACATCCAGCGGCTCATGGTCACCGGCAACTTTGCCCTGCTGGCCGGGATCGATCCGGCTGCGCTGCACGAATGGTACCTGGCGGTATACGCCGACGCCTACGAATGGGTCGAGCTGCCCAACACCATCGGGATGAGCCAGTTTGCCGATGGCGGCTTGCTCGCCAGCAAGCCCTATGCGGCCAGCGGCGCCTATATCAACCGGATGAGCGACTATTGCGGCGGGTGCAGCTTCGATGTGAAAGCCAAAGCCGGGCCGAAGGCGTGCCCGTTCAACCTGCTTTACTGGCACTTCATCGCCCGCCACCGCGAGCGGTTGCTCAAAAATCCCCGAATGGCACAGATGGTCCGCACCTGGGATCGGTTCGAGCCCGAAAAGCAAGAGCAGCTAACCCGCGATGCCGAGCGGTTCCTGGCCGCCCTGCTCTAAGCGCCGAACGGGCGGGGCTGCCGGAATGGTGCGTGACGCAGTCATGGCGACACCGGGCGCTGTCGCGGAATTCCCTGCTTAATGGGAGTTTACAGGGAATTCGCAATTTTTCGGCAAGCAAAATTGCTTCGGCTGCCGCTCTGAGCCGCAGAAATCTGTTCCTTCGATTCGAATTTCCCTACGCCCCGAACAGGGAAATCCATTGAGCGGAACAGGGAATTTGGTTTTGCTGAGCAGGGAAAAAGTGGCGCGTGAACAGCGAAGCCTTGATCTTAGAGCAATGCTATCGAACTGATCGAAATCAGCCAGCTTCGTTGAGCTCGGCATGTAGCAAAACCATCGCCCAGCCGTCGCGCTGATCGAGATCCTGCTCGCTTAGTATGTCGACCTTTCGTGCGGCGCTCGTGCCGAGCCAGACTTCAGGATCGCACTCTTCCATTATGGAGGGCTCTCCGGGTCGCAGCGGCTCGTCGTAAAAGATCGAGCCTTGCGGAACCAGGTCTTCGATCTTGGGCGCAATCCATGGAAAGTCATCAGGGCGGGCTGCCTGTGTGATCCTCCCGTCCCGCACCACCAGCAGCGCCAGCGTCTCGCGGTGTGCGGCGACATATAGTCGACGAGTGGGTGTCGACGGTCGGTCTCGACAAGCGCGAATTTGGAACGCATTCAATGCGCCGGACGAAGGCCTCCATCATCTACAAATCGACTGGCAATCTGCGGGCGGTTCAGATCCACCTTGGCCACAGCAACATCCAGAACACGGTTCGGTATCTCGGTGTGGATGTCGACGATGCGCTGACGCTGTCTGAGCGAACCGAAATTTGAACACGCGGGGGCCGGTTTAGCTTCTACAAAACGCCGGCCCCTGCCCAATTGATGACGGCAGCTTTGCGCCCTTTCCGCTCAAAAGCGGACTGTCAGCTTACGACCCGATTGCGGTCGTTAAGGCTTGCTTGTTTAGCCTTTGAAATCGGACGTTCGTGCTCGTGTTGTGCCTAGCTTCACAAAACGGCCAAATTCGCGCTGGTTGGCGCGATTGGCAACAATTTAACGCAGGGACGAAGCCAAATCACTTCGAATAAGAGCGACAATTTCGTTGGCCGGAGGCGAGTAAAGAATTGGGTGAAGCTCGTTTGCGGTCGGGTCTTTAAGGAGTTGAAGACGGAGCACATCGCTCTCATTCCAACCTGGCAGCCACGCAGAAAATGCAAACCCCGCCGCCAGCACTGCTTCGACGGCGTGCCCGATCTCGGGTTGATTCATCGTTAGATCAACGTGGATTAAGGACGCATCACTATTGGCCGTTGCAGACACGACAACGTCAGCGAAGTCATTACCTATGTGTTCGACGGTCAAGCGTTCGAGGTTGCCGCTCATCTCCGCGGTCCGCCGCATGTTTGTTTTGCCTGTCGGTTCGGCTTGTGGGTGTGTGAAAGTACGTCGAAGCTGAAGGCTTTTTGCGACATTGGCTATGTGGTCGTGATAGCGATGGGGCAAGAATATCTCGCGCGCTGAAGCTTCAACCAACGGCTGATAAACGACGGTGACGGCGAGACGATCTTCCCCACTTCCGCCAATCGTAAGATCGCGCGCTTCAGACGGGAGGTAGGCTAACATAACCCCGGTTTCAAAGCCGCCTGACTGCAACGATGCCTTCTGCATGACGGTGTGCGCGGTGGTCGGGTAATGGACGAACCCAGATGCGTCATCGGCAATTATGATTTCGCGCAGAACGGATGCGAGACGGCCCATGAGGCCTGCTCCCCGGCACCGTGCATCGACAACGGTGGTTCCGGCCTCGACAACTGTTGCAGCCAGATTTGGTCGATTATACCCGATATGGCCGACTATTTCGGCTCCCGCTGTTGCCACCACCCCGTTGTAGACGCGTGAACGGATCTGCTCGGCTAGTGCAACTGGCTCGTACATGACGCGTTTCGGATAGGAATCTCCGTAGCAGCGCCGGATGCAAGCGGAGAGTCCGGCTGCATCAGCCGGTTCTATTCTCCGTATGGTAGTTTCAGCCGCCATGATCCCCCTTATGTCGTGCACGAAGAAGAGTGCAACACGTCGCTTATTTCAGGAATCGTCACCCTTCGACTCAGTGGCAGCTTATCGATCTCGTCACACAAAACCGGACATTCCGGAATCCACCCCATTCCAGACCTTACGGCGAGGAAGCGAACGACCCGATTGCGGACCTCTCTGGTGCCAGTGCAATCGGGTAGTGGCGTTTCGCCACGATCGCCTGTTCGTCGGCCGTAGAGGCAGGTGCCTAGTGCGAGACGCGGATCAGCATCTTGCCGTTGTTCAGGCCCGAGAACAGACCAATCAGGCCTTCGGGCGCGCGCTCGAAGCCTTCCAGGATCGTCTCCTGATACTTCACGCGGCCGTCCTTCAGCCAGCGGGTCATATCGCTGATGAATGCCTCTTGCAGTTGCGGAAAGTCCGTCGCCACGAAGCCCTCCATGCGGATCCGGCCATATATCAGATTGAACAGGTTGCGCACGCCGTCACCGCCGCCATTGTAAGTCGAGATCATCCCGCAGACCGGAATTCGCCCGCGAAGGTTCATGCGTGGCAAAGCGGCATCCAAGTGAGCGCCCCCGACGTTTTCGAAATAGACGTCGATCCCGCCAGGTGTGGCAACCTTCAGCGCCTCGGCCAGCGGCTGGGTCTTGTAATTTATGACAGCGTCGATCCCGACCACATCACGCAACCATGCTGCCTTCTCGTCTGAACCTGTGGATCCGACCACGTAGCAGCCCTTGATCTTGGCAATCTGGGCAACGACCGAACCTACCGCACCCCCGGCAGTTGATACAAACACTTGCTCGCCGTCCTTTAGCGCTCCGGTTTCCAGCAGACCGCCATAAGCCGTGATCCCTGTGCCCCCCAACGCGTGCATGTAGACCGAGAGCGACAGGGCGGGGTCCGGGGCCATCACTTGCATGCCTTTGCCGTCGCCCGTGAAGAGTTCCTGCATCCCGGCGCCGTGACGAACCAGGTCGCCTTCCCTGAAATCCGGATTGCGCGATTGAACCACCCGGCCAATGCCGCCGCCGATCATAGGGACACCCAGCGGCTGGTCGGCGTTGAGCCGTGGCCTCATATATGGGTCGACCGACATCAGCATGTTCTGGATCTGAACTTGGCCATCCGACGCGTCAGGCGTATCTACTTCAACCACTGCAAAATCGGAAGCAACCGGCACTCCGTCCGGGCGGTGAACAAGGTGGATCTGGTGGCTGGTGGTCATTTGGCAGTCTCCGACCTAGAGCGTTTGTCGCTCGGCCTCGGTTCGAGCCGTAGTGGCAACATTAAAGGAAGGCGAGGCGGAAGAGTTGGCGCGTTTCGGAAACCGCGCTAAACCTTGAGGCCTCCTTCTAGGTAGGCACGTGCAGAGGCACGTTGCACTACGGGGTGTTAGCACCATCGGTGTTGAAGATGTCTGCTGCAACCTTCCATTGGCCGTTGATGTTGCGCCAGACCACGACGTACTTACCAATATCTTTCGTTGGGCCGTTGGGCCCCGAGAGCGACAGTAGATAGGTCCCTTGATCGAGGGCCATGTCGCCGCCTTTAGAAATAACAATTTTGTCAGCTTTGAAAGTCAGCCCGAACCCGGGCATTTGCATAAGCCCGCCCCAAGCCTTCTCAAGCGCCAGCTGACCTTGCGCGATCGGAGCGCTTGGCGCCATCATGGCGCCGTCTGATGCATACAGTTTGGATACCGCAGCCGCATCGTGATCACGGATCAGCGCAAGCCATCTCTCATTCGTCTGGCGTATTGCTTGCTCGTCCGCGGCAGCTTTGTCAGGACTTGAACTCTCCGATACGGTATTTGAGCCGCAGCCCAACAGCAGCACGCTTAAACCCGACATCAGAGCGTGTTTGGCTTTCAGCATATCGCATCCCCCTATTTGCTCCTGTGAAGATGTCACAGGTTGTGCACGATCGCAAACGAGACCTTCTGTGCAAGGACAATGCTGAGTTCAAGCCCTGTCCGCTTTCCACCCCTTTCCTGTCTTCCCGCACCGGCGCATTTTTGGGGTGGAAAACTGCCACTCCGCTAATGGCACCTTTAGCAAACATACCATTTGCATCCGAGGCCGGTGATGAGACGTGCGCGTGCCCCGCCTCCACGCTCCCATGCCTAGGAGAACCAGGCTAGTTAGTTTTATGCTGCCTCGCGTCCTTGCGCGCTGCGGCGACAACTTCCTCGATTGCATCAATAACTACCTGAGGCTGATCATACTGCACGTAGTGAGTGCTGTCGGGCACGCGCCGGTTCACCCCGCGCGACGACAGAGCGGCATATTCATCATGACCGCGCGCCCAAACGGAATGGTATGCGGGCAGCTCATCCTGAGCCGCTTGGGTAAAGCCTGGTGGCCATGCAGCTGGATCCTTCGTAGCAGTAAGGACGATAAGTGGCATGGTGCCGAAGTTGCGCGCAGGGTTGACCATCGACTGGCCATCGGCGGCAATGTTTTGCCACATAGACCCGGCGGTCGCGAAGCGAAGTGGATTGAGATCGCGCTGAACGAGCGCCCGCGTGAGTTCAGCCGGATAGTCGGCCGGGTAGGCGCAGCTCGTCAATCTCAGCATCGCGCGCTCTGACCAAATCGACTGCCGCCGCCTGCTCTGGCGTTAGCTCACTCGTGCTCATCCGGTTACGCTGCCGCCAGAGCTTCCGCGGTTCTGTCCGGGCTTCTCGACGTGCGGCGCTGGCAATCTCGCGGTCTGCCTGGGCGTCCAGCTCCTCCCGCTCCCTTTGCAAGGCTACTCGGGCTTCGGTGGTGGTGGGCGGCGAAGGAGCATTGCCGGTCAGGCGAGCCTCATCAATGAGTTGATCCGTCTCGATCACATGCGACCGCAAAAGGCGCTTGGCTTGCTCCCGGTCCTTAAGTTCCGAGGCTTCGCTTCCATTCCGAACGAAGGTTGCCACGCTCTGTGGTGAAGAGACTCAGGAGGTCATCCGGAACGGGACGCCGAAAATAGTACGTCGATCCGGTCTTGTTTAGGTAAGTACACATCGTCAGCTCCTGTTACGATTGTAACAGCCGACCGCCGAAATCGCTGAGTTTCCCATACTTTCCCGGAAAACCGGGAGCCGGAATGGTGCGTGACGCAGTCATGGCGACACCGGGCTCTGTCGCGGAATTCCCTGTTTAATGGGAATTAACAGGGAATTCGCGATTTTCGGGCAACCAAAATCGCTTCGGCAGCCGCTCTATGCCGCAGAAATCCGCCTCTTTCCGACCCATTTCCCTGCGCCCCGAACAGGGAATTCAAATCACGATAACAGGGAACCTGGAATCTCGGATCAGGGATCAAGCACGCAGCCAACAGCGAATTGCAGCAACTGGTGCGAGAAGCAGAAATGAGCCAGCGAACCAAGCCAGTTGAATTCAATCGCTGAGGTAGGCGTTCAGCAATACCATTGCATACCCTTGGCTTTGCCACATCACCTGCTCGGTCAGAACCTCTACACTGCGAGCTGCATATTCGGATACCCACTCGAGCATCATCCGGCCAGGCTCCTGACCATATCGGCAACCGTGCTTGAACAGCTGGTTGATGGTGCTTTGGTCCGGTTCCGCATCGACCAGCCGCTTGATCGCGGCGCGAAGAGCTTCGCCGCCGATCTGCTATTCAATCTGCGGCTTCTCCGGGAAGCAGTGGGCGAAGCCCAGATCTACGACGCTGATCTTACCGATGAGGATTTCGCTCGGATCCAGCACGTCGAATGGGAGATGTTGCCGCCTGGATCGGGTGAGCGTGTTTTGCAGCGACTTGCATCGGCAGATCGATCCACGCCGGAACGCCTCAAGGTTGCGGGCGAGCGCCTCGTTGCACTCGATAGCCTCGGGCACGATGGCTACATTGTCGGGACAGGAAAGTTCGCGCGGTATTTCGGCGCGAAATTCGGCGATCGCCTCTTTGTCCTCGAGAACCTCGAATACGGCAATGCGCTGTACGTCTTCACTGAAAATTGGGAGCAGCTGAGCCAGTTGAGCCGGACGGAATTGATCAAGCGACGAGACCCGGCAGTTCAGCGTATCCCTCATGTCCGAGGTTGGCGCAGTGCACTGCGGAAATTGATCATTAAAGCGGGCGCTTATTGAGCTGGTCGAGGCATGTGTCAGCGGGAGCGGCACAGATTCTGGGCCCCATTTGTCTGATCTGAAGCACTCTCAGGTTTGGCCATCCAGGCCAATGGAGAATTGCCATGGGACACTCGGCTTTCGAACTTGCAACGCACGATCGGCAATCGTGGAATTCTGGACTCATTGTTGGATCCAAGCGCCCGCTCCGCTCGAGAGACATTTGGGCGATCCACTTCTTTCTTGATGAACACCGCCGCATTCGCGACCGCGCGTTGTTCGATCTCGCCATCGACAGCAAGCTGCGCGGTTGCGATCTCGTTAGCCTGAAGATCGGCGACTTGATGAGCGCAGGCATGATCCGCAATCGCGCGACAATAATCCAGCGCAAGACCGGCAGACCTGTGCAGTTTGAAATCATGACAGAAGCCCGCCGCAGTCTCGAAGCTTGGCTCGCACGCAGGGGTGGATGCATTCGGGATTTCGTCTTTCCGAGCCGCGTCAACCAACTTGGTCACCTCAGCACGAGGCAATACGCGCGAATAGTCGACGAGTGGGGGTATCGACCGTCGGTCTCGACAAGCGCGAATTTGGAACGCATTCGATGCGCCGGACGAAGGCCTCCATCATCTACAAATCGACCGGCAATCTGCGGGCTGTTCAGATCCTCCTTGGCCACAGTAACATCCAAAACACAGTTCGGTATCTCGGCGTCGACGTGGACGATGCGCTGACTCTGTCCGAACGAACTGATATCTAGGACACGGCCGGCGCTTCAATTTTATTAAGGGCCGGCCGATCTCAAGATACGGATGTCCGCTTTCGCCGTTTCTATACCAAAAGCGGCCAGTCCGCTTACGACCACTTTTCGGACCTTCGCGGATAGTGATAGACCTGCAGAATTGGGTGCTGCCACCCCGGATCCTCGACTTCAACCCGAAGAATCTAGTTCGTTAGAGAAGCGTGCGGCGATTAGAACGCCAGCAAAAGCTCTGCAGCAGCGCGGCTGTCCTGCTGGCCGGCCCATCCGGTTTCGCTTGACCCGGCAAGAGTGAAGCTCACCTTGTCGTTGCCGAGAGTGATCCCGCCCTTAGCCTTGAGCGAGGATGGGGTATCGCTGCCAAGCGCTATGCGGAAGCTTGCTGCGTCAACAGCCGCGAACTGAACCAAAGCGCTGCCGTTGCCGCCCGCTAGGGTGCGATTCCATTCCAGCTCGACCCGCGGGGTCAGGCGCCAGCCGCCGCCGAGACGCACTGCGCCGGAAAGCCGAACGCCTAGCTGCGTCTCGAGGCGTTTGTCACTGATATCGCTTAGCCGCAGGGCGGCTTGGCTACCCGTTTCGCTCAGGCGATCGATGCCGAAACCCGAATAGCGCAGCGCGGCATGCGGGGTCAGCGTCAGCGCGCCGGGTAGCGGGAGATCGTATCCGGCCTCGGCCTGCACCGAATAGCTGATCGCGGTACTGTGGGCTTGAACCGCCAGCGACGATTGGCCATCCCAGGCGTTGCGCATGGTCCCAATGCGATTAGCTCCCATCGAGACCAAGCCGCCGAGATAGCCACGGGAAGAAAACCGCCAGGCACCATAGGCGGCGACTTGCGTGGTCTGAGCTTCGGCTTGCGAGCCGCGAACACCGCTAAGGCCCTCGGTATGGGCAAAGGCGGTGCCCCAATAGGACTGATCGCCAAGGCGCATTTCCAGACCCATAGCCATATGCCAGGAGCGCCTGTCCGTGCCGCCCGCCCCGGACAACCCGCCGCTGCGGCTATCGATCCCGCTGGAGACGAACCCACTCATACCATCGGGCAGACGGTCGGCTACCTGATCATTGCCTGAAAGGGACCGCGTCAGGCTCGAAGGAAGGGCCGCGGCCTGAGTCCCGGTCGAGCCGTGTGCCATCAGACCCGCGACGCCCGGCAGGCCCAGAACAGCGATCTTGCCCGGTGAGGCCCTGTCGGTGCCAAGCTGCCCAATGCGTCCGGCGAGCAGGTCCACCATCTGCATGCCTTGCTGGCGGTAGAACCCGCCAACCTCACCTGCGGTTGCCGGATTGAGGCTGCCGAGCGCAAGACTTAAGCTTCGCGGGTCCATCACATCGACGGCCCCATAGAAGCTGCTGAGATTGGCATAGTTGCCGGTGCGCAAGTTATCGAGCGCGAGCGCAAAGGAACGCTCGATTAGCGTCGCACTTGCCGGAAGCTGCGCCGCAAGGCTGCCAGCTTGATAGCGCAGTGTGATCTCGTTGGCGCCGTAGGTGAGCACCGGCGTGAGCACTCCAACAGTGCCCTGAACCGACGAAAAAGTGCCAAACACTCCGCCCTGTGCAGTAATGATCTTGTAATTCTGATTGGCGCGGGGGCCACCCGAAACCGGGGTGAACAAGATATTTCCGCCAAGCAAATTGAAAATTCCGGTTCTGGTGGAGTCCGCTACGGCGCGCAATTGATCGGAAGAGCTGTTGCTGACATCGAAGATCAGGGTTGCTTCGGGATAGATTGTCACGTCGCCGCGGACCGACAGGCTACCGATTGCCCCACTACTACCGGGCGCGATGAAACCGTTTGAAATCACCAGGTCGAACGGATCGATCAGACCTGCGCCGGTTAAAATACCGCCGTTGCTCACTTCAACATAGCCGGCATTCAGCCGGCCATCGATGCGAGCCCGGCCGCCACGTAGATAGAAGGCGCTGGTCGCGGTTATAGTTTGGCTCGCTCCAAGCGTGAAATCCGCCCCATTTACCTCAAGCCAATCAAACGGAATCGCGTTCTTCAACGAAACCGCGCCCGGTCCAAAAAACTCAAGCCGTTCGAAATTGCGATAGATGCCGAAGTCGAAAGTGCCTGAGCCGAGTGCCGAAACTTTGGCGGTGACAGTGTCATAGCCGCCAGCGCCATCGACATAGCCGGTGATCGAACCACTGTTAAGAACAAGCAGATCGCTGTTGTCGCTGAATTTCACATTGCCCCGCAAAGTCCCGCCATTGCTGACATAGGCTGAGTTTGCATAAGTGGGATAGACCGTGCCGGTTACGACATCGCCGACGATCAGGCCTTTGTTTTCAACGTAGGCGCCAAATTCAAAGGCCATCGCCGGACCGCCGGATTTGCCGCGAACGGTCCCCGTTGTGCCATTGATGAATGTCGAACCGGCGCCCGCGATCGCCGGACCGCCAGTGCTTTCGAGCAATCCGTTGTTCGTCAGGCTCCCATTAGCCAAGACTGCGGTCGTAACCGGATCGATGTAACCCATCAGCACGGCCGGGCCGGCAGTCGTGATCGTCCCGTTGTTGATCGAATCGCCAGAAGTGACCAACATGCCGGTGCCAGCGGGAGCGCCTGTCAATTGCTTGATCGTGCCGTCGTTGATCATCGACGCGCCATAATATTGATAGAGTCTGGCCATTGCGATGCCGCCACCGACGTTGATGGTGCCTTTGTTAATCAGGGTGCCGGGCCCGGCAAGGCCGATCAAACGCTGCGATGGATCGGCCTGCGCGATATTATCGCGAACGTTGATTGTGCCAAGATTAGTGAA
Source organism: Novosphingobium sp. (assembly GCA_031410255.1). Lineage (GTDB taxonomy): Bacteria > Pseudomonadota > Alphaproteobacteria > Sphingomonadales > Sphingomonadaceae > Novosphingobium. The sequence goes on along the minus strand of JANNYT010000115.1, from coordinate 27,395 downwards.
CGAGCCGTAGGAATTGAGCACCATTGCGCTGGCTGGCGAACTGGCGTCGCTGTGTGTTGCCGAAAGCGTGCCCTTGTTAACTGCAGCGATCAGATTGGGCACAAAGGTCGAATATCTCATGTCCGCGCTCAGATAGGCGATTGCCTGAAAATTCATCAGCGGCGCCAGGCCATTGCCGTTCATGGTCAGTTGGGTTTCAACCGCGCCCACACCCGCGAAATTGAGTGTGGTATTAACCGGGACCGGACCGGTCAGCGTCAATTTGGCCCCATTGGTAAGCTCATAAGCGAACGAGGCAAAACCAGCGGGCGCGGTCTTGATCCCGCTCGTCTTGTTGGTGCTGACGAGATAGCGAAATGCGGAATCCGGCCCGATGTAGATCGTGCCCGCAATTCCGCCTAAAGGTCCCGGAACACCAAGTTCGACGAGCAAGGCATCGCCGCCGCTGCCCAGCGACAAGTCGCCGCTGATCGCGCTGCCCGCCCTCAGCACAACGACATTTTTCGAAGCGAAAATGCCCGACAACCCCAGATCGACATTGCCTTGCACGACACCCGAATTGTCGAACCTGGAGTAGGAGCTTTGGAACCCGAACGGCGCATAACCGGTGACGTTGCCGGTTATTCTGCCGAGGTTCGTGACCGAGCCGCTCACGAAATCGATCGCCGTCTGACCAACTCCCCGGTCTATCACTCCGCTCGTGCCATTGACCAACCGAGAAGAATCCACCGTCACGGTGGGTGAGCCGACACTCTTCAGCAAGCCGTTGTTGGTGAGCGTCGAACCACTTCCCAAATAGACGGCAGTTCCTTCGACCGAAATCGTGCCGTTGTTGATCACGTCAGTCGCAAAGCCGATCACGCCGATCGAACTTGGCGCGCCAACAATCTGGCGGATTGTTCCGTCATTGACGAACACCGTTGGCTGACCGAACGCGAAGGGATCGCCGACAAAGCCGACCGCCCCGCCGAGCTCGATCACGCCGCTGTTGACGATATGGCCGGAGCCCAAAATGGCGCGCGACAGTGAACCAGAATTGTCACTGACCCTGATCGTTCCGGTATTGGTGAAATTGCCATAACGGGTTTGCACAGCGACGCCTGAGCCATTCAACGAAAGCGTTCCGCGCGTGATAAAATCAAGGTTGGTGGCATCGACATCGAGGATCGGTCTGGCACCGCTGCTGGTGAGATCAGCGGTAAGATCGACACTGCCAGTGCCCATGAAACCAAGCGAACGGCTTGAAGGGCCAGCGTTGGTGAGAACCAGCGCGGCATTGTTGCTCAGATCATAAACCAATGTCGAAAAAAAGCTTGGCGCGGCCAAGGTCGCGGCGCGGTTGCTGTTGACCAGGAAGTGCAGCGTCGAGCCCAGCCCGCCCGTAATTGTCCCGCTGATCCCCAGCGGATTACCGTTGGCACCAAGCTCCGCTATCAGCGTATCTCCGCCATGGCCCTCGGCGTCACTGCCATTGCCAAGCACCAGATTGCCATTAAGATTGCCGCCAACCGCGTTAAAGACATTTCGGGTAAAGCTGTCGAAGCTGTTCGACAAATCGACATTGCCATTGATGGTCCCACCACTGTTGTCGATGGTCGAATTACCCGCCTGGCCTTTGATGCGCACGTCGCCGTTGATCGTGCCACGGTTGGTCAGCTGCAGCGCACCATCAGAAAAGATGGCCGTTATCGGGGCGGAAATCACACCTTCATTGGTGATCGAGTTCTGGTTGAAATTGCGCGTGAACCTGATTGCGATCCCTGATGTCGCGTGGATCTGCCCACCTTGGTAGTTCCAGATCAATGTCCCAAACCCGCCATCGGATCCGATCGTGTCGCCGGAACCCAAATTCTCAATCAGGCCGTGATTATCGATCCCTCGAAGGCCGTCCCCAAACCCACTGTAGGCTATCGTCGCGGATGCACTCGTGTTCCTGATCGTGCCATAGTTCAATATACTGGACGACATTGTGCTGCTGAAATCTGGAGTCACCCTTACAACAGCAGAGTTGTCACCAATCGCAATAAGGCCAGAGTTTTGGATGCGCTCAAAAAACCCCGAAATTCCTTGAATTGTTCCGGTTGATCCATTTTGAACGGATTCAATCACTGATCCACGGCTGATCGTTGTTATTGCATGCGAATTTGCGTCCGTCGCGGTGATGGATCCCGAATTATTTATGCTTACGCGCACGCCATTCTCGAATGAGAAGAAGCCGGGGACTTGCGCTGCGGCGACAATTCCTGATCCTCCAATCGCCCCGCCTTGATTGACCTGAATTGTAACATTCGTCACCGTGAATGGGCTGGAAAACGATGCTTGCGCGGTGTTTTCAACCCTGACGCCATTGGCGATAGCGCCGCTCACATCGAATTCTATGAAGTTCTGCGTGAAGTTTTGAAACGGCAAGGGAAGCGTAGTCGCCTTGGCATTATCAACCGTAGCCCCGGGTTGAACTCTCAGGGTGACGTGATTCTGGTCAATGACAATGCCGTCCGGGTCGTTTCCGACGCAGGTTGTGTTAGTCGATTCGATCACTGGGTCGGGCGCACAATCGGCCCAGGCGGGACTGGCAGTGAGAACAGCCAAGCTTGCACCCAGCAAGAGCTGCCGCTTGACCCTCGATTGCAACACGCCGCTCAGCAGCTTGTCCTGAACTGTGCGAACGCTCATCTGGCTCTCCCCCAAGAATCAACCTTGGGAAGGCTGCCCATTGATTGGTGTAGAGTCTAGCCTGAATCGATCGGTATTTGCAGATGTCCTTATTCTGCACATCAATAGAGAGCGCTCATTACTGATTCCAACTCGCCGTTTTGTAGAACGCAATTCACTTTGTTTGAAGGTCGGTGAATATGAGGGGCCAAAAAACGAAGATTTGCTGAACAATTTTCGCGTAAGTCCTCGCGCTCAAAGCTACAGCTGCGCCAATCCGAGACGAGTTGCGAATGGCCTGACATTACCGATTCGTCGGTTCCATCTCCATTTTGCGGCAACGGCAGCAAACTGACCAATGTCTGCTTTTCACCCCAACCTTCCCGTTGTGGGCATTTGCCGATAAACTCAATTGCGGACATCAACTTTGTTGCTACTTTGAAGGCTTGTTGCAGTTTCGTTCCTGAAGACGGCCTGCTTGGTTCGAAAGGCAAACACGAACATGACTGAGTTCCGCGACGAAAATGTCGAGACGCGGAAGTCACATTTTGTCGTAGTCGCTATCATTCTGGTAAATATCGCTGTTTTTGCTATGATGGCATCGGAATATGACGCCTCATCATTCACCTCAGAGCAGGCCCTAGATTGGGGCGCGCAATGGTATTACGATATCGATAGCGGGCAATTTTGGAGGATTCTAACTTCAAATTACGTCCATTTTTCGATCACGCATATCGCATTCAACATGATGGCCCTTTATTATTGGGGTTTTGCGCTGTCTCGCCGGCTTAGATACGCCGAGTTATTTATTTTATACACCGTAAGCGGATTGTGCGGCGGTCTCCTGAGCTACCTGCCGCACCAGGACATCGTATCTGCAGGTGCATCGGGAGCCATATCGGGTCTCTTGGGATCAATGTTGGCCTTTCATTTGAAAGGATATCCTGAGTTCGATCGCGCATACATTGCTCAGAACATATTCCTGAATGTCTTGATCGCGTTCGTTGCACCAGTCGATTGGAAGGCGCATTTGGGCGGCTTCATAGGTGGCGTAATTTTCACATTTGCTAGAGTTAGGAATGAAAGTCTTCGGAGCGAGGCTCTTCAAGCGGAGTAGCGAATGGTCCGCTTTCCACCCCAAATGTGCCGGTGCGGGAAGACAGGAAGGGGGTGGAAAGCAGACGTCAAGATTGAACGGAAAACATGAGTAAACGCAGCCTCTTTGCCACCGCCTTGAACCCGTGGTCAGTCTTAACAACGATGTAGCGGTTGTCGGCTCCGGCAGCTTCCTGATCGACACCGTTCTGACCACCTCAATATCCGGGGTCCTGAACTCTCGTATCCACAAGAGTTACTTCGCCTTCTTCGGTACGGCTTTGACCGACGGTTTCCCCGGCCAAAGGCGTGCCTTCAATTTGGCGAGAACCCATCCGCCCAAAGCCACGATCGAACCGCCTAGCAAAGCCAGCCAGGTATTCACCAGCGACAACCACAGCTTGATCTTCTGGCCCATCGTCGCGTGTACGTGGAACACGTTGGTATAAACTGGACCCTCAGTTTCAACCGTGCGATCGCCCACTTGCTGCTGGTTATATAGCTGCAGGGTCATCTCGAAATCGTCAGTGGTCTTGGGCAGGACGAACCATTCCCAGGTGGTGTTGGAACCCACGCTGATCGAACGGATCGGCGGATTGACCGGCTGGATCGCGACATCGCTATCGGCCCCGACCAGCTCCGCCCTAACCGTCGTTCCCAATTCCGCCCGCGCCGTTCGCGTTGGGCCGTAAGCGGCATCCGCTGCCGCCTTCGCGCTGGTCTTGTCCTTCGATGCTACCGACAGGACGATCTTCGTCGCCTTGTCGAGCGGCAAGGTATCCGGGTTGTTGTGATAAATATCAAAGGCGCGCAGCTGCTCGAGCCCTCGTGCGACGAGCATATTGTAAGTGGACCAGCTCATCCCAGCAGGAATGTCGGCCGAAAGTTTTGCGCCCTCGGGGCGGCCTGGTTCGCCACCCGGTTCTGCGCCGACATCCGGTTCTGCGCCGACATCCCGGCTGTCCGACTCTCCAGACGTTCCCGCAAACTCCGAAGGTTGCGCAGATCCCTGCGAACTCGTCGGTAAAAGAGAGCTGACCATCGGCGGTGCCCGCATCGCCGCGAAGTACGAAGAAAGCATCAACGCAGCCACCGCAACCGTTATGGCAAGTACGACCAGCTTGTGTTGTTTCCCCATGAGTCACCCCCCCGCCGCTGAGTCCACATTTCAATACTTGCAGATCGAGGCCGCAAAGTTGAGTCAATATCGTTCTAAGAGACTCGACCCGAGTGCTCTAGCCTGTCCGACTATTGCGCTCCATTACGGCGACCCGGCGCAGCACTTCCGCCCGCACTTCTTCGATATCGGGTTCTTGCGCACGCCAGGTAAAACGCTGCGGTGCGCCGCCCTGGGCTCGCGAGGGAGTGACTTCGAGATATCGCCTGACAGCATTCTAACGTCCAAATGGCCGCGCGGCTGACCACCGAATGTCAGCTTCCGGGTCATTCCCGGACTGGCCCGAGCGACAGGATTGGGGTGGAAAGCGGACATTCGCTCGCTCCGATTGTGAACTGAAAAGGCGGACATTGCTGACAGTCCGCTTTCATGGTCATTATCGTGTTCAGCGGTCATTCGGTTGATTTTTCATCGACTGGCTAGTCGTGCCCCACATTCGTTTCCCGAACGACGACTGCTCCCCCTGCGTCGAACCGAACGGACATCATCACCACGAGGCGGATCACCTCAGGCGAGGAGTTGAAGTATCGGAACGGACTGGCGGGTTTGCGGGGGCGGGGCATCGTGTGGCCCTAGCTGGGAGTTGCCATCCCACCAGTCGGTGCGTTTGCTTTGGCAGTGCCCTTTTCAGATTTGGTCTATAGCGAAAAACCGAGTAGCTTTGATGGATTGGGGTGGCGGATAATGATAACAAACACTCTGGACGGCGATAATCAGGGCTTGCTGACGTCTATCTCCACGTCCCCAATTGCCTCTGTGATCAGCAATCCCCGGCTTCCCTTGAACCCGATAGTCGCCGTCAACGATGCTTTTTGCGCTCTCACTGGATATCGCACCGACGAAATCATCGGGCGCAATTGCAAATTTCTGGCAGGCCCTGAAACCGAGCCCTGGCTGACGGAACGGATCGCGGCGGGCATCCGCGATCACCGGCCCGTACTGGTCGAACTCCTCAACTATAAGCGCGATGGCACCCAGTTTCGCAACGCTGTGCTTGTGGCGCCGGTTTTCGACCACGACGGCTTGCTCGAATATTTTATCGGCTCGCAAGTCGAACTGCTGAAGGAAGAAGCCGGCCCGCTATCGAGTCGCCGGGCGAATTCCGTAGCGCTCGTCAAGACGTTATCGCCGCGGCAGCGGCAGGTGCTCGAACTCATTGCCGCCGGGCACAGCAGCAAGCAGATTGCTTACAAACTGGGGCTAAGTGAAAAGACCATCAAGATGCACCGGGCATTGTTGCTGCCCAAACTCGGGGCAAGCAACATTGCCGACGCAGTGCGCATTGCGGTCGAGGCTGGAATGTAAGCCAGGCGTTAAACTCCCGCGCCAATACGGCCTAAAGGCCAATGACCCAAAAGCCGTATTCTGAGCAGCCGCATAGGAGCCTAACGGCAGCTGCGTTCCGGCTTAAACCGGACGTCGATGGGAGGTTTAGGATGGATACGTTATCTGCGGGACAATTCTCGCTCGTCTACAATGCTTTTTCTTTTACGATGGCGGCAATGGCGGCGGCTACGGCGTTCTTGTGGTTCGGACGGTCGCAGGTGACCCCCGCCTACAAGACTGCGCTTACGCTGTCGGGCTTGGTCTGCGCGATCGCGGCCTATCACTACTTCCGAATTTTTGAGAGCTGGAATGCAGCTTACGGTCTCGCCGATGGTGTCGTTACAGCAACCAATGTAGCCTTCAACGATGCCTATCGTTATGTCGACTGGCTGCTGACAGTGCCGCTGTTGCTGATCGAACTGGTGCTGGTGATGCGTCTGTCCGAAGCGGAAACCATGTCGAAATCCCTGCGACTCGGTTCGGCAGCGGCGCTGATGATCGTTTTGGGTTATCCCGGCGAGATTGCTGCCGATAACGCCACGCGCAATCTGTGGGGCATCGCCGCGACCATTCCGTTCCTCTACATCGTGTACGAACTGTTCATGGGGCTTGGCGCATCGATCGAACGCCAGCCCGAGGGCGTCCGCGGTCTGGTCAAGCAGGCACGTCTGCTCACCTTCGCCTCATGGGGCTTTTATCCGCTCGTATACATGATTCCATACACCGATCTGAGTGGCGGATCGGTCGTAACGGGGGTGCAAGTTGGCTACACAATCGCCGACCTCATTGCCAAAGCTGGCGTCGGAGTTTTGGTTTACCTGATTGCCGTGCGCAAGTCCGGCATCGAAACCGGGCTTCAGACTTCGTCCCCTCCCGCAATGGTCTGACCCGTGACGCGCTTTCAGGTTGCTCCATTTCCGGAAAGCCGTCTGGCCGGGTCGAGCTTTATTGCTCGGCCCGGCCTTTTTTCGTTCGAGCGCGGCGGCGCGCTAGTCATCGCTGTTGCGGTGATTGTTCTCGGCAGTGCCACGGCAGCGCTCGGTGGTGGGTTGGTCACAAGCCTGGCCTGCGTGCTGCTGCTGGTGGTCGGGCTGCCGCATGGCGCGCTCGACATTGCAACAATCCGCCGCGCTGCGCCAGACGCTCAGCTTGGTGTTGTTGCCGCTTATCTCGGCGTGGCCGCGGCCATGCTCGCGGTCTGGTGGGCTTCGCCGCTGGCCGGCCTGGCAACTTTTTATACGGTTTCAGTCGCACACTTTGCCGATGATTGGGACAAGCAAAGCCAGCCGTTCTTCGGCTACGCAATTGCCTTGACGCTCTTGTCGGCACCGACGTTTTTACATGCCGATGCGTTACGCGACCTGTTTTTTGCGCTGACCAACGATGCGCGCGCGGCTCTGCTGGTTGATCTGCTGATTACCGCTGCACCGGTGGCAACCGCGGTTGCGCTGGTGGGCCTGGCTGCGATGGGCGCTGGACGGCGCAGCGCAGAGGGCTTTTGTGCGCTGGCGGCGATGCTATTTCTGCCGCCGGTGACCGGGTTTGCCGTGTTTTTCTGTTTGTTTCATTCGCCGCGCCATTTTCGTGAGGGCTGGGCTGCAATTGGCTCCGACGTCCAACCAGCGATGTCTGTGTGGATCGCGGCTATGACCGTGGCCGGCTTTGGAATAACAGCGTTGATCTATGCGGCTAACAATTTTCGAGGCGCCCCGGCGGGTCTGTTCGAAGCCAGCATGATGACGCTCTCGGCGCTCACCGTGCCGCATATGCTGTTGGCAACGATTCTGGAGCGCGCGACCATCAAGCGGTCCAGGTCACCAGGTGACCCGCTCAACAGATCAGTCAAAGAATATAGCGCAGTCTAATCGTGGTGCTGGCTGCGCCCCATACCGCAATCTCCGCCTCGGCAAATTTGGGCGCGCGCGGCTTGAACGAAGGGTTGCGCGAAAAGCCGTAGCCCTCTTTGGGGATCCCGGCGAACGTGTCGAGCTCGGCATTGGCATTGGCATCATGAAACACGCTGACTGCATAGCTGCCGGGGGCAAGGCCGGTCAGCGTTGCCCGGGCAATGCCGCCCGCGATCGTCAGGGAAGCGGTGCGAACTACCTTGGACTTGCAATCCGGAAAGCCGGCCCCCGGCGGGCAGAGCGCCAGCCGGATCACGCCCTTATCCGATTTGATGCCAGTGATGATAATGTCGAGCGAAGCCGGTTCGCGAACCAAACTGTCGGCCAAGCCGGGTTGAGCCGTGCCAAACGCGGCCAGCGCTGTCAGCACGGAAAATTTGATCGCGGTAAAGGTCGGGAAGTGGCGCATGGCTGCACTGTACAGCCGCTGCTAGCTTAAGGAAGCCCGAACGAACCTGACCGATGGGGAGGCTAGGCCCAGCCATGGCGTTGGCCTAGGTGTGCAAGACATGACGAAGCAATTACCCGTGGTGATCGTTGGCGGCGGGCTGGCTGGGGCGCTGGCTGCGTTGCGGCTGGGCGAACGCCGACCCGATTTGCCAGTGCTACTCCTCGAAGCCGGGGAAAGCTTCGGCGGCAACCATACCTGGTCATTTTTCGACAGCGACGTACCGGCAAGTACGCAGGATCTTGTTGCGGCGTTACGGCCAGTGCGCTGGCCGCGTCACCGGGTGCGCTTCACCACGCGTGAGCGTGATTTGGCGGTGGCTTATAATTCGGTCAATGCCGCCTCGCTCGACGCGCTGGTCCGCGCCCGGTTGCCCGCAGCATACTGGCGGCTGGGCGCGGAGGCCCAAGAAATTGCCGCGCGCAGTGTCGTCTTGGCCACTGGCGAAACCATTGCGGCGCGCGCAGTGATCGACGCGCGCGGGCCCCGGGCAGCGCTGCCCGGAATGGAGCTGGGTTGGCAAAAGTTTGTCGGGATCGAATTCGCGGCGGCCGCGCCTGAACCCGACTGCGCGGTTGTGATGGATGCCACGGTGCCGCAAATCGACGGCTACCGGTTCGTCTATGTCCTGCCGCTGGCCGCCGACCGGGTCTTGGTGGAAGACACCTATTACAGCGACGGGCCAGACCTCGATGTACCGCTTATTGCCGAACGGACCCGCGCGCTGGCAGCCGAACGTGGACTATTGGGCCCAGAACTGCGCTGCGAAACCGGAGTGCTGCCAATCCTGATCGGGGGCGATCCGGCGGTGTTTTGGCCGGAGGACGATCCGATCGCCCGGCTGGGGATGACAGGCGGATTTTTCCACCCCACCACCGGCTATTCGTTCGGTCTGGCGCTACAGCTGGCTGAAGAATTGTCCAATATGCCCGGCGAACTGGATGCGGCTGCGCTCGCGCGCTGGAGTCGCTCGCGATTTTTGCAGCATTGGCGAAAGACGCGGTTTTTCCGCACGCTCAACCGGATGCTGTTCCGGGCCGCCGCGCCAGAGCAACGCCATCAGATCTTTGCGCATTTCTATCGTTTGCCGTCAGAGCTGATCGCACGGTTTTATGCCGGACGACTGACGTTGGCAGACCAGGCGCGGATTCTTTCGGGTTGGCCACCAGTGCCGGTGGGTGCTGCGATCAAGGCGCTGGTGCGGCGATGACCGAGCGGACCAAATTGGTCGCTGCAGCAAGCGCGACCATTGCCCAGGGTTCGCAGAGCTTTGCTGCTGCAAGCAAGCTGTTTGCGCCCGCCACGCGCGAGCGGGCTTGGCTGCTTTACACCTGGTGTCGGGCGGCCGACGATCTGACCGACGGGCAGGAATTGGGGCACGGTGCGGTAACCCCATGTCGCAGTGGTCGGGGCGATCCTCTGGCAACGCAGGCGAGGCTCGAAGCGTTAACCGCCGCCGCCCTCGATACGCGCGATGTGGTCCCGCTGCCGTTCGCGGCGCTACGCCTGGTTGCTGGCGAGATGGCCATGCCGCGCCGGTTCATCGCCGATCATCTGGCAGGGTTTGCGCTCGACGCCGCCGACTGGCGCCCGGATAGCGAGGCCGATCTGCTGAGCTATTGCTATCATGTTGCGGGGTCGGTTGGCTGTATGATGGCGGTAGTGATGGGGGTTTCTACGCAGGACGACGACACCCTCGATCGCGCCTGCGACTTGGGCCTGGCTTTTCAGCTCGCCAACATTGCCCGCGACATCGTCCCCGATGCGATGGCGGGGCGGTGTTATCTGCCGCGTCAATGGCTCGATGCTGAAAATCTTGAGGAAGCCGAGCTAGCGGATCCGCGCCACCGCGCTGCCCTGGCCCGGCTGGCCGCGCGGCTGGTTGAATTATCCCGGCCGTATCGCATATCGGCCCGGGTCGGCGCCGCACGCCTGCCATTTCGTTCGCGCCTGGCGGTGCTGGCGGCCGACGGGATTTACGGCGCAATCGGCGAACACGTGCTTGCTCGGGGGACGCGCGCGTGGGACCAGCGGGTCCGGGTCGGCAATGCTGGCAAGCTTGTATTGCTTGGCCAAGCGGTTCTGCGCAGCCTTCGCATGCCCGCCGCCGCGCCGCGTGACGGGCTGTGGACTCGCCAGCGCCAACCCTGACAGCCGTTAGCGATGCAGACCTGGTTCGCGCAGCCTTCCGCGGCTTGAGGCGCGCAACTCAGCTTTCAGGGCCTCTACCGGCGGGGCCCACAGGAACCCGAAACTGACCGAACCATGTTTGCTCTCGACCACATGGTGCAGGCGGTGGGCTTGGACGATCCGCTTGAAATAGGAGCTCTTCGGCACAATCCGGTGCGGTAGCCGGCGGTGGACAACCCAATCGTGAAAGCCAAAATAGATCGCGCCATAGCCGGCGATCCCGGCCCCGATCGCGGTGGCCCAAGCGTCGCCGCCGCCGCGCTCGCCCAGCCAGATCATCGCGACCGAAGGTGCGGCAAAGATGACCGCATAAAGATCATTCAGCTCGAACCATCCGGTTTGCGCGCGGTGATGGCTTGCATGCAGAAACCAGCCCGGACCATGCATCACCCAGCGATGCGTCGCATAGGCGAACAGCTCCATCGCAGCGAGCGTCGTCAAAAAGATCAGGGCAAGCGTAAACCAGTGCATCGCGGCCGCTTATAGCGCAATCCGCCTGATCATACGATCAAGCTGGCAGTGGCTTTGGCACTGCCCACCACACCGGGTATGCCTGCCCCGGGGTGCGTGCCCGCACCGACAAAATAGAGGTTGGAGAAATGGTCGTCGCGGTTGTGGCCGCGGAACCAGGCGCTCTGCGTCAGCACCGGTTCAAGACTGAATGCACTTCCCAAATGCGCGCCCAGATCATCGGAAAAGTCCTGCGGGGTATAATGGAAGCAGGTATCCAGCCGCTCATCCAGGTCAGGGATCAGAAGGTCGCGAATCCGGCCCAGCACCACATCGCGGTACCGCGGGCCTTCGATCGCCCAGTCCACCGGCGCACGGCCCATGTGCGGGACCGGAGCCAGCGCATAAAAAGCCGCCTTGCCGTCGGGCGACATGCCGGGATCGGTCGCAGTGGGATGGTGCAAATAGATCGAAGGATCGTCGACCAGCTTGCCGTGCTTGTAAATATCATCAAGCAGCGGACCATAGCGATCGGAGAACAGGATCGAATGGTGTGCAATGCCGGGAAAACTGCCCTTCAGCCCGAAATGGACTACGAACAAGCTGGGTGAGAACCGCTTGCGCTTGAGCGAGCGAACCTTTTTGGCGGCGTAGTCCGATCCCGTGATCAGACCGTATGTGTGGACTAGGTCTCCGTTGCTGGCGACCATATCGGCGCTCAGCGTTCGGCCCGAAGCCGTGACGATGCCGTTTACCTGTGTGCCCTGGCGGGTAATTTGAGTGACCTTCTGATCGAGCAGCAACGTCCCGCCCAACCGCTCAAACAGCGCGACCATGCCATCGATCAAGGCACTCGTTCCGCCTTTGGCAAACCATACCCCGCCGACCTTTTCGAGCTGGTGGATCAGCGCATAGATACTGCTGGTTTGCATCGGATTGCCGCCGACCAACAAGGCGTGAAACGACAAGACCTGCCGCAATTTTTCATTCTTCACGTAGCTTGCAACTACCGAATAGACCGAACGCCAGGCTTGGTACTTGGCCAGCGCCGGAGCAGCTTTCAACATTGCCGTAAAGTCGAGGAAGGGCACCGCACCAAGCTTTACATAGCCTTCCTGATAGACCCCCTTGGCATATTCCACGAATTTTGCGTAACCGGCCACGTCGGTTGGATCGAGCCGGGCAATCTCGGCGTTCAACTGCGCTTCGTTGTTCGAATAGTCGAACACCGTCCCATCGTTCCAGATCAAGCGGTAAAATGGATCGACCGGCAGCAGCTCGACATCATCGGCCATTTGGCTGCCCGAGAGCGCCCACAAATCTTCAAGGCAAGCCGGATCGGTAATCACGGTTGGCCCGGCGTCGAACGTGTACCCATCCTGTTTCCAAACGTAGGCGCGCCCGCCCGGGCGATCGCGCGCTTCGACGATAGTTGTGGTGATTCCGGCGCTTTGCAGCCGAATGGCAAGCGCCAGTCCCCCGAAACCGGACCCGATCACGATAGCGGAAGATTTTAGATGCATGGTCTCGGACCTAGCTTTTGTTGTCAAACCGGCAACATGCCCCAATGGGAGTATGGACGAGCACGTCGCCGACCGCGACTGCATGTCTAATGGCTGCCATATCGCCCACCGCCTCCGACGCCCGGCCGGCCACAGGCCGGCGGCGCGTTCTACTGGCCAATCCGCGAGGGTTCTGCGCGGGGGTGGAACGGGCAATTGAAGCAGTCGAGCAAGCGCTGCAGAGGCATGGGTCTCCGGTGTATGTGCGCCGCGCGATCGTCCACAACCAAACAGTTGTACAAAGGCTCGAGCAGCAAGGGGCGATCTTTGTTCAGGAGGTCGATGAAATCCCGGCGGGCTCGGTCACGATCTTGTCCGCTCATGGCAGCGCTCGATCGGTCAAGCTGGCGGCCCAAACCCGCAACTTGCGCGTAGTCGATGCCATTTGTCCGTTGGTTGCCAAAGTTCACGCTGGAGTTGAGGGTTGGTACCGGGCCGGCCGCCACGTGCTGCTGATCGGTCATCCCGGCCATCCCGAAGTGGTTGGCACGCTTGGCCAGGTTCCAGCTGGGGTCGTGTCGGTCGTAGCGCTGCCGGTTGACCTAGATATGCTCGACCTCGCGCCGAACACAGCAGTTGCCTATGCCGTGCAGACCACTTTTTCGATGCGCGATGCGGCAACCGTTATTGCTGCGATCAAACAGCGCTTCCGCGATGTCGCCGGGCCGCGTGCCAGCGACATTTGTTATGCGACAACCAATCGGCAGCAATCGATCGAAATTCTGGCTGGTCAATGCGATCTGGTGCTGGTCGTCGGCGACTCGATGTCATCCAACGCCCGGCGGCTGGTTGAAGTGGCCAAGGGTGCAGGATGTTCAGGTGCGCGGTTGATTGCCGACGCGGCGGCGCTGCCACTGGAAGCTTTAGCCAAGGCAACAACCATCGGCTTGACAGCCGCCGCCTCAACCCCGGAAATCGCGGTGTCGGACATCTGCGCTGAATTGGTGGCCCAAGGTTTTGAGCTCATCGAGGCAGATGGCGTGGTTGAACGGGTACGGTTCAAGCCGGTCTCGCTGGACGCATTGGACGTGGGTGTGCTGTCCGGCTCACTGGAGGATCGGCTATCGCGGTTACGGCAGGATCTGGACGCGACGCTCGATCGCGCAATCGGGCAAGCCAACGGGCGGGATCAGAGGCTGGCGCAGGCGATGCGCTATGCCGCGGTCGGAAGCGGAAAGCGGTTCCGCGCGTTGTTGGTGACGGCAGTCTGTGAACTGGTCGGAGGGCCCTATGCCCAGGCGCTGCGCATCGGTGCAGCGATCGAGTGCATCCATGCCCAATCGCTGGCGCATGACGATTTGCCTTGTATGGACGATGATGATCTGCGCCGCGGCCGCCCGACCCTGCACCGCAAATTTGACGAAGCGACCGCGGTGCTCGCCGGAGATGCGTTGTTGGCACTGGGGTTTGAGCTGCTGGCCGAAGAGGCGACTCATCCGGAAGCAACCGTGCGGGCTTCGCTGGTACTCTCATTGGCCCGCGCGATTGGTCAGGATGGCTTGGCCGGCGGGCAAATGATGGACCTGTACCCGCCCGCCAAGCCCACCAAACAGAGCGTGTTCGCTTGCGAATCGCGCAAGACCGGGGCCCTGATCCGGTTCGCTGTAGATGCCGGGTCGATGCTCGGAACGTGTTCTGCTGACGAACGCGCACGTCTGTTACGCTTTGCCGAAAACCTGGGTCTGGTCTTTCAGATCCGTGATGACATGCTCGATACGATCGGCGATGTCGCCGTGGTCGGCAAAGCATTGCGCAAAGACAAGGATGCCGGCCGGAAAAATGCTACTTCACTGCTGGGGCTGGATGGAGCCGCGCGCAAGGCCAGTCAGTTGGAAGACGCCTGCCACGACGCGCTGATGGTATTTGGGACAAAGGCAATCCCGCTTCGCGACCTCACCCGCTTCGCCGTCAGCCGGATGTACTAATGCTAAGCCGGCGATGGCGTTCGACGCCCTGTGGCTCCAATTGCAAATCGTCTCCAGTTGACGGAGCTCTGGCCTTGACCGGCAACGTTCGCAATGTTGTCGAAGCGGACTGTCTGGTTTGTCGAAATAAGAGCGGAAGTGGTCGTTCGTTCACGGCGAGGCGCGAAGTCTGCTTCCGCCAACATTGCCGCCGTTTGGCCAGGCCAAATCGCGCCGCGGTAGCTGCTCCCGTTCACGTCCAACGCGCTGGCTGTGTGAAGACTGGTTTTGCCTCGTTAGCCAACTGCCCGGTTTCACGAAGCGATCGAGAAACCCAGCCAAGTGGCGGCTAGTTGACATTCAGGCTTTGATCGACGGGCGAACACGGATCGATCCCAGCCACTCGTTCTGGGCTGCGCGTGAGTGGACTTGATCAAATCGCGATATTTAACTGCCTTGAGAACGAAAGTTGCGCTCGCCGCCGCCGGTCGATGACAGTGCGTCGCGGGCAAGAGCACGAACGTCTACGCGGGCTCCGAGGCGGGCGGCGAGCAGCGCCGTGCCACTGATCTTGCGCTGGACGAACAGCAGGTCGGTCGGGGGAATGTGCCACGCGGCCTTGTCGCCCACGATCGTCGCTCCTTCGTCGCGCAGTGTGTGGACGAAGCGCCGATCGCTGAAGTCGAACGGGCCTGGCCGATGCAATTCGGTGACGATCACCTCGATCATGCGATCGATGCTGTCACCATGCCTATCGACCGCGCCCTGGCCGATGAATCCAGCCGTCACTGCTGAGGAGCGGACGGCGATGGGATCTGCGTCGAGCCCGGCCTGCAGAAGCCTGCGATACGCCAGCGCGGTTTCGGGCGGGACCGCGCGCGTGGCACCGAAGTCGAGCAGGACAAGTCGTCCGGTTTCGGGCTGAAAGCGATAATTGGCGAAGTTGGGATCAGTCTGCATCACGCCGAATTCAAACAACTCGCGCAGCACCAAGCCGATCAGCGTCGTCATGACCGCGTCGCGTATGGCTTGTGGGGCGGTCACGAGCGATTCAATCGGCTGGCCCTCGACAAAGCTCATCGCGAGCACATTCGCCGTCGTGAAGCCCTCGTCGAGCAGCGGCACGACCAGTGCGGGATCATCGGCGAGCAGCTGCCCGAACAGCGCCATCTGTGCGCCCTCGCGGGCGTAGTCGGCTTCCTCGGCGAGCTGGCGCTTGGCCTCGGCGAGCAGCGCCGCGACATCGAGCTCCTTGGGTAGCAGCCCCGACACGCGCAACAGCGTCGCGACATTGTCGACATCGGCGTCGATGCTTGCCCGGACGCCGGGATATTGCACTTTGATCGCGAGAAGACGGCCGTCACGGGTCGTTGCGCGGTGCACTTGGCCAATCGAGGCGGCAGCGATCGGTCGCGGCTCGAACCGCTGAAACCGCGTCCGCCAATCCTTGCCCCACTGCGCGGCCAGGACCTGTTGCAGTTGCTGTGGGGGCATGTGGTGGGCGTTGTCGCGCAGCCCCGCCATGACGTGCGCGAGCTCAGGCGGCAGGAAGTCGCCAGCGTCCATGGAGATCATCTGGCCAAGCTTCATCGCCGCACCGCGTAGGTGCGAAAGGCGGTTGGCGAGGGCGCGGACATTCCCGGGAGTTAGCAACAGGTTTCTCATTTGCGGTCGTTCGCCCGCCGCGAGCCGCCGCACGCCTTCGGCAATCATTCCGCCGCCGACAGTAGCGGCCAGTCGCCCGAACTGGCCGAATCGCGCAGCACGTCCGCTCGGCACCGCGCGCTGGCGGGGATCGGCCAGAGGCGGATCGGACGGGTCGTCGCTCATCAGCCCATGCTCCCGGGAATGCTGCTGAAGGGTCTGCCGTCTTCTTTGATGCGGACGTGCGCGGAGTAAAGCTCGGCGAGAGTCTGTCGCGGAAAACCCCACACGCTGCGCTGTCGCGGATCGGTCCGGTCTGGCCTTGGCCTCATGCGACGCGACGCTTGGCGAACTTGCGCTGCAACCTGGGGCGGTACCGCAAGAACCGGAGATACAAGCGCTCGAGCATTGCCAACAGCCACGGCGACCGTGCCGCCAACCCCAGCGGCCGGAGTAGCGGAATTGCGCGCCACATTGCCGCGAACGCTGCCGCGCCCGAGAGCAGGCGCCCATCTTCGGTAACATGGAAGCGGGCCAGCATTTCTGCCGGGTCAATCGGGCAGGCCGAGGCGGGCGCACTCGTTACATCGACGAAGCAGATCGCGCCGCGCCGATCGAGCTTCCGCATCAGTGCTATCTCGCGCTGGCAAAGCGGGCAATCGCCGTCGTGCCAGACAATCAGCCTATTCACTAATGAGCCCTCATCATTGTCTGCGCTGCTTTAGTAGGGGTACGGGCGTGATCCAAATGGGTCACCGCTGTGCCATCACCAGTAGGCCTAAATGGGCCACGACTGAAACAAGCATGGTGAGCGGCAGCCTTCGGAAGACAAACAAGCTTGGCATGCTGATTTCCCTTGGTATTCAATGCAGGCTTGGATTCGCGGACCTCACCGCGCGGCCCTAGGTATGCGAGCAAGACTGGGCGAGGCATCTGCGCGGTCCCAACGCGGCGTTATCGGCTAGCGAGGGCGAGGAAGACCTTGGGGCGGTTTGCTGCCGTTGAATAGGTTGCAGCCGTGATGGCAAAAGCGCCGAGCAATACAACATGTCCGATTAAGCTGACGGCAAGGAACGTGTAGCTTCCGATAGCGACCGAAAAAGTGATAGCCCACATCCAGCCCAGCATCTGCAGAACCATATGCCGGACATTGAAATCGGGTATGTTGCGAAGAGGGCTCACTTCGTGATCAAAGGTATAGTTCCAAGCAAAAGCTAAATATTTTCTCACGATTTCTCTCCAAAATTACTATTTTATGGAAGTAAAGCGATGAACCTCGGTTGCTAACCACTACCCAATAGACTTTGGGCACCAACATCAAACGCGTCATAAATCAATACCCCGACTTGTACGTCAATCAGACATGGACATAGGGGTATGTTATTTGAGCGGATCGTGAAGCGAGAGATCGTCATTTTCGCATTAATCGAGGGCAGCTCGGAGCAGCACACTTTCGAACACTCCTTGACTGAAATTTGGTGGAAAGCCGACCTGCTGTAAGATACATAGGCATGGGAGTTACCGACGTTGCATCCTTCTAATTTTTCCGAAAATGATCACCCGAGTGATGCAGAGGTCGAGGCAGCCGCTCGCGAATTGCATTCGTGGGGAGCGCTGCATGGGTGGTGGCCAGAAAGTGTCACCGCTTACGATGCGCAAGACCCCATCGGTAAGGAAGAGTTCGACGCAATCGTCGAGCGAGTTCTAATGTCAGCGGCGGCTGCCAAGCGCGGGATAACGCCAGACACGCCGTAGGTCTAAGTCTGCTTTCGGCTCGCTTATCTTATCAGCCGCAGCGTCGCATTGGGGTGGATTCGCGACAGTCCGCTTTTCAGCGATATGAGCCACTGACGGACGTTGGGAGGAGCCACAAATGCGAACGCTCGACGAGCAAATCGACCGGTGGGAGCCTGGCCAAATCCCCTTTTGACGCAATCGGACTTCTCGATTCTGAACCTTGCAGCGCCGCGCCTCAATCTGCCTTCAGACCAACCATCGCGGTGCTGTCGTCCCACAGTTTCGTGCACGCGACAGGATCGCGCGCGATCGACGAAGGGTCGACGAGTTTGAGGGCATGTGATCGCACCGACCAATATTCACCTCGGGCGTGACGATGCGTTTCATCGAGAACGAGGTCAACGATCAATCGTCCCGAAATCTTGGGACGACTGGTGCCTTCGCCCCTCGCAAACAACGGGATGATGTTGCGAAACGCCCAATTGATGACCGCAGGGTAATCGCGAGTCAGACCCGTGCCAGGAACAAACCCGGGGTCAATCGCCATGATCGACAAATCGGGCCGACTTCCTGCGGTTCGCGCCGCCAGCTCCCGCACCGTCATCACATTGCACAGTTTGGACGATGAATAGGCGCGGCGGCCTGCCGTCCCGGACTTCGCGTCACGCTGCGGATCATTTTCGGGATAGGCGAGCATCCTTGCGTCACCGTGATGCGGAGCAGGCATCGGCGTCTTGGCGTCGGGATCATGCGTGCCGCTCGACGTGATGATGATCCGCGCACCTTGGTTCAGCTTGGGCAACAGCAACCTGATCATCAGGAAATGGGCAAGATGATTGACCGCGAACGTGCGTTCAAAACCATCTGCACTTCTTGCTTCGCCCGGAATCTGGCCGCCTGCATTGAGAACCAACGCATCAAGTGGCTGCCCATCAAGCGACGCACAAAATGTTCGCACGCTTGCAAGGCTATTGAGATCAAGCGGGAGGCATTGCACTTTGCCTCTAAGGTCAGCGGGCAATCGACGGGCATCGCGCACCCCAAGGATCGGTGTTTTGACGCCTCGAGCCAACATCTCGCGAAGCGCTTCTAGGCCGATGCCCGAAGTGCCTCCGGTCATGACAACGCTCATCATTCACCCACCTTGTCTTGATCGAATACCGAATATTCGATGCCTTCGCCTAAAGTGAGCGTGGTCGATCGGAACCCGTTTGCCGGGTTCTGCATATGCTCGACATAGTGCGCCAGCCCCGTTCTGAATGTGAAGATATTGTCCGCGATCACGACCGACCCTTTGCGCAGCTTTGGCGTCAAGAGTTTGAGCATCGGCAAATACAAGTCCTTCCAGCCATCGAGCAGAACAAGATCGACTGGCCCCGCCAAATCCTGAAACGTCTCAAGGGCATCACCGGCGCGCACCTCGGAAAATGCTGCGAGTCCCGCGCGATCAAGATTTTCGCGCGCAACCGCAATCTTGTTTGCTTCTGTCTCGGAGCCGACAAACCGCCCGCCATTGTCGCGCATCGCGGCGGCGAGATAGAGTGCCGAAATGCCGAACGACGTGCCGAACTCGACCACCTGCTTGGCATTGATCGCGCGTGCCGTCAGGTAAAGCAGCCGACCGACCTCCGGTGGAACGCCAATATAGGCATCTCCGAGATAGGGGTTGATCCCGGTCATGATCGGCACGCCCTTGAGCCGCGCCCAGAGGACCGCAGGGGCTGCGCGAAGGAATACCCACTTGTCCTGTTTCGAGGCTTGATGAAGTTCGGCAAGAACGGTCGCGACTCGGGTCTCTTCAAGCCCTGTCGCCGCGATCACGCTACTTCACCGCAAGGCTGCGCGGCATGGCGGCGGTTCACGGCAAAGCCTACAAGCGCGATAATGGGCAATGCCGTTATCAGAAGGTACTTAATTAGAGTGAGATACGGGCCAATCGCGAGCTGCAACGGCGGCAAATCGGGGTAACTTCCCGACATCATGAAGTGGTTGAGGTTCTCCGACATATCCGCAAAATACATGGCTATCGGCGTGAGGTTGAGCCAGCTCATGCGTCGGCCTTGCGGGAAGGCAAGCGAGAGTAGGGCGGCATAGAATAACGATAGCGACATCACCGGGAACCAGAAATCGAGCTTCAGGTAAAAATGTTGATACGCGCGTCGTCCGGTCGCGCCGAGTACAGCGTAGAGATGGCGCGCGTCGTCAGCGGTCCAAGTCAAATAATATTCGTCGAGAATGCGCGGTGCCAGCGTCCGGTTTTGGGTGACTTCCGCGACTCCACCGGGAACGAGGACCGTAAACATGATCGTCGCAATGATGCCAAAGACGATGCAGACGCTCCATTTCCCCAGCCATTTCGAAATGAATTTTGACACGCACAACCCCTCAAAGATTCAAACCGAAGCCGAAAATATAGAAAAATATTCGCGTTTGAAACTCGCATTCGCTAATCGGGTAAAATGAACACGGCTTTTGTTACGTCCGCCCGAAAAACCCCGCGTCAGGCGCGGTCAAAAATGATGGTCGCTACCATTCTGGACGCGACAGCTCGCGTTTTGGTCGAACAAGGCTTTTCAGAGACGACTACCAACCGCGTGGCCGAAAGGGCAGGGATCAGCGTCGGCTCGCTCTATCAGTATTTTCCTAGCCGGGAAGCGTTGGTCGCTGCCGTTGCCCAGCGCTATTCGGAAACGATGAAGGCCTCTCTCGAAGCGCTCCTCGTCCAGACTCAAGCCGAGAATTTGGAGACCGCACTCCGCCGTCTGCTGCAAGGCATCACCGATGTCCATGCTGTTGATCTCGAACTTTCGCGCATCCTCGCTACCGAACTGCCTCGCCTCGGCGATATGGAATGGCGCAAGGACATTGCTGAGCGCGCCCTTGCAATTGCTGAGGCGTTGCTGACCTCGCACCGACACGAATTGCGTGACGGCCTTGATCTGGAATGTGCGGCCTATGTTGTTGCCAAAGCATCGGAAGCCGTCATGGTATCCATCGCACAGGGCACAAGCGCAACGAACGCCGCCACAATCGAGGCGGCATTGCTGGATATGCTCTTGTCCTTTCTTTCCGCATAACGGTATCAATTGGATTGACCGAATTTCCGGCTTTCGTGCTACCAAGAATTTTGGGTTTTTCGGTCAAACGTTGAAAATCCCTTCTTGCATTTTACCAACTCCCATCGCGTCCAAAGGGATGAACGGATGGCAGCCTCCAAGGGTCAACCTTGGCAGATTGCAAGTCCGCTTTCGGGTCGTAAGCGGACAGTCCGCTTTTGGTTGAGAAACCGCGAAAGCAGACATTACCGAGCGTTGCGCAGATCGCCCGCTTTCCAAGAATTCAATCTTTCAACTGCCGTGACGGACTATCCCATAAAGTCGACATTCCATTGGACTTCGCGCACGCAGCAAGCATTGGTGTTGTCACTGAATCGCGGCGCAAGATGGGCCGCGCGGCCCTGACCGATGCGATCGGCAGGGCCTTGGGTGGTGGGGCAGGCACAATGCCGCTTCCTCCAAGGAGAACCACCCATGACCGATATGATCGAAGCGCAAACTGTCGCCAGCAAGCCCACCACCAAGCGGCCTCGCAAGATGGCGCGCGAGCTGGAATCCATGCCGCCCGCGGCGGTCCGGCCGCGAGTCAACAAATCAGACCTCGTGATTGGGCTGCTGCAGCGCCCAGGCGGCGCGACGCTCGATGAGATGGTCGCGGCAACCGACTGGCTGCCGCACACCACCCGTGCTGCCCTCACAGGGCTCAAGAAAAAAGGCCACCTAGTCACAAGCGAGAAGACGGAGGGCGTGCGCCGTTACCGGATCGAGCGCAGCGACGCCTGATGGGCTGGATTACGAACGATCTCGACGCGATTGCAGCGCTGGAAGGCGCGGCCCTGGCAGCGGCGTGGACGGATGTGTTCGCTGCGCCAATGCCAGAGGTCGCGCTTTCGCTGCTCCGCCGTGCACTCGCCTATGAGCGGCAGGAGCGTAAGTTCGGCGGACTCCCGGTCGCGTTGCGCAAGCAGCTCGAAGCGGCTGCAGCCGGCAAGACTGCGGCGATGCCCGAGCCGCCGTTGAAGCTCAAACCCGGCACGCGGCTCATGCGCGAATGGAATGGCACCATGTACTCGGTGCTGGTGACACCCGATGGCTTCGACTTTGCGGGGCGGTCCTGGAGTTCGCTGACTATGATCGCACGGCAAATCACCGGCGCACATCAGTCGGGTCCGCGCTTCTTCGGGCTGAAGCGTGCCAAGCGATCATGACCAGCCAGAATCCCCGTCCCGTGCGCTGCGCAGTCTACACCCGCAAATCGACCGAAGATGGGCTGTCGCAGGAATTCAACAGCCTCGATGCGCAGTACGAAGCCTGTGCTGCCTATGCGCTCAGCCAGCGCCACGAAGGCTGGACGATGGTGCCCGAGCGCTACGATGACGGTGGCTTCTCGGGCGGCAATCTGGAGCGGCCAGCACTCAAGCGGCTGCTGGCTGAAGTCGCCGCGGGCCGGGTGGATATCATCTTGCTCTACAAGATCGACCGACTGACCCGCAGTCTTGCCGACTTTGCCAAGATCGTCGAGGTGCTCGACAAGGCTGGGGCGAGTTTTGTCTCAATCACCCAGTCATTCAACACCACCACCAGCATGGGGCGGCTCACCCTCAATATGTTGCTCAGCTTCGCCCAGTTCGAACGCGAGGTCACCGGCGAACGCATCCGCGACAAGGTTGCCGCTTCCAAGCGCAAGGGCATGTGGATGGGCGGGCCTATTCCGTTCGGTTACGATGTCGCCGACCGCAAGCTGGTGATCAACGAGGCCGAAGCCAAGCAGGTGCGGCACATCTTCGATCGATACCTTACCGCAAATTCGATTGAGCAGATGCTTCCAGAACTCGCCGCAAGCGGGGTTCGCTCGAAGCCGCGCACAACGCGCGATGGTCGTCCGTTCGGCGGCACGCCGTTCCGTCATGGCGGCATTCGGCATATCCTCAGCAACCGCATCTATCTCGGGGTGGTCAGTCACAAGGGCCAGGTTCACCCAGGGGAGCACAAGGCGATCATCGATCAGGAACTTTGGGACCAGGTACAGCAGCGCCACACCAGCGCAGCGACGCGTCCGCGGACCGGCCTGATCAACGTCCTGTCCGGCCGCATCTTCGATGCCGACGGGAAGCGGCTGATCGGTTCCTATGGAAACAAGGGCGGCCGCAAGTACCGCTATTATGTCAACAGCACTCGCGACAACCGGAACGGCTGGCGGCTCCCTGCGGGTGATATCGAGCAGCTGGTCCGAGATGCTCTGGCTCGCTTTCTGACCGACCCGGTCAGGTTTGATGGCGAGCTGGGTTCGATGGGTCTGACTGACGCTGCATGCAGCCGAGCTGCACAGCTAGCGCCAGTCAAAGGCAATGAAAGCGCACTCAGCACGACGAGTGAACTGCTCGATGCCAAAGTCACGATCGAACAACATAACCTCCGCATTGAGATCGACCGAGCACGACTTTCAGAGGCGCTGCAGATCGGAGGCCAGGACAATCTGCTCAACGAGCCAATCTACATCGACAACCCAGTTGCTCTGAAGCGCCGGGGCATTGAGCTCCGACTCGTCTATACCGCGCCCGATGCGCAGCCGGCCTGCAAGGATCAAAATCTGATCGACCTTGTCCGCCGCGGATGGGCTGCCTGGCATCAGCTTGTCACCGGGCCGCGCTCCGACAATCCGGTCGAGCGCAGCCATCTTGTGCGCCTCGCGCGGCTGCGCTTCCTCGCGCCGGATATCACTGCTGCGATTCTCGAAGGACGCCAGCCCGTCGAACTTACGGCGCGCGCTTTGCTGCGTTGCTCCGAACTTCCTACCGGCTGGGATGACCAGCGTCGCACGCTCGGCTTCTGCTGAGCAGCTAACCCGAAAACACCCACAGGACAGGATAATGGCCACCTGAGATCAGTGGCGATTTTGGGCCTGGCTTCGGCCTCTCGAAACGCGTCTCTGTCCTGAGCTTCGCAAAACAGCGTGCGGAATGGCGCAGCACTGCGCGCTTTCTGCCTGCCCGAAGCCGCAACCACAAATTTGGGCTGACTTGGCTAGTGGAATGGTGCTGCTGGGGAGGATTGAACTCCCGACCTCAGCCTTACCAAGGATGCGCTCTACCACTGAGCTACAGCAGCACACCATTCCGTCTGCGCCCGCGGCGCCCGCGATGGGGCGTCCGGACAGGGGCGCGCTATTGGGCGCGGGCCCTTGCTTTGTCAAGCGACTGGCTCGATAGGCACAAGAGATTGCCAATGCGTGAAACAGCCCCGCCTCCTGCCCCGCCGCGCGGCTTGACCCGTCAGCAGCGGCTCGCCGCCAAGCTGCGGGAGAACCTGCACCGGCGCAAGGCGCAGGCGCGTGAAATTGAAGGCGCGCAGCCGCTTCCCAATGACAATCCAGACCGCTAGGGCCCGGTGGTGCAATGTGGGGAGCAAAGTGTGCCTCGTCTAATTCTCGTGCGCCACGGCCAGAGCCAGTGGAATCTGGAAAACCGTTTCACCGGGTGGTGGGATGTCGACTTGACCGCGCAGGGCGAGGCCGAAGCGCGCGCTGCCGGAACCTTGCTCGCGGCCACGGGCATGCTGCCTAGCCTAGCCTTTACCTCGCTCCAAACCCGCGCGATCCGCACGCTCCATCTGGCGCTCGAAGCGGCTGGGCGGGTATGGATCCCCGAGGTCAAGGATTGGCGGCTGAACGAGCGCCACTATAGCGCGCTGACCGGGCTCGACAAGGCCGAGACGGCGGCGCTGCATGGCGAGGCGCAGGTCAAGATCTGGCGCCGCAGCTTTGATATCCCGCCGCCGGTGCAAGAAGCTGGCGGGGCGTTCGATCTGAAGGCCGACCCGCGCTATGCCGGGATCGCGATCCCTTCGACCGAGAGCCTGAAGGACACGATTGCCCGCGTGCTGCCATATTACGAAGCGGCGATTGCCCCGGCCCTGCGCAGCGGCGAAACGGTGTTGATCGCGGCGCACGGCAATTCACTGCGCGCGCTGGTAAAGCATCTGTCGGGCATTTCGGACGCCGAGATCACCGGGCTGGAAATCCCGACCGGGCAGCCGATCGTC
This sequence comes from Novosphingobium sp., assembly GCA_031410255.1. Lineage (GTDB taxonomy): Bacteria > Pseudomonadota > Alphaproteobacteria > Sphingomonadales > Sphingomonadaceae > Novosphingobium. Next base: position 2,206 of record JANNYT010000115.1, on the reverse strand, counting down.
TATGAGCTGGATGACAGTTTGCAGGCGAGCGAACGCTATTATCTGGCGGAGCGTTGAGATGAGCAAGACCGCTACTCCCCTCGTCGCCATCGTGATGGGCAGCCAGTCCGATTGGGCGACGATGCAGCGCGCGGCTGAAGCGCTCGATCAGCTGGGCGTCAGCTATGACGCGCGGATCGTATCGGCGCACCGCACCCCGCAGCGACTGGTGCAATTTGCCCAAGGCGCGGCGGACGAAGGCTTTCAGGTGATCATCGCCGGGGCTGGCGGGGCGGCGCATTTGCCCGGCATGGTCGCGAGCATGACGCATCTTCCGGTGCTGGGCGTGCCGGTGCAATCCAAGGCGCTGTCCGGGCAGGACAGCTTGCTCTCGATCGTGCAGATGCCCGCCGGGGTTCCGGTCGGGACGCTCGCGATCGGCGAGCCCGGCGCGACCAATGCCGGGCTGCTCGCCGCTTCGATCCTGGCCTTGGCCGATCCGGCCTTGGCTGAGCGGGTCAAAGCCTTCCGCGCCGCGCAAAGTGCCGGCGTGGCCGAGCGGCCGAGCTGAGCAGGCCATGATCGCGCCGGGATCAACCATTGGCATTCTGGGCGGCGGACAGCTGGGCCGGATGCTGGCAGTAGCGGCGGCGCAGCTGGGCTATCGCTGTCACGTCTACTCGCCCGAAGCCGATTGCGTCGCCGCCGAGGTCTCCGCCGCGCACACCCGCGCCGCGTGGGACGATGGCGCGGCGATGGCGACCTTTGCCGCCGACTGTGCGGTGGTGACTTACGAGTTCGAGAATGTCCCGGTCGGGCCGCTCAGCGCGCTGGGCGGGGTGCCGCTGTTTCCGGGGTTGCACGCGCTGGAAGTGGCGCAGGACCGGCTGGGCGAAAAGCAGTTCGCGGCTGACCTGGGTGGGCGCACCGCGCCGTTCATGGCGGTCGATACCCGGGATGATCTGGATAGTGCGCTGACCCGGATCGGGTCGCCCGGGATCCTCAAGACCCGGCGGGATGGCTATGACGGCAAGGGCCAATGGCGGATCAATTACGACCACGAGGCGGACGGGATCGCGCTGGGCAACCAACCGCTGATCTTTGAAGGGCTGGTGCAGTTTTCCGCCGAGTTCAGCGTGATCCTGTGCCGCGGGCAAGACGGGCAGACGGTATTCTGGGACAGCGCCGAGAACGTCCATGAGCATGGCATCCTGACCACCTCGATCGTGCCCGCCTCAGCCGCAGTATTGGCGCAAGTGGATGAGGCGCGGGCGCTGGCCCGCAAGATCGCCGACGCCTTGGGCTATGTCGGGGTGGCGGCGTTTGAATTCTTCGCCACTGATCCTGGCCCAGTGCTCAACGAGATGGCACCCCGGGTTCACAATTCAGGCCACTGGACGATCGAGGGCGCGCTGACCAGCCAGTTTGAAAACCACATCCGCGCGATCTGCGGGCTGCCGCTGGGCGACACCCGGCTGGCGGCGCGCGGAGTCATGATGCACAACATCGTCGGAGATGCCTCGGCAGACTGGGCGGCGCTGCTGGCCGATCCCGCCAATCACCTGCACCTTTACGGCAAGACCGCGGCGCGCGAAGGCCGCAAGATGGGTCATGTTACCCGGCTGACCTTGTGAAGCGCGGCGAGCTGTTTCTGGTCGCGGCGGTAGCAGACAACGGCGTGATTGGCGCAGACGGCGGCATGCCGTGGCACATCTCGGCCGATTTTCGCCGGCTCAAGGCGCTGACCATCGGCAAGCCGCTGGTGATGGGCCGCAAGACCTTCGATTCGCTGCCCGGCGTGCTGCCCGGCCGCCGCCACATCGTCATCACCCGCGATGCTGAATGGCGGGCCGAGGGGGCCGAAGTCGCGCATTCGCTGACCGAGGCCATAGCCTTGGCCAATGCCCCGCATATCGCGGTGTTCGGCGGGGCGGACATTTTCGCGCAGGCCTTGCCCTGGGCCGACCGGATCGAGCTGACCAAGGTTCACGCGAGCCCCGCTGGCGACACCATGTTCCCGCCATTCGATCGCAGCGACTGGACCGAGACATTCCGCGAGGCGCATCCGCCCGAAGGCCGCAGTCCGGGGTTTGATTTCGTCACGCTGGTGCGTAAAGCGAAGGTCTGAGGGGGCGGGTCATGCGCAAACGTATCTGGATTCCGCTGGCCGCGCTGGGCGCGGCTGCGTTCGGGTTTTTCGGCGTGCTGCCGGGCTATCTCGAAAGCA
>JANNYT010000114.1:0-21197 GCA_031410255.1 Novosphingobium sp. | reverse complement strand
GCATCCTTGGCATCAAGCTCGCGCCGCACCGCTTCGATCTTGCCCTCGGCGAGCGGCAGCGCCTTGGCGGCCAGAGTATCGACCAGATCGGGCAGGGTAAAATCAACCGACAGCCCGGTCGCCCCCGCCGCGCTCAAGGCTTCTATCGCCGCAGCCACAACTTCGCTCGCCGCGGCGACGCTCTGCGTGCCGATCAGTTCGGCGCCCAGCTGCAGATGCTCGCGCGTGGGGTCGAGCCCGTCGCCCTTGATCGTCACGACTTGCCCGACATAGCACAGCCGCAAGGGCCGCACTGCCCCGGCCAGACTGGTCGAGGCTATCCGGCCCAGCTGCGGGGTCATGTCGCTGCGGATTGCGAGGGTGCGCAGGCTGGCTGGATCAACGAACCGGAACATCCGGCGCGCCGAAATCCCGGCCATCCGGCTGGCCAGCGAGCGCTCAAATTCAATGCTGGGCGGCTGGACCCGGTCATAGCCGTGGCTATCAAGGCAATCGAGCACCGCCCGCGTCACCCGCGCCGCCGCCGCCGCGCTCGCGGGCAGCCGGTCCTCAAGCCCCTCGGGCAGCAAATCGCGGTCGGTGTCTTGCATGCTCAGCAGTCCTTACATCAAAACGCCAGCGCCATCACCCGCTTCACGCCAGCGATCCCGCGCGCGGTCTCGAGCACCGGGGCCGGCACCGCGCTGTCAACACTGAGCAGCAGCACGGCCTCACCGCCAGCATCGCGCCGCCCCAGGTTGAAAGTGCCGATGTTGATCGCGTTTTCGCCCAGCAAAGTCCCGATCCGGCCGATAAAGCCCGGTGCGTCCTCGTTGACGATATACAGCATCGGGCCATCGAGTTCGGCTTCAACCTTGATCCCGAACAGTTCGACCAAACGCGGTTCGGCGTTGGAGAACAGCGTGCCCGCGACCGAGCGCTCGCCCGCATCGGTTTTGACCGAGACGCGGATCAACGTGTGGTAATCGCCGGCCTTCTCGGTCTTGACCTCGCGCACTTCCATCCCGCGTTCCTTGGCCAGGAACGGGGCGTTGACCATGTTGACCGTGTCCGACTGGACCCGCAGGAACCCAGCCAGCACGGCGGCGACAATCGGCTTGATGTTGAGCTCGGCCGCTGCGCCCTCGGCGTGGATCGAGATGCGCGGAATCGCCCCGGTGGTCAGCTGGCCCATCAGGCTGCCAAGCTGCTCGGCCAAGGCCATGTAGGGCTTGAGCTTGGGGGCTTCTTCGGCTGACAGGCTCGGCATGTTGAGCGCATTGGTGACGCCGCCGTTGACCAGATAGTCGGACAATTGCTCGGCCACCTGAATCGCGACATTGACCTGCGCTTCGTCGGTCGAGGCCCCCAGGTGCGGGGTCGAGATGAAGTTCGGCGTGCCGAACAGCGGCGATTCTTTGGCCGGTTCCTTGGCGAACACATCGAGCGCCGCGCCCGCGACTTGGCCCGAATCGAGCGCATCCTTGAGCGCCTCCTCGTCAATCAACCCGCCGCGCGCGCAATTGATGATCCGCACGCCCTGTTTGGTCTTGGCCAGGTTTTCGCGGCTCAGGATATTGCGGGTCTGGTCGGTCAGCGGGGTGTGCAGCGTGATGAAATCGGCGCGGGCCAGCAGTGTATCGAGGTCGGCCTTTTCGACGCCCATTTCGACCGCGCGTTCGGGTGTCAGGAACGGATCGAACGCCACGACCTTCATCCGCAGCCCCAGCGCGCGGCTGGCGACGATCGAGCCGATATTACCCGCGCCGATCAGGCCGAGCGTCTTGCCAGTGACTTCCACGCCCATGAAGCGGTTCTTTTCCCACTTGCCGGCCTGCGTCGAAGCATCAGCTTCGGGCAGCTGACGGGCCAGCGCAAACATCAGCGCGATGGCGTGCTCGGCGGTGGTGATCGAATTGCCGAACGGGGTGTTCATCACCACGATCCCGCGCACCGATGCGGCCGGAATGTCAATGTTATCGACCCCGATCCCGGCGCGGCCGACGACCTTCAGCTTGGTGGCCTTGGCGATCAATTCCTTGGTCAGCTTGGTGGTCGAGCGGATCGCCAGGCCATCATATTGCCCGATGATTTCGCCGAGTTCTTCAGGCGTCTTGCCGGTGATGACATCAACGTCGCAGCCGCGTTCGCGGAAGATCTGCTCGGCCTTGGGGTCCATCTGGTCGGAAATGAGTACGCGCGGTTTGGTGGTGGTCATAGAATTAATCCTTTGATCGTCATCCCCGCGAAAGCGGGGACCCCGCTGTTCTTGGTGACGTTGCGACAAGTAGCGGGGCTCCCGCTTTCGCGGGGGTGACGGCTAGTTTTTGGAGGTATGATAAGCCCAGTCGAGCCACGGCCCGAGCGCTTCGATATCAGCGGTATCGACCGTCGCGCCGCACCAGATCCGCAGGCCCGGCGGGGCATCGCGGTAACCGGCTATGTCAAAGGCCGCGCCTTCTTTTTCGAGCGCGCCGGCCATCGCCTTGATCATCGCTTCGTCCGCGCCCGCCACCGTCAGACAGACCGAAGTGTTCGAGCGGCTGGCCAGATCTTCGGCCAGATTGCCCAGCCAGTCACGGTCGGCAACGATCTGCTGTAGCGCCGCCGCATTGGCATCGCTGCGCGCCTGCAGGCCTTTGAGCCCGCCGAGCCCTTTGGCCCACTCGAGCGCAAAGATCGCATCTTCAACCGCCAGCATCGAGGGGGTGTTGATCGTCTCACCCTTAAACACGCCCTCGGACAGCTTGCCCTTGGAGGTCAGCCGGAAGACTTTGGGCAGCGGCCATGCCGGGGTGTAGCTTTCCAGCCGTTCGACCGCGCGTGGACCCAGGATAATCACGCCGTGGCCGCCTTCGCCGCCAAGCACCTTCTGCCAGCTGAACGTGGCGACGTCGATCTTGGCCCAGTCAATGTCATAAGCAAACACCGCGCTGGTCGCATCGGCGAAGCTGAGGCCCTGACGGTCAGCCGCGATCCAATCGGCGTTCGGCACGCGCACGCCGCTGGTGGTGCCGTTCCAGGTGAACAGTACGTCGTCGTTCCAATCGACCGAGGCCAGATCGGGCAGCTGGCCATAGTCAGCGCGGATCACGGTGGGGTCGATCTTGAGCTGCTTGACCGCATCGGTCACCCAGCCCTCACCAAAGCTTTCCCACGCCAGCGCAGTCACGCCGCGCGCGCCCAGCATCGTCCACATCGCCATCTCGAAGGCGCCGGTATCAGACCCGGGGACAATCCCGATGCGGTGGGTATCGGGCAGCTGCAGCACTTCGCGCATCAGATCGATGCAGTATTGCAGGCGCGACTTGCCGATCTTGGCGCGGTGCGAGCGGCCTAGCGATTCGGTGGCGAGTAGTTGGGGGGTCCAGCCCGGCGGCTTGGCGCAGGGACCGGATGAGAAGAACGGACGCGCAGGTTTGCGCGTTGGCATTGGTACAGTCATGTAGTCTCTCCTTACAGAGAGCTCGCGCGGCGTTGGGACCGCGTGGCCCGGCGCCGCGTTTAGGGCCGCACCGCGCCGAGTCAAGTACGGGGCGTGGTTAGTGCGCTGTTAACCATTTCGGGCGCAGTGCTGTTAACCACCCTGGGGGCAGGATAACGGCCATGCGCAGACTTATGCCCATTACCGCTTTGGCGCTGCTGGCCGCTGGCTGCTCGGTGATCCCGCAAGCCGCCGCGCCGCGCAAAGCGGCGGTCGCGCGCTCGACGGCGGTCTTGCCGACATCGCCCATTGCGCAGGCCTGCCTCGCCGATCTCGGCTCGAAACACGCCAATTTCACGCCCTTGCCCGATCAGTATTACGGCGCGGGCTGCTCGGCGGTAAATGCCGTACGGCTATCAGCCCTTAAAAGCGATCACGCGACTTTAGCGCTGTCCAACCTGGGCCCGGTGACCTGTTCGCTGGCGGATACCTTCGCCGGCTGGGCCCGGTTTGGGGTGGACCGTGCGGCGCAGCAGATCCTCGGCTCCGCGTTGGTCAAAATCGAGACGATGGGCAGCTATAACTGCCGCAATATCGCCGGATCAGCCCACCGCTCGGCCCATGCCAGCGCCAATGCGATCGACGTTTCGGGGTTCGTGCTGGCCGATGGCCGCCGGATCACCGTGGCGGGCGACTGGGCCGACAAGAGCCCGGCAGTGCGGCGCTTTTTCAGCACGATCCGCGCTAGCGCCTGCAAGCGCTTTGGCATGGTGCTGAGCCCTGATTACAACGCCGCGCACCACGATCACCTGCACCTGCAAGTCGGCGGGCGCTCGGCCTGCAAGTAAGCGCTCAGGCGTCCTTGCCCTGAAAGAAGCTGTAATCGGGCAGCGATTCGAACGCCAGTTTGAGCGATTCGCTCCAGCCGACAGAAACCGCGCGGTAATAGGGATCGTCCACGCCAATCCGGCGTTTGTGCGTGGGTTCAAAATTGTCGCGCTCGATCACCATCAGGTCGAGCGGGAGGCCGACCGACAAGTTCGCTTTGATCGTCGAATCGAAGCTGACCATCAGCAGCTTGACCGCATCTTCAAAGCTCATGTCGCGGCTGTAACCGCGCAGAATGATCGGGCGGCCATACTTGGTCTCACCGATCTGGAAAAACGGCGTGTCGAACCCGGCTTCGATTAAGTTGCCTTCGGGGTAGACCAGGAACAAGCGCGGCTCCATGCCCTTGATCTGGCCCGCAACGATCATCGAGGCGGTGAACGAAGGGGTCGATGCCTCCTCACCGTTTTCGTTTTTGCACTGGGCGATCGTCTCGCGCAGCAGCTTGCCCACAATAGTGGCCACCTGAAACATCGATTCGGCTTCGAGCAGCGAATTGTGGCGCTCGGTGATCGCCTTGTTGCGCTCTTCCAACTGGCTGATCACGCCTTGGGTGGTGGCGAGGTTGCCCGCGGTCATCACCGCGATGATCCTCTCGCCCGGGACCGACCACGAGTTCATCTTGCGGAACACCGAGATGTTGTCGACGCCCGAATTGGTGCGGGTATCGCTCATCAAGACCAGGCCCTTGTCGAGCAGCATTCCGACGCAATAGGTCAAGCAGCGAATCCCCCTTGGCTTGATCGCCTACTGGTCAGAACTGCGTTGTTCAACCGCCAGCCGCACTTCAAGCACAGATTCGCCTGCACCGTATGACAATCCGGTCACGGGGGCGGCCTCGGTGTAGTCACGCCCGGTGGCAACCCGGACATAGCGTTCGTCCGGGCTGATCCGGTTGGAAATATCGAAGCCGACCCAGCCCAGCCCCTCGACATGCGCTTCGGCCCAGGCGTGGCCTGCCTCCTGCTCGATCCGGTCGTTGATCATCAGATAACCCGACACATAGCGCGCCGGGACCCCCAGCGATCGCGCCGCGCCGATGAAGATGTGTACATGGTCCTGACACACCCCCATGCCCAGCTGTGCAGCCTCCTCGCCGGTGGTGGTGGCCAAGGTTTCACCCGCGACATAGGCGACCTGATCGAGCACGGTGTTTGACAGTTGGTGGAGCACGGCCAGCACATCGCCGCGCGGGGCATCGAGCGCGGCGATGATCGTGCGGACTTTTGGCCCCGGCTTGGTCAGAACCGATTGCGACAGGAACGCCCACAGTGGCATGTGCCCTGAATGCTGACCGATCACCCCCATGTTATCGGCCGTGTCGACCAAGCCGGTGCAGTGCACCTGGACCAGTTGCGCACCCGGCTCGACCGAGACCAGCACGGTGCGGTTGTGGTTGTGATCGTCGTATTCAACCTCGATTTTCGCGCCGGTCAGCGTCATCTGCCAGTCGATGATCCGCTGCCCTTGCGTATTCTTGGGGGTCAGCCGCAGGCGCTGTAATCCGTGCGCGACGGGCCGCTCATATTCATAACGGGTGGAGTGTTCGACCGAGAGCCGCATCAGCCGTAAAACCTGTAATCGCGCTCGATCGCTTGCGCGGCGCGCTGGTTGGTGGCGATGAAGCTCTGGATGAACTGGTGCAGGCCGCGGTCGAACACCGCTTCTATCGAAGTTTCGTGGAATACTGTGCCCAGCTCACGCAAGTGCTCGCTCGCGCCGCATTCGTGGCCATATTGGCCGGCCAGACTGCCCAGATTGGCGCGCAGATTGTCGATGCAGAAGTGCAGGCTGCGCGGGAAACGCCGGTCAAGCAGCAGGAATTCAGCAATCCCCTTGGGGTCAATCGACCCGGCGTTGAGCCAGCGGTAGGCCCGCTCACCCGAGACCGAGCGCAGCACGCTTTCCCACTGCACATTGTCCAGCCGCGATCCGACCCAGGCCAGCGAGGGCAGCAACACGTAATATTTGACGTCGAGGATCCTCGCGGTGTTGTCGCCGCGTTCGATGAAGGTGCCGATCCGGAAGAAGTTGAAGTTCTCGCTGCGCAGCATCGAGCCATCAATCGCGCCGCGCACCAGCATCGCTTGGCGCCGGATGACGCTCAGCACCTGGCCCAGCACCGCTTCGCGCACCGGCTTGGCCAAGGCTTCGCCGATCATCATCCAGCTCTCGTTGACCGCCTCCCATACCTCACGGGTCAAGGCGGTGCGGACGGCGCGGGCATTGGTCCGCGCTTCCTCGATCATCGCCAGCACCGAACCCGGATTATTGCGGTCGCGCAGCAGGAAGTTCCAAACCTGCACCCCAGTGTAAGTGCCGTTATACAGCTCGTACTGCTTGGTATGCCCCAGCGTCGCCACGACCGAGCGCCACTCTTCCTGGGCGATCGTCAGATCGCGGGTCAGCGCCATGCGAAAGCCTGCCTCGATCAGCCGCGCGGTGTTCTCCGCGCGCTCAAGATAGCGCGCCATCCAGAAAACGCCGTTGGCGGTGCGGCCTAGCATGATGAGATGGCCCGCATCAGTCTTGCAGCACCCAGGTGTCTTTGGTGCCGCCGCCTTGCGACGAATTGACCACCAGTGACCCTTGCTTCAGCGCCACCCGGGTCAGTCCGCCGGGCGTGATCTGGATCCCATCTGGCGAGACCAGCACGAACGGGCGCAGATCGACGTGGCGTGGGGCGAGCCCGGCCTTGGCCAGGATCGGCACGGTCGACAGCGCCAAGGTCGGCTGGGCGATGTAGTTATCGGGCCGCGCGCGCAGTTTGGCGGCGAAGGCGGCAAGCTCTTTCTTCGATGCGGCCGGGCCGACCAGCATGCCATAGCCGCCCGATCCGTGGACTTCCTTGACCACCAGCTCAGCCAGATTGTCGAGCACATAGGCCAGGCTAACAGGTTCGCTGCAGCGCCAGGTCGGCACGTTTTGCAGCAGCGGTTTTTCGCCGGTGTAGAACTCGATGATCGCGGGCATGAACGAGTAGATCGCCTTGTCATCGGCGATCCCGGTGCCCGGCGCATTGGCGATGGTGATGCCGCCGGCGCGGTAAATGTCCATGATCCCGGGCACGCCCAGCTTGCTGGTGGGATTGAAGCTGAGTGGATCGAGGTAATCGTCATCGACCCGGCGATAGAGCACGTCGATCGGCTGAAACCCTTGCGTGGTCCGCATCGCGACCCGGCCATTGACGACCCGCAGATCGCTGCCTTCGACCAGTTCCGCGCCCATCTGGTCGGCCAGAAAGGCATGTTCGAAATAGGCCGAATTGTAGATCCCCGGGGTCAGCACCGCGACCGTGGGGCGGCCATCGGGATTGCCCGCCGCGCAGGCCGGGGCGCAGGCCGCCAGACTTTCAGCCAGCCGCCGCGGATAATCCTGCACCGGGCGGACATCGACCTGGGTGAACAATTCGGGGAACATCGCCATCATCGTCTCACGGTTCTCCAGCATGTAGGAGACCCCTGAAGGCGTGCGGGCGTTGTCTTCCAGCACCATGAAATCATCGGGCCCGGTGCGGACCAGATCGATCCCGACGATGTGGGTGTAGATCCCACCTGGCGGCACCAGCCCCATCATCTGCGGCAGGAAAGCAGCGTTCCTGGCGATCAGATCGAGCGGCACGCGCCCGGCGCGGATGATTTCCTGGCGGTGGTAAATGTCATGCAGAAAGGCGTTGAGTGCGCGCACCCGCTGCTCAATCCCTTTGGTCAGCTTGCGCCATTCGGCCGCGGTGATGATCCGCGGGATCATGTCGAACGGGATCAGCCGCTCCTCCCCGGCATCCTCGCCATAGACGTTGAAGGTGATTCCGGTCTTGCGAAAAAAGCTCTCCGCCTCATGCCCCTTGCGCCGCATCAGCGCCGGGGCCTGCTGATTGTACCACTCAAAATACCCGGCATAGCCCGCGCGCACTTCGCCAGTGGCCATCAGCATCTCGTCAAAAGACGAGGGGGTTTCAGTCATCAAGGCGCGTCCTGTTCACCGCATAATGACTGCCCGATGACGCGGCAGAGTCAAGTGCTGAATGCTGCACTTGCGAATGCCCGGGCGGGTTGCGGGAGCGGTTTACGCCGAATTAGGAGCTGCAGGGTTAAGACCCGCAAAAGACATTGGAAACGGCGCAGATGCAACCAGGATCATTCGGCCAACGCGGGGCAACGTTGAACGGCGCGCAGATCGGCGGCGCTGCGGCGGCACCCGCGCTGATCCCGCAGACGGCAATCACGCTGACCGCCGCCGGTCAAACCAAAGCGGCCCCGGACTGGTCTAGCGGAGCGAGCTTTGCCGTAGTGATCCCGCTCGCGATCTGCGCGCTCGGCGTGCTTGAGGCGATGCTGTCAAACACCGCGCTGATCACCCCGATCAGCAACAGCTTTTTGTGGACGATGCGCTTGATCGGCGTGGCCGTCGGCTTGGTCGCCGGTGTAGTTGTGGCATCGACCAGCGACTTTGCGATCTGGCGCAAATTGGCGCTGATCCTATTCTCGCCGCTGTTGGTCGGCTTCCTGTTCGACGGGATCGGTTGGCGCATGGCCGATTGGCGGGCGTTCGGTTTTTCAAGCCAGCCGTTCGCACCCGCAAGCTATCCGATCGAGAATGTTTCGCGCGGCCGCAAAGGGCGCACATCGACCGTGTCGATCGATCCGTTCGCCACGGGTGAAAGCACACGAATCCCGATATCGCGCGAGCAATATTCCGGGCTGCGGGCAGATATTGATGGGCTGTGCGTGACCGTGCAGCAGCGCCGCTCACCGGCCGGAGAGATTGAGATCCTGACCGACGGCCAATTCACATTGAGCACGCCCGATCCGGTCGAGATCACGCCCTGCGGCGGTTCGGTGCGGGCGCAGACCAATTCCGCAAATCCGTGGAGCAATTAGAACTCGCCGACTACTTGCCGTAAACCCGCGCCGATTGCGCCAGCCGCTGGCGCGCAGTGTTGACCGGGACTGCGATCGAGCTGCCCGGATCATAGACCTTGCCAATCCCCTTGCTGCCCGGCGAAACCCAGATTTCAACCCAGGTGTTGGTATAGCCATTGGGCTTGTAGCGGACCCAGAAGCCATCGGGGTGCAGGCTCCAGCGGCTGGACGGCACATCGATACTGCCGGCCCCGCGCGGCGCGATCCCGCCCAGTACCGCGACCCGCTCAATTTCGGAATAGCTCGATCCCGGGGTAGTCAGCAGCCCGCGCATCCGGCTTTCCGCTTCCAGCGCCACGCGCACCGGGCCGGGCAGGCCGCCCGTGATCGAGGCCAACTGCGGGCTGGTCAGCACCCCCAGCGCGCTGCGGTTCAGCCCGGCGAGCTGCTTGGTGGTCAGCAGCTTGGTCGCCACCGCTTTCAGCCGCAGGTCGAGGTTCTCAAACTTGGCCCGCGCCACGATTGCCCACAGCAGCAGCTGGATATCGTGCTGCTCGATTTCGGGATGGTCGAGCGAATTGCGCAGGATGCTGGTCACGGCATCCTTGGCTGATCCCTTGACCGGCGCAAACAGATAGCCGTCACCCCCGCCCGGGCCATAGGTCCCGGCGTGCAGGCAATAGCTTTGCGCCAGCATCGCATAGTAACCCGGCGCCAGAATGAACCCGCCCTGGGGCCCGCGCGGCAGGCCGGTCAGCGCCAGTGCCCTGCCCGGCGGCGTGAAGCCGTCCTTGGCCGGATCGCCATAGATGGCGTCCTTGATGTTGGTTGAGACCGGTTGGGGGCCATTGATAATGTCAGGCAGCGTCGGCGCCTTAATCGGCAGCGCCTTGACCACTCCGCCAAGCCCGCCAAATTGCGCCTGCGCGGCAGTGGTGATCGCAGCCGCACTGCCCAGCAGCAGGGCCAGCGGCAGGAACGATTTGAACGACTTCATGGGCAAATAGCTCCTGGCTAGTTAACGATTGTGCCCCCGCGTATCGGCGCATTATACTGCCTTGAATAGGAAATTTCCGCCAATGTGCGCCTACCAGCGCAACGACATGCAAGTGAACCCGGCGTCGATTTTGGCGATTTCGCTGTTCTCAAGCAAGACCAACTTAGCCCCGTGGCCATCCAGCAGATCATGCAGGTGCGGGAAACCTGCGCCCACAATCAGTGCATCGTTGACGCGCAGGACATTGGCCCCGGTTTCCTCGCCATGCGGCACTTCCAGCACGCGCAGGCCTGCGAACATCCCGGTCGCCGCCAGCGCCGCCGAGGCGAGCACCGTCTCCTCGTCGATCAGCGAGCTCGCGGTTTTCTGGTGGAGCACGCCGCGCGGGGGCTCGACAACTTCAGCGTGCCGCCCGAGCCCGACGAGCAGACGCACCAGTGCTTCCGCCCCGGCACGGTCGGTGCGCGCCGACAGGCCGATCAACACTCGGCCCGGCAAGACCAGCACATCGCCGCCATCGGCATGGCCCTCGTCCAGTTCCAGCACCTTCGGAAACCGCGCCGTCAGTTCGGCGCGCAAATACGCGCCCTCGCCCGCGCGGCTGGGTGCGCCGGGATTGAGCAGGATTGCAGCCTCAGGAAAAGCCAGCGCCGGGTCCTCGACGAAGATCGCGTCGGGATAGTCCTCCAGCGGGTCAAGCAGCGTCACGCTCAGCCCGGCCGCAGTCAGCGCGGCGGAATAGGCGGCGTGTTCACGCCGCACTCCGGCCAGCGTCGGATCGGCTCCGCCGCCCGCGCGCAGCCCCTTGACTACGCTTGCGCCTGGCTGGCGCATGATCGCCTGGGTAAAGTCAAAGATGCGCGGCATTGGCTTGCCTTAAGCAAAAGGGCGGAGCGCCATGCAGCACCCCGCCCCCAATGTTTAAAAGTCGATCGATCAGGCCATGCCGGCGAACCGGGCGATGAAGATCACCGCCAATGCGCCGACCAGCGAATAAATAAATCCAGCGGGCTTCAACTGCGTGCCGGGTTCCTTGTCGAGCATGCTGCCGACGAAACCGGCCAGAAACGAGCCGACCACACCCAGGACCGCGCTCATAATCAAGCTCATCGGGACCGCACCGGGATAAAGATACCGTGCGAGAATGCCCACAATCAGGCCGACTGCGATCATGCTTACATATTTCATTTTGCTTCCCCTCTTCTGGTCCTGACGGGTCCGCAGGCGGCATCGTACCGCCGCACCATCAGGCTGGGCCAAAGCGACACCAGCAACGCCGCCAAGTCAAGCCCTTAGCGCCGCCGCGGCCCGCCGCGCTACTTGGTGCAGTCGCCCACTCTGGTCGTCGTTGTAACCTGTTCGATGCGCATTTTTCCGGCACCGCCCATGGCGACTTCGGCGGTCGATGCGGCCACGCTGCCGGTGTCGGTATAGGTCCCGTGCGAGACCGCGTGCATGCTGCCTTTCCCATCGAAATTGCAGGTGACGCTGGAATCGAGCTTTCCGCCCGCGGCGCTGAAGCTGTCAAATTGGCAGTTGGCCTTGGCCATGCCCTGTTTCAGTGCTTCGACGCCCTTGTTCGCATCTTCGAGGGTCAGGCAGTAAGTAACCGGCTTATCAGCCATGTGCTGTTTCATCGAGGCAACCACTGCGGCCGGCATACCGGGCATATCGAACTGTTTGATAGCAATCGTGGTGCGGTAGAGGCCGGGCTGCATATGGAAGTCCTGCGCGGCCGCCAGAGCCTTGGCCACGGCGGCGGGATCGCTCGGGGCACCGGCTCCGCTGTCGGCTGCCTTGTGGCACGCTGACAGGCCCAGAACGGCGATCAAAGACACTGTGATGGGCAGACGCATGGCAGATTCCTTCCCCAAGGTGCAGTTGCCGCCAAAGCTATCAGCCGATATCAATTTTGCCAATCCGGCCTTGCCGTAACGGCACCGCGCGAACCGGGCCCAAACCAAGCCAGCGCGGCAAAACGGATGCTTGCAGCCCGGCCCGCGATGGGCCAATCTCACCGCCTCACAGTTTCAGGAGAGCCACCATGGACCTCGAATTCAGCCCCGAAGATCTCGCCTTTCGTGATGAGGTCCGTGCCTTCATCGCCGACAATTACCCGGCGTCATTGCGCGGCAAGCAAGACGAAGGCGACGAGCTGGCCAAGGAAGACTTTCTGTCGTGGCACAAGGTGTTGGCCAAAAAAGGCTGGGTCGCCCCGGCGTGGCCGGTCGAATATGGCGGCACCGGCTGGACCTCGACCCAGCGCTATATCTGGTCTGAGGAAACCGCGCGGGCCGATTGCATCCGCCTGATGCCGTTCGGCCTCGCGATGGTCGGCCCGGTGATCTACACCTTCGGTACGCCCGAACAGAAAGCGCAGTTCCTGCCGCGGATCCTGTCTGGTGAGGATTGGTGGTGCCAGGGTTACAGCGAACCCGGCGCCGGTTCCGACCTCGCCTCGCTGCGCACCAAGGCCGAGCGGGACGGCGACGACTACGTGGTCAACGGCCAGAAGACCTGGACCACGATGGCGCAGCATGCCGACTGGGGCTTTTTCCTGGTCCGCACCTCGCCTGATGCGAAGATGCAGGAAGGGATCAGCTTCCTGCTGATCGACATGAAGAGCCCCGGGATCACCGTGCGCCCGATCATCACGCTGGGCGGCGAACACGAAGTCAACGAGGTGTTCCTCGACAATGTCCGCGTGCCGATCAGCAACCGCGTTTATGAAGAGAACAAGGGCTGGACCTGCGCCAAGTTCCTGCTGGCGCATGAGCGCGTCGGGATTGCCGGGGTCGCCTCATCCAAGCGCGGGGTTGAAAAGCTCAAGACCGTCGCCGCGACCGAGATGGACGGCGACCGCGCACTGCTGGCCAACCCGTTCTTCCGCCGCAAGGTGGCCGAGTTGGAGATTGATCTGGCCGCACTCGAATATACTGAACTGCGCACGCTCGCGGGCATGGCGGCGGGCAAGAACCCCGGCCCCGAAAGCTCGGTGCTGAAAATCAAGGGCAGTGAGATCCAGCAGCGGCTGACCGAACTGACGCTGGAAATGGCCGGGCACTATGGCGCGCCGTACTTCCGCGGCTTTGGTGAGGGCGATAACGAGCACCCGATCGGCCAGGAATGGGCCAACCGCGCCGCACCGACCTATTTCAATGCCCGCAAGACGACAATCTACGGCGGATCGAACGAGATCCAGCGCAATGTAATCGCCAAGATGGTGCTGGGGCTCTGAGCCTTAAGCGCCACGTGAGGATGTGAGAAAATGGACCTGAGCACTACCGAAACGCAGGATATGCTGCGCGATACCCTGTCGCGGTTTTTGGCTGACAATTACAGCTTTGACGCCCGTCAAAAGATGATCGCCAGCCCCGAAGGGCGCGATCCGGGGATCTGGCGCGCGCTGTCGAGCGAGCTGGGGCTGACCTGCGCACCGTTCTCCGAAGATCGCGGCGGGATGGGCGGCGGCGCCATCGAAAACCAGATCATGATGGAAGAGCTGGGCAAGGTCATTTCGATCGAACCGTGGCTGCAGACCGTGGTCGCGGGCGGCGGCGCGCTGACTGCTGCTGGCGGCCCGCTGGCCGAAGCGATGATCCCGCAGATCATCGCGGGCGATTGCCTGATTGCGTTTGCCTATGCCGAACCGCAGGGCCGCTACAATCTGGCTGACATCGGCACCACCGCCAAGGCCGATGGCGCCGGCTATGTGCTCAACGGCCACAAAGGCGTGGTCTATGCCGCGCCGTGGGCCACGCATTTGCTGGTCACCGCCCGCACCGGTGGCGGGCGGCGGGATCGAGGAGGGGTCGAGCTGTTCCTGATCGAGGCCAATGCCAAGGGCGTCTCGCGCCGCGATTATCCGACTGTCGACGGGTTCCGCGCCAGCGAAATCTATTTTGAAAACGTTGCAATCCCCGGCGAGGCCCTGCTGCCCGGCGGGATCGACTTGATCGAACGCGTGGCCGACGAATGCACCGTGGCGGTCTGCGCCGAAGCCACCGGAATCGGCCGCGCGATGCTCGCCCAGACGGTTGAATATACCGGCCAGCGCAAGCAGTTCGGCGTACCGATTGGCAAGTTCCAGGTGCTGCAGCACCGCATGGCAGACATGCTGGTTGAGGCTGAGCAGATTGCCTCGATGGCCTTGATGGGCACTTTGCGGCTCGATCAGCCGGGTGATGCGCGCAAGACTGCGGTCAGCATGGTCAAGGCCAAGGTCGCGCGCAGCATCAAGTTCATCGGCCAGAGTGCGGTGCAGACGCACGGCGGGATCGGGATCACGATGGAGCTGGCGATCGGCCACTACTTCAAGCGTGCGACCATGATCGAAGGCCAGTTCGGCAGCGCCGACTATCACCTTGAGCGCTACGAGGCGCTGACCTTCCCGGCCTGACCGGCCAACCGCAGCTCAGTCCCGCACCGCCGCGATAATCGGTCCGGCGGTGCCAGACTGGACCAGCACTGCCGTCTTGAGCCCGGCCTGCTTCGCCTTGGGCAGCGCCCAGCCCTGCGTTCCGCCGCTGAATTTGCCGAGATGCACCAGTTCGCGCACCACATTGCGGTGCGGTAACGTGCGCCCGCCGTTCTCGCCGGCCTTGATCGGGATCTGCACGATCCGCGGGTCATAGCGGACCAGATAGACCGCCCCGCTGCCCGTTCCGGCGGCGGTCACCTTCCCCGCACCCAAAGTCAGCGCCACCGCGTCGCCATTGCGCGCGAAGCGTTGCAAGGCCTGCGTCAGCTCGCCGCGATTGACCCCGACCACATCGCCGCGCCCGTTGATCACCACTTGCGGCGTGAACACCCCGTCATGGTGCAGCGCGGCGGCATAGTCATGCTGGCGCTGGGTAAAGGCGGGTTGCGCAAAGCTGTCTTTCCAGCCGAGGTAATCCCAATAGGTCACCTGCCATGACAGCGTCAGCACGTCCGGCCGGTCAGCCAAGGCCATCACATTGGCGTTCGCCGGCGGGCACGAAGAGCAGCCCTGGCTTTGAAACAGTTCGACCACTTGCAGGCCATGCGCGGCGGGCAGCGGCGCGGCCTGGCCTTGGCTGCAGGCGGTCACGACAGCGGCGAGCAGGCCAGCGGCGGCGGTTTTGAATGAAACGGCGATGCGGGTCATGCGGGGTCAGCTCCTTGCCAATTACCCGCTATTCGCCCGCTCAACCGGCAAGGTTACAGCGCGCTCAGCAGCCCCACGAGCAGGACAATGCCGACCCACCATTGAGCGAGACCACTTGCGCGCTGCCGCCGCAGCCTTCATCTTGCAATTCGGTGTAGTCGGGCTCACGCGGAGCGCCAAAGCCCAGCCGCGCCAGCGTTTTCTGGACCTTGTCAGCTGGTTCGAGGAAGCTGATCGAGCGGGTCGTGCTGCTGTCACTTTCGGGCGGCGCGACCGCGTGGGTAGTCAGCCGGCTCAGCCGCAGCCCGTGCCAAGTGGCACCATCGGGGAATTTGACCGCGCCGTCCTGCGTTATCACGCCGTCCTTGTCGGTGACTGACTTGGCCCAGATCGGCAGCGGCGTATCCCAGGCATCCAGCTTGACCGTCATCCCCTTGCCGCTGCCCAGCGCCATCGCCGCATCGAGCTTTTTGTAAATCGATTCGAGCACCGGCCCGGCGGTGCATTGCTCGGCCGAGGCGTATTTGAGCGTCCCGTCGAGCGCCACTGGCAGCGTTGCCTCCTGCGTCGGACCCGGCGTTGCCACGGCTACAGCAGCATCGCTGGCGGCAGCGCTTGGTGATGCGCTGAGCTGTGGGTCGGGCCCGCTGCGCGTCAGCAGCAACGAGGCGAGCCACGCCGCCAGCCCGATCCCCAGCACCGCCGGAATGCCATAAAGCACCGCCTTGGGCACCCCGCCGCTGGCGGGTTGCTGATACGGCGGCTCCCACGCCGCAGCGGGAGCCGCGACCGGCACCGGCGCGGCAACTGCGGCTGGCGGAGGCGGCGGCGCATCCTGCGCAGCCAGCAGCTTGGCCTTCTGCGCGGCAAATTCCGCATCGGTCAGCGCGCCCGCCTTGTACAGCTGAGTCAGCCGTTCGAGTTGTTCAATCCAGTCCGCCATGTGCCCATCCCTGTGAATTCCTAAATCAGCCGAAGGGCTAACCCGCCCAAGGTTCGGCGACAAGCACCGAGTTACGGCAAGCCGCGCGCCGCCCCTGTCGCGTTTTACCAAGCCGGCGGCGGCGTGTGCGCCTATTAGCCCGGCCAGTCGGCGATCAAATTTTTGTCGGCAGCGCGACTTTCGGGGGGGAGTCACAGATGGCTGGACTAGCAGCTTGGGAGCGGCCGATCGTCGCTTTGATTGGCGGACTATGACAAAGCATGCAATCTGGATCGCACTCAGCATGGCGCTGGTGTTGCTCAGCTCAGCGCCTGCCGCCGCGCAGGACACCGATACCCTGGCCGCCCGCGCAACCGAAGCGTACAACGATGCAGTTGATGCCGGAAAAAGCGGACGATACGATTCCGCCTGCCGAGGCTTCGGCAACGCCGCGATCCTCTACGAAAACGCGATCAACTCACTGTTTTCGCATTCGATGGCGACTGAAGAGGACCGTGACACAATCAAGCAATATGCTAACCAATTGCAAGCTAACGCCGACGATTCAAAAAAGGCAGCCAAAGCGGCCTGCTACCTGAGGGACAATCCCGCCCCAGCCAGCGAGAGTGTCAGTGCGGCGCCAAGCTATGACGATCTGGACAGCCAGAAGAAAGACCTGCAGCAGACCGCCGACCTGGCCATGCGTCAGTACGCCGAGGCCAGCCGCCTGTACCAGGCCGACGATTTTGCCGGAGCCTGCGCCAGCGCGCGGCTATCGGCAGCCAGTTTTGGCAGGGTCGTCGACGCGATGAAGGCCAACCGCTCGCTCGAATCGGCGTTCGCCAACGCCCAGCAGATCTATGGCAATGCGCAGCAGGCAGCGATCGACCGGGACGAGTTCTACTGTTCGAAATAGGCGTCCGGATTGCCGATCGAGGGACCGCTACTTCTTGCTCGGTGCGGCCGGTTTTTCGTCAGCCTTGCCCCCAGACTTCAGCGCCGCGTTGGACGCGGCCAGCAAGCTCGCCACTTGGCTCTTCAGGCTTTGCAGGCGGGACAGGCTCGCTTGCAACTGGCCCGCATCGTTGACCGAACCGGACGACGCGGCAATCTGGTCCGCTTCGGCGGCCAAGGCGCGGGACTGATCGGCGTTTTGCTTGCGCAGCTTGTACGATTGCTTTTTGGTGCCCGACGCGAACAGACCAGGCTTCTCGACTGTAGCAAGCCCGGCGACCTGCCCTGCAAGGCGGCCGACATCCGCTCGCGCAGTTTCAATCTCGGCGTGGGAGCGTGACAAGCGCTCTTTCAGCTTATCGGCATCGGCCGTAGAAGCGCGGGCCGCTGCGACTGCTGCCGTGACCGGCAGGGCAACCAGCCTGCTGTAAGCAGTTACGGCGCCGCGCGCTGCAACGAGCGACTTCACAGCGTCAGGGGCCCGCCCGGATGCAGCAACCGCCGCCCCAAGGACCGATCTTGCCCCACGCGCTTTGTTCAAGGCACGGTCGACAATTGCGGCGCCTTCGGGACCCAGACTGCGTCTGGCTGCGGCGGCGGCTTGCTCTTGATTCTTCAACCAGCGGTCGCCATCGCCCGAAAGCGCCGCGCCCTGCTGCCGGACGAGTGCCGCAGCAAGGCCGTTCATTTGCTCGGTCAGCGCGGGATTGCCCGGCTCAGCAGCACTTTGTGCAGCCAGCGCTGTGAGCTTTTGCTGGCCCGCCTCAAGCGCTGCAATTTCGGCTTGCGGCCGCCCGGCACTCCGCGATGCGCCAATAAGCGCGCTCATCGCCCCGGCCACTGGCTGGGTAGCACCGGACGCGGAAGCGGAAGCGGCGTCAGCGGTTTCGCTTGGCGTGGTCAGGCCCAGGTCGGCGAGCACCGCCACTGGAGCCGTGGCTTCGGCCTTGATCGACGTGCCGCCTTTGAACCAGACCGCACTGCCGATGCTGGCTGCCACAATCGCGCCGACCACCACGGCCACGCGCGGCAGGGTGAACTTACGCTCGGCAGCGGCCGGCAAAACGTCATCGTTCGCTGCTGGCTTTGGCTTTCCGGCTGGCGCTGTTTCGCGCACCGGAGTGCTGATCAAATATTCGTCACTCGGCGCGGGATCAGGTTCGACTGCGGGTGGCCGATCGCTCGCGCGCTCTGTTGGTGGTTTGCCGCCGCCACGCTTCATGGCCGGAGGCTTGGCTGGGGTGAGTGGAATGGCGCTTGGCTCGGCGACAGGACCGCTGACAAGTTCCGGCACTTCGCCGGGATCGAAGGCAACGGCCGGCACTGCTGGAACCGCCTCCATAACAATCGTCGAGGTTGCAATCACGGCGGCGGTCGGCACTTCGACTGCAATCGGATCGGGCATGGGTTCCTGCTTTGCGAACACCGCTGCTTCGGCCGGATCAGGCAAGACTGCGGGCGTCGTTGCCGAACCATCGCTGGCCAACCACAATCGCCGCAAGGTCGCGACATGCGCGGCGGCGCGATCGTGCAAATGCTCATCGCGCGCGATCTGCCAGACATGCTGGTCAAGCGGCGCTGCCGTTTCCGCCGAGCGGATTTGCCGCATCACATCCAGCGCCGCATGCTCCTTGCCGAGCTGGTCGGCGACGATCGCCTTCCATTCGAGCGCAGCGGGATATTCCGGATCGAGCATCAGCGCCCGGTCCAACGCCTCTTCCGCTTCTTCTGGCTGACCTTCAGCGAGCAGACACTCACCCAGGCAGGTCAACGCGACGTTGCGACTGCTGTCGAATGGTGAGAGCCGGTCCTGCTTGCGGTAAGCGGCGACCGCCTCGGCAGTGCGACCGAGCAAGCGATAGGAATTACCGAGGATCAGGTAGGACAGCGGGGAATTGGGCCACAAGTCCACCGTGCGCCGCGCCAGCCGCAGGCAGATCTCGTATTCGCCGAGGCCCTTGTAAGCACCGGCCAGCGCCATCAGCACCGAAGGATTGTTGCCATCGAGCCGCATCGCCTGCCGGGTTGATGTTTGAATCTCGCGGATCTGCTCGGCATCGGGCTTCGACCCTTGCGCTTCGGGCAAGGCCGCGAGCGCTGAAGCCAGCAAGGCGTGGGCGAGGCCAATGTCTGGCGCGGCGGCCACTGCCAGTTTGGCTTCGTCGACCGCCTGACGAGCGCTCGCCTGATCGGGGCGCAGCGACTGAGCGGCGGAGCGAAAGATATGGTCCCACGCCGAAAACGGCGCGCGTTTGGCCATCGCCCGGGTCTGTTCACGTTGAACGATCTGTTCGGCGAACTGCGCGGCAGCGGCGACTGGCAGGGTGTCTGCGGAAAACTCGGCGCCTTCAGCCTCGGTAACCAATCGCGTTGACCACAGCACGTTGCCGGAATTGCCGTCGATCAGCTGAACGGTCAGCCGGGTATCCTTGCCGCTGCGCTGCAGTTTGCCCTCAACCAGATAGCGCGCCTCAAGCTGCCGGCCGGCATCCTTGTGATCGATCGGCTTGCCGCGCCAGGCCGCCATCGAGCCCGCAGCGATGACCCGGAAATGGCCATTATGGGCCAGCTCACGCGTGATATCCTCGGTCAGGTCTTCCGCCAGCACCTCAAGCTCGCTGTCGCCGCTGCGACAGCCCACGGGCAGCACTGCAACCGTGCTGCGGCCGGCCGAAACCGGTCCAGCCGCAGCTTGCACGGCCGCGTCCGCCGGGGCGGCGGCTGGGACCGGATCAGGTTCGGCGCGGCCAATTTTGTGCCGCAAGTCAGCTACGAAGGCCAGCCAGGCCTTATCTTCAAGGTCGCCGCGCCAGTGAAACATTTCAACGGTCTGTTTCAACTCAAACATCACCGGCCGGTCGCAGGGTTCGATCATCACCGGCATCAGCGTGTGGCCGCGATCCGCAATCGTCGCCTCCGCCCGGACCCAGCGCGAGTTGACCGAACGCGGCGACCACAGCACCACGACCGCCTTGGCGGTGCGCAGCGATTGTTCGGTCACCGCGTCGTAATCCTCGCCAGACCGCAGCGTGGCATCCCACCACACTGTCAGGCCCGCGCCAGCTAGGGAATCAGCATAGATCCGCGCGATCGCCGCATCTTCGCGATTGTACGAAATGAAAATGTCCGGACCGCTCATTAAACCCCCGCAAGCAGCGCAGATCCAGTCCTTTCAGACAGCCCGTTCCGCCGATGATAAAAACGCGCGGATAGACACGCGTTTGATTCTGATTCGGCGACCCAAGCGGAAAGTTTATTTCACAATTGCCCAAACGGCAAGCGTTTGGCAGAACTCGGTCAGGTTTGTGTCCCAGTCAGGGACCGGGACGCTGCGCTGGATCGCCGGCTGGCGGTCAGCCACCAGCCGGCTATGCAGTTAAAAACTCAGGCGAACATCCACTTGGAACGAACGCGGCGGCAGGAAGTTGAATTGGTCGGACTGACCATAGCCGTTCTGGTAAGTGGTGGTGCCCACGGTCAGGGTTGGCGCGCCGGACGAACTGTTCGCAATCGCGGTAATTGCACGGTTGTTGAACACGTTGGAAACCGACAGCCCAATCCGGAAATGCGGCGCTACTTCCTGGCTGATCGCAAACTCGCCGGTGCTGTAGGGCGCGATCCGGTAAAGCCGGATCAGCGGGTTGCCGTTGAATTCAGTGGCGTACTGCGTGCCGGTATATTTCTGGCTGTACGAAACCCGCAGGCCCGCGTGGCTGTACACCATCCCCGCCGCCGCCGTGGCGAACGGCGCCTTGGCCAACTGCGCCCCGGTGGTGGTGCTGTGCGCGTAGTTATACGAAGCGTTGCCAAAAATGGTCAGCCCCGCAGCCGGCATCAGGCCAATCTGGCCTTCGACGCCTTTGTAACGGACCTGGCCATTGTTCACGAGCAGTGACGTATCGCAGCCGACCGCGGTGCAGGTGCCGATCCGGTTGTTTACGTCAATCAGGTAGGCATCGACGTCGAGCGAAATCTTCTCGCCATGCCAGACAGTGCCGATCTGGTAATTGGTCGTGGTCTGCGGTTGCAGCGCATCGAGCGAA
>JANNYT010000113.1:0-9701 GCA_031410255.1 Novosphingobium sp. | reverse complement strand
GCGCCGGGCCGAGTGCTTTCGCCGCCGACATCGATCAGCGCTGCACCGGCTTCGAGCATCGCCGAAGCATGCGCGTTGGCGGTATCGGGATCGTCCATGAACTTGCCGCCATCCGAAAAACTGTCGGGCGTGACGTTGAGTATCCCCATCACCTGCGGCTGATCGAGCCGGATCGTCCGCGCGCCGCCCCCCTTAAGCGCAAATTGCAACGGGTGATGGACGCGCTGCATGCTTTCAAACTGCGTTTGCACCATGTCGGTCAAGTTGTGCAAAGTGTTGCGCAAGTCGGGCAGGCTGTAACGATGGCGCGCCGTAACCTTGCCGTCGACCCGCTCAATCAGCGCAAACCGGCTGGCATAGACCAGCCCGCCCGCCAGCCGCAGCGCCTCGCCATTCTCGCTTTGCGGGCTATCGGCAAAGGCAATCGGGCGCAGGTAATGCGTCAAGCTCAATCCTCTGTCGCCAGCAGATAGAGCTGCCGCAGAGTATCAAGCGGCTTCAATTCGCCGTCATGCTCCAGGTGCCAAAACGACCAGCCATTACAGCTGGGCGCGCCCTGCACCTTGGCGCCGAGCCCGTGAATCGAGCCGGTGTCACTGCCCGCCAGCAGCGAGCCATCGGCGCGCACAGCGGCGCTGATTTTGCGCTTCTTGTCGGTCAGTACGGTGCCCGGCGCGATCCAGCCGGTTTCCACCAGTGTGCCGAACGCGACCTTGGGGGCCGAGCGCGCGCTCTGCATCGTGGTCAGCGCGCTTTCATCGAGCGGCAGCGCCAGCTCGATCCGCTCGAGCGCAGCCTTGCGGTAAATGCTTTCGCGCTCGCACCCGATCCATTCGCGGCCCAGCCGCTTGGCGACCGCGCCGGTGGTGCCGGTGCCAAAGAACGGGTCGAGCACTACGTCGCCCTTATTGGTGGTTGCCAGCATTACCCGGTACAGCAGCGCCTCGGGCTTTTGCGTCGGGTGAACTTTGATGCCGCCCGATTTAAGCCGTTCCTGCCCGCCGCAAATCGGCAGCACCCAGTCGCTGCGCATCTGCAACTCGTCATTCAGCGTCTTCATCGCGCGGTAGTTGAAGGTGTACTTGGCCTTCTCGCCCATGCTCGCCCAGATCAGCGTCTCATGCGCATTGGTAAAGCGGGTGCCTTTGAAATTGGGCATCGGGTTAGCCTTGCGCCAGACCACATCGTTGAGGATCCAGAACCCCATATCCTGCAGCATCGCGCCCAGCCGGAAGATGTTGTGGTACGATCCGATCACCCACAGCCCGCCATTGGGTTTGAGCACGCGGCGCGCCTCGGTCAGCCATTCGCGGCTGAATTTGTCATAGGCGGCAAAGCTGTCAAACTGGTCCCAGTGATCGGTCACCGCATCGACATGGCTGCCATCGGGCCGCGACAGATCACCGCCCAGCTGGAGGTTGTACGGCGGATCGGCAAAGATCAGGTCGATCGAGGCATCGGGCAGGCTGCGCATCGCCGCGATGCAATCGCCATCAAGGATCTGGCCCACGGGTAAATCCGGCCGGACGACCTCTTTTACCGCGCGCAACCGCGCCTTTTGTCCCACTAGTAGCTGACCCATGACCGCCCCAAATCCCCTTCAAGTTATCCACAGGGTGAGTCCTCGCGGAGTCCCCGTCAAGCGGAATATCGCGGGAATCCTAGGGATTCGTGGTTAAAAAGGCGTGAAGATAAGCGGAACGTAACGAGTCCCCCACTGCATATGGAGTCCCGCGCGCGCATCGGACTCGACATCTAGTGGTGTGGCCGTGCGGACTCGATTGCGAAAATTCAGCTTCGAACTAGCGCACCAGCGCCCGCGCGACCGGAGCAAAACTGCGGCGATGCAGCGGGCTGGCGCCGTGCAGTTCCAGCGCCGCCATGTGCTCGGCGGTGCCATAGCCCATGTTGCGCTCCCAGCCGTAGTGCGGGTGCTGGACGGCATATGCGCGCATCAGCCGGTCGCGATGCTCCTTGGCCAGGATCGAGGCAGCCGAAATGCACGGTTCCAGCGCGTCGCCGCCGACGATTGCCCGCGCCGCCCAGCGCCATTCGGGCACCCGGCCATGCGGGGTCATGTTGCCGTCGATCAGCACTTCATCCGGCTGCGCGCCGAGCTGCATGACCAAGGCAGCGACCGCGCGGGTCATCGCCAGCATGGTCGCGGCAAAAATGTTGATCAGGTCGATCTCGTCGGCCTCAACCACCCCCAGCCCATGCGCGCAGCTGGTCATGATCAGTGGTTCAAGCACCGCGCGGCGCTTGGCCGAAAGCTTCTTGGAATCGTCGAGCCCGGCGGGCGGGCTGGCCCCGAGCACGCAGGCCGCCGCCACCACAGGTCCAGCCAGCGGTCCGCGCCCAGCCTCGTCAACGCCGATGATCAGCCGATCAGACTTGGCAAGCACCAGATAGTCGCCCAGATTGTTTCGCATGCGCAACAAGCTCCTGACCGCCCTATCCCCCCTCGCCCTGATCGCCGCAAGTTGCGGGCCGAGCGCGGCTGGGGATAGCCGCCACCCCGCCTCCGCCGAGGTGCAGGGTGCCTTCAAGGTTGAAGTGCTGGGGACGTTTGATGAGCCTTGGGCACTGGCCATCTTGCCCTATGGCGCCGCCTTGATCACCGAGCGGTCGGGCAGGCTCAAACTGCGCTGGGAGGATGGCAGGATCGTCGATGTGCCCGGCGCGCCGCAGGTCGATTATGGCGGACAAGGCGGGCTAGGCGATGTGGTACTGGCACCTGATTTCAGCAGCACTGGCGAAATCTATCTCAGCTGGGTCGAGGACGGCGGAAATGGCACGCGCGGCTCGGTAGTGGGCCACGGCAAGCTCGGGTTTGGCACAGACACGCCCGCGCTGAGCGACCTGCAAGTCATCTGGCGACAGGCCCCAAAAGTCAGCGGTCGCGGGCATTTCTCGCACCGCCTCGCCTTCTCACCCGATGGCAAGTACTTGTTCATAGCCTCGGGTGAGCGGCAAAAGTTTACCCCGGCGCAGGATTTGTCGAACAACCTCGGCAAGGTGCTGCGGCTCAATCTCGATGGCACCCCGGCGGCGGGCAATCCGTTTGCGGCCAAGGGCGGCTTGTCAGCGCAAATCTGGACCTATGGCCACCGCAACATCCTGGGCCTGCAATTCGATGCCGCCGGGCAGTTGTGGGATCTGGAGCATGGCCCGGCCGGCGGGGACGAGCTCAATCTGGTCAAGCCGGGCCAGAACTACGGCTGGCCGCTGGTCTCGGACGGCGACAATTACGATGGCTCGCCGATTCCGCGCCACGCCACCCGGCCCGATCTGGCCGGCCCCGCGATCAGCTGGAATCCGGTGATCGCGCCGGGCGATTTCATCTTCT
The DNA here is from genome assembly GCA_031410255.1 of Novosphingobium sp. Lineage (GTDB taxonomy): Bacteria > Pseudomonadota > Alphaproteobacteria > Sphingomonadales > Sphingomonadaceae > Novosphingobium. The sequence goes on along the minus strand of JANNYT010000113.1, from coordinate 6,352 downwards.
ATTCGGGCAAACTGTGGCCGCAATGGTCGGGTCAGGCGCTGATCGCCGGGATGGGCTATCCCGGACTAGTCCGAGTGCAGATCGAAGGCGACAAAGGCCGCGAAGAAGCGCGCTATCCGCTGGGCCACCGCATCCGCGAAATTCGCGAGGACCGCGATGGATCGCTGCTGGTGCTGGAAGACGGCAAAGGCGGGCGATTACTGCGTTTAACACCCAAATAGCATCGACTTTGCCGCGTAGCCGCCCTAACGCGCGCGGCCAATGTCTGAAACCGCCACCCTGATCCCGCTCGACAATGTCGATACCGCGCTGGTCGAAGCGCTGCTTGACCGCGCGTTCGAACCTGAACGCCGCACGCGCACCGCGTACAAATTGCGCGAAGGGTTAGATTGGCTCCCCGCGCTTAGCTTCGCCGCAATCGATGCGGACGACCAGCTGGTCGGGACGATCCAGTGCTGGCCGCTCGCCCTGACCACGCCCGCGGGCAAGGCGCACCCGCTGATCATGGTCGGCCCGGTCGCGGTGCTGCCCGAAGTGCAAGGGCTGGGTTTCGGGAAGACCTTGATGAGCGCTTGCCTCTCCGCGCTCTCGCCCGAAGCACCGCTGCCGCAGGTGATGATCGGCGATCCCGAATACTACGGGCGCTTTTGGGGCTTTTCAGCCGAGCACACCGGCGGTTGGGCCATGCCCGGTCCCTACGATCCGGGCCGTCTGCTTGCCCGGTGCGATAATCCGGCGGTGCTGCCCAAGGATGGGATGCTGGGGCCCTGGCTGCGCTAAGCTCGCCCCCTTGCCGGGCCCCTCTTGCCGCAATGGCCGCTAACTGGCATCGCGCTGCCAATGCCTTACGAACCGCCGCCCGAACTCGCCACGTTGTCGTTGGAGCAGATTGCTGACCTTGCAGCGGCGCGCAAATTGCCGCCGGTCGATCAGTGGAACCCCACGGCGAGCAGCGATAGTCTGATGGAAATCAAGGCCGATGGCCGCTGGCTGCATGATGGCGGCGAGATCAAGCGCCCGGCGATGATCCGCGCCTTTGCCAGCCTGCTGCGGCGCGATCCTGCTGGCCAACACTGGCTGGTCACCCCGCACGAACAGCAATCAATCGCAGTCGAGGACGCCGCTTTCATCGCCACCGACTTGGCGCAGCAGCAAGGCGCGCTGGTGTTCCGGTTGAACACCGACGACACGGTGGTGGCCGGGCCTGAGCATCCGCTGGTCGCGCGCGGCACGGCGGACTTGCCCGCGATCTACCTGGCAGTGCGCCACGGGACCGAAGCGCGGATCAATCGCAGCACCTGGCTGCAACTGGTCGCGCTGGCGGATGCCGACTTGACCGTGACCAGTCAGGGCGCGCAATTTTCGCTGGTGCCGCAGTGAAGGAGCTGGTCGCGCGGCTCGAACGGCTCCACCGTGAAGGCCATGCCGCGCCCAGCGAGCACCGCGACGAAACCCACTTTGCCGCGCGCGAGCTGACCCCGGCAGCGGTGCTGGCGGCGGTTACCGCGCGCGAGCGGCCGGGGTTCCTGCTGATCCACCGCCCCTCCAACATGCGCTCGCACCCCGGGCAAGTCGCCTTCCCCGGCGGCAAGATCGATCCCGGCGAAACCCCGATCGAAGCTGCCTTGCGTGAGGCACATGAGGAACTGGGGATCGACCCTGCCCAGGTGACCGTGATCGGCGCGAGCGACACCTACCGCACCGGCAGCGGCTATGCGATCACCCCGGTAATCGCGGTGGTCCCGCCCGATCTGGAATTGCGCCCCAACCCGACCGAAGTGGCGCAATGGTTTGAAGCGCCGGTCGATTTCGTGTTCGATCCTGCCAACCACAATGCCCAGACCGCGGTTTGGCAAGCGCAGGAAAGGCGCTACATCGAGATTATGTGGCAGCAGCATCGCATCTGGGGCGTAACCGCCGGGATCATCGCCAACCTGGCCCGGCGGATCGCGTGGTAGGCCAGGTGCTGCCCGCCGCTGACTGGACCAAGCGCGCCGACCTCGCCGTGTTGCTGGCGGCGCTGGGGCCGGGGCAGGCGCGTTATGTTGGTGGGGCGGTGCGCGACACGCTGCTGGGGCTGGCGGTCAAGGACATCGATCTGGCGACACCGCTGGAGCCGCGCGAAGTGATGCGGCGGTTGAAGGCGCACAGCATTTCGGTGGTGCCGACCGGGATCGATCACGGCACCGTCACCGCGATTATCAGCGGCAGCCCGGTCGAGATCACCACCCTGCGGCATGATGTCAGCACCGACGGCCGCCGCGCCACGGTGGCTTTCGCTAGCGACTGGCAAGACGACGCCGCGCGCCGCGATTTCACGATCAACGCGCTTTACGCCGATCCGGCCAGCGGCGAGATCTGGGACTACTTCGGCGGGCTGGAAGACCTCGCCGCCCGGCGCGTGCGCTTCATCGGCGATGCTCGCCAGCGCATCCGCGAGGATCACTTGCGGATCCTGCGCTACTTCCGGTTTCAGGCGCGGTTTGGTTCGCAACCCGCTGACGAGATTTCCGAAAATGCCTGCGCCGAATTGGCCGCAACGCTGAAAGGCCTGTCGCGCGAACGGGTCGGGATGGAAATGATCAACCTGCTCGGCCTGCCCGATCCCGCGCCGACGGTGGCGCGGATGGCGGAGCTGGGGGTGCTGCAGGTTGTGCTGCCCGAGGAGGATGTTGCGGGGTTGGCGGCGCTGGTTGCGCAAGAGGCGCTGCAAGGCGTTGCACCCGATGCCGTGCGGCGCTTGGCAGCGCTGCTCCCGCCCGATTTGGCGCAGGCCGAGCATGTTGCGGCGCGGTTCCGCCTATCCGGCGCGCAGAAAAAACGCTTGGCACTGGCCGCAGCACGCAACCCAGAGCCTCCTCCCCAGGGGGGAGACTCTCAAACAGCCCGCGCGCTCGCCTACCACCTCGGCCAGACCCCCGCACTCGACCGCCTGCTCCTCACCGGCCAAAGCATCGCGCCAATCACCAACTGGGAGATCCCCACTTTCCCGCTCAAAGGCGGCCAGATCGTCGCGCGCGGGGTCAAAGCCGGACCGGAAGTGGCGCGGGTGCTGAAGGCGGTTGAGACGTGGTGGGTGGACGAGGGATTTCCCGGAGAAGAACGAGTCTGCGAATTGCTCTCACAAGTCCTTCAACGTTAGCAAGCCAACAGGAGACGGACCAACATGATTGACAGAAACTTGGTTCGCGCAGTTGTCGATTTGGCCATATTTTTCGACCAAAGTGACGACGACACTGTCGACCCTGATGCCGCTGTTGCCGCGTTGGAAGGACTTGCCACCAACTTGCAAGCAATGCCCCATGAAGTCCGCGATCAATTCAAATTGGTTTTGACAGAAATTGCCCCGTCGTATGCTGCAAATACAGAATTTGTCGAGGAATTCGCGGAAAACTGCGGTTTGTTTGATTAGTCCTCGCTAAAACTTCCCATCCCTCGGAAACCCCGTCGGCGGCAACCTCCCCGCAGCCCCGCGCGCGACTTTCCACATCACCACGTCCTTCTCGGTCCGGGTGCGTCCGCTCTCTCCGCCCATCGCCCAGCTGAGGCCGTCCTCCAGCTTCAAGGTTACCGCGTCGGCCAGCCCGCCGTCGCGGTAGCGTTGCAGGGTTACGCCTTGGCCTTTGGCCATCACCGGCATTTCGGACAGCGCGAAGATCACCAGTTTGCGGTTGTCACCCACCACCGCGACGTGATCGTGTTCGGCCGGGACTTCGCGCACCACGCTGAGCTTGACGCCCGGTTTGGTGGTTACCACCGCGCGGCCCTTGCGGGTTTCGGCGAGCAGTTCACCTGCTTCAGCTACAAACCCGCGCCCGGCGTTGCTGGCGAGCAGCAATTGCGCCTTGGGTCGATATACCGTGACCGCCACGATCGCCGCTTCGGTATCGATATCGAGCATCGTGCGGACCGGCTCGCCAAACCCGCGCGCGCCGGGCAGCTTGTCAGCGCCGAGCGTGTAGAACCGGCCATTGTCGCAGGCAATCAGCAGCTTGTCGGTGGTCTGCGCGTGGAGCGCATAGGCCGGGCCGTCGCCGTCCTTGAACTTGAAGTCTTTGTCGAGCGCCTCATGCCCGCTGGCCGCGCGGACCCAGCCCTTGGCTGACAGGATCACCGTCACCGGCGCCTTCTCGATCATCGCGTCCATGCTGAATTCGGCCATCGGCACGGCTTCGGCAATCGTGGTGCGGCGGCGGCCGAGCAGCGTGGTTTCGGCGTAATCCTTGCGCAGATTGGCCAGATCTCGCTTGATCCGGGTGCGCTGTCGGGCCGGGCTTTCGAGCAGCTTGTTGAGCTCGTCCTGCTCGGCCCGCAGCGTGTCAAGCTCGCGCCGTAGCTCCATCTCTTCCAGCCGCCGCAGACTGCGCAGCCGCATGTTGAGGATCGCTTCGGCCTGCCGGTCAGTCAGCTCGAACTCGGCCATCATCAGCACCTTGGGCTCATCCTCGGTGCGGATAATCTCAATGATCCGGTCGAGGTTGAGGAAGGCGATGATATAGCCTTCGAGCAATTCCAGCCGCGCCGCGATCTTGTCCAGCCGGTGCTGGCTGCGGCGGATCAGGATGTCGATCTGGCTCTTGAGCCATTCCTGCACCAACAGCTTGATCGACATCACGCCGGGCGTGCGCGTATCATCGAGGACGTTGAGGTTGAGACTGAAGCGGCTTTCCAGATCGCTCAGCCGGAACAATGATTCCTTGAGCAGTTCGGGATCGACGTTGCGGCTCTTTGGCACGAAAACCAGCCGGATCGCCTCATCGCTCTCGTCGCGGATATCTTCCAGGATCGGCAGTTTCTTGTCGGCGATCAGCTGCGCGACCTGCTCGATCAGCTTGCCCTTGGCGAGCATGTAGGGGATCTCGCTGATCACCAGCTGCCACTGCCCGCCGGGCAAGCGTTCGATGCCTGATTCTTCCCAGCTGCCATCGGGATTGCGCCCGGTCGAAAAGCGCCCGCGCAGCCGGACCGCGCCCTTGCCGGTCTCATAAGCGCGTGAGATCGCCGCCGGGCTATCAACCACTACGCCGCCGGTGGCAAAGTCTGGCCCCTGAAACACCTGCATCAGCTCGGCATGTTCGGCGGTGGGATTGTCAATCAGCAGCAAGGCCGCGTCGATCACTTCGGCAACGTTGTGGCTGGGGATCGAGGTCGCCATGCCGACCGCGATCCCGCTCGAGCCGTTGGCGAGCAAGTTGGGGAAGATGCCGGGGAATATCTCCGGCTCCTCATCCTCACCATTGTAAGTCGGGATGAAATTGACCGTGCCTTCGTCCAGCCCGGCCATCAGCTGGATCGCGGTCTTGGTCAGGCGGGCTTCGGTGTAGCGATAGGCCGCAGCATTATCGCCATCGATATTGCCGAAATTGCCTTGCCCTTCGACCAGCGGATAACGCAGCGAGAAATCCTGCGCGAGCCGGACCATCGCATCATAGACCGATTGATCGCCGTGCGGATGATACTTGCCGATCACATCGCCGACCACGCGGGCTGATTTCTTGAAGGCCTGGCTGGGATCGAGCTTCAACTGCCGCATCGCCCACAGCAGGCGGCGGTGCACCGGCTTCAGCCCATCGCGCAGATCGGGCAGTGAGCGCGCGGTGATCGTGGACAGCGCATAAACCAGATAGCGTTCCGACAGCGCGCTATCGAAAGGCGCATCGACGATGCTGTCAAACGGATCGGGTTCAGTAGGAACGGTGGTCATGCTGGCGCCGCCCTAGCAGGCCCGGATTCCGTGCCCAAGCGGGACAGCGCCGTTTTCCAGAGGCTTGTGGCGCGCGCGGGTACTTGCCGACGATCTTCTTTTGTGTAACATTATCACATAACATAAATCGAAGGAGCTGGTCATGACGCGTAAAGGTGTTGCCGCTGTCCTCGCGCTGGTCGCGGTTTCGTCACTCGGGCTGATGGTCGCGACCAGTTTGCGCCCGCCGCAAGGTTCGGCGACGCGCTATATGAGCGCAGCACCGCAAAACAAATTCGGCTTTCACGAGGCGGTGCGCCCGGTCATGCAATCGATGGACATGGCTGCTCCTTCAGCGGCGGCCGCAGCGGCCAGCGCTGCTGCTACCGCGGCAGAAGAAGCATCGGGCGATGTCAGCCCGCCGCGGGGCGATGCGCCCGCTGCCATCTCGGTCGGCCTCCCCAGAATGGCCTACACGTTCGATTACGGCTTCCAGGTCGACGCTGACAAGCTCGCCGCCCTGCAGCGCCAGCACGCCGACATGTGCGAAGCACAAGGCCCGCGCGGGTGCCGGATCCTCGAACTGGAGCTATCGAGCGACAATGGCGGCGGTGGGCTGGCGCATGGCCGGCTCAAACTGGCGGTGGCATCGGGCAGCGCGCGCAAGTT
>JANNYT010000112.1:0-13306 GCA_031410255.1 Novosphingobium sp. | reverse complement strand
AAAACAGTCGCCGAAAAATTCCTCACCCCCGAAGAGATGGAAGCGATCAAGTCGCTCGGCTCGTGGGACGAAATTATGGAGACGCTGAAAAAGCGGCTCGAGGAACAGCAGAAGCGCCATGAAGGCGGTAACAAATGGGTCGGCACCGGCGGCACCTCGCCTTACGGCAACGATGGCTATAACCCCGAAGGCGTGCGGATCGGCGGCGAAGGCAAGCACAAGCGCGCGCTCAAGGTCTGGGAAAAGCGCGAATACCAGAACCTCGACAACACCCGTGAGTTGGGCACCCGCAACATCAAGATCGCGCTGCGGCGCCTGCGGCGGTTCGCGCGGGAGGGCAATGCCGACGAGCTAGATCTGGACGCGACGATCGCTGGCACCGCGCGGCAGGGCTGGCTCGATATCCACATGCGGCCCGAGCGGCACAATGCGGTCAAGCTGCTGTTGTTTCTCGATGTCGGTGGATCAATGGACCCGTTCATCAAACTGGTCGAAGAGTTGTTCAGCGCGGCGACTACCGAGTTCAAAAAGCTTGAATTCTTCTATTTCCACAACTGCCTCTATGAAGGCGTGTGGAAGGACAACAAGCGCCGCTGGTCGGACCGGACCAACACCTGGGATATCCTCCACAAGTACGGCCACGATTACAAAGTGGTGTTCGTCGGCGATGCCGCGATGAGCCCATACGAGATCACCCATCCCGGGGGTTCGGTCGAGCATTTCAACGAGGAAGCCGGGACCGAATGGCTGCGCCGCGTGGCACACGTCTACCCCGCGACGGTGTGGATCAACCCGGTGCCCGAAAAGCAGTGGTCCTATTCACAATCGACCAAGATGATCAAGGAACTGGTCGGCGGATCGATGTATCCGCTCTCGCTGGGCGGGCTGGACGATGCAATGCGAGAATTGACCCGCAAGAAGCATTGATTGGTTGCCTTGCGCGGTGCCGCCACCCAAATTAGCGGCATGACCCAACGCCTCCCCGTACTGTTCCTCGGCCACGGCTCGCCGATGACCACGATCACCGACGTGCCCGAACGCCGCGCCTGGCAGGCGCTGGGCAAGGTCCTGCCCCGTCCCGCTGCGATCCTGGTGATTTCGGCGCACTGGGAGACGCAAAGGTCGGTCCATGTGACCGCGGGTGATTGGCCGCAGACGATCCACGACTTCCGCGGGTTTCCGCCCGAGCTTTTCGCTCTGCAATATCCCGCTCCGGGATCGGCCGGCCTGATTGCGCGGCTTGAGCAATTGTTGGGCGCCCAGCAGGTCGAACCGGCGAGCGATTGGGGCTATGATCACGGCGCCTGGGGCGTAATGCAGCCGATGTTTCCAGCAGCTGATATTCCGATGGTCGAGATGAGCCTCAACCGCTCGCTCTCTCCCGCTCAGCATCTGGAACTGGCGGCCAAGCTGGCCCCACTGCGCGACGAAGGCGTGCTGATCGTAGGCAGCGGGAATATCGTTCACAACCTGGGTATGTGGCGTGAGACAGCGGGCACGCGGCCAGATTGGGCGGTTGAATTTCAGGGCCGGGTCAATGCCGCCGTCAGCGCCGGTGACCACGCCGCGCTAACGCAGTTCGCGCCGGATGACAGTGCCGCCGCCGCCGCGATCAACAGCGCCGAGCATTACCTGCCCTTGCTTTACACGGTCGGTGCGCGCCTGCCGGGCGATGCAGTCGGGGTGTTCAACGATACGATCGACGGGGCCCTTTCGATGACGTGCTACCTGATCGGCGATACTGAATTGTTGACGTCAATCGGCTATGACTGGCCGCGCGGCGCTGGCAGCGCTAGGGCCGGTCGATGGACCGCCAACTGCTGATCATCTGCTTGCTGACCGCCGGGATCAATTTGATCGGCACGCTCGCCTATGCCGCCCGGATTGCCGGGGTGCGGACCCGTCGGATCGCGATGAGTTTTGCGCTGTTCAACATTCTGGTGCTGGTCAGCCGCACCTCCAATTCGTTCCTCGGCCCGTTTCTGGCCAAGCGGATCGAAACGCGGATCACCCAGGGCGGAGGGGATGCTTTGTATGGCGATTTCCAACTGGTGCTGCTTTCGGCCAGCGCGGCAGTCGCAGTCGGCATTGCGCTGGTGCCGACCGGCCAGCGGCTGTTCGCCACTGCAATCGGTTACTTTCAAGTCCACCGCTCGACCGCCAAGATGGTGCTGCGCACCGCCTCCCCCGCTGGGCTGCGGACCGTGCGCGAGGCCTTGCGGCCGCCGATGCTCAGCCAGTTGCGCAATCTGACGCAGCAGCGCGGGGTTGGCTGGGGCGTGCTGATCGCCAATTGCCTGGCGCAGGCGCTGATCACGGTCGGCGTACTGGCCTCGCTCTATGCCGGGTACCTCAACCCGGAATTTCGCGTCACTGCATCGCAACTGTCGGCAGTGATCAACGGATTCGCCACGATCCTTTTGTTTGCCTTGATTGACCCGCAGCTGTCGGTGATGACCGACGATGTGGTCGAAGGCCGGGTCAGCGAAGCGCTGTTTCGGCGGACGATCGTGTGGATCAGCTTCAGCCGCCTGGCCGGGACGATATTGGCGCAGGTGCTGTTCCTGCCGGCCGCGCAATTGGTCGCAGTGATCGCCAATCACGTCTGATCAGGCGGCGTCGACAATCGCGAACAAGGCCTGGACCTGGCGGCGTTCCTCATCGGATAATTCAGGCCGCCACACGTCGAAGATCAGCACGAGGCGGTTTTTGTCGCTGTCGTTCCAGGCTTCGTGCTCGACGCTGTCATCGAACACCATCAGTTGCCCGTCGTGCCACTCGCGGGTTTCTGGGCCGACCCGGAACCCGCAGCCAGGCGGAACCACCAAGGGCAGATGGCAAACGAACCGGGTGTTGATCATCCCGGTGTGCGCCGGGATCCTTGAACGCGGCCGCAGTAGCGAGAACATGATCGACGGTGCGCGCGTCCCGATCCGGCAGAGCGGGACCTGGCTATCGATCGCGGTGAAGGTGACCGGGGCAAGCGCGACTCGTTCGGCAATCGGCTGCCCCTGATCGGTCAGGTAGCAGGTGCTCCAGTCGGCATTGTCGAGCAGTCCGTGGACGTCGCCCTGGGGCCGCGCGGTCGTTTGGCGAACGTAAGGCAGGAAGTTGGCCGGCTCTGCCAGCAAGGTCTGCGCCTCAGCCTGGATTGCCGCAGTCTGCGCTTCAAGCGCAGCCCGCCACACGTAGTTTGCTGGATCGGCGAAAGTAACGAGCGGCAAATCCGGGTAAAAGTAGCTTTGCGGCATTTGCGGGAAAGACGTGTAGACCGGACCGCGCGCGCGCCGCCCCATCATGATTTCAAGCGACTTCTGAAAGCGCGGATGGCGCTGGCCCTCATTCAGACCAGCCGCGAGCAACCCCGCGCGCAGCATTTCGCCAAAGCGGTTGTCGAGCCACAGCGCAGCATCGCGCGCGCGCAGCAGTTCGGCCCGGTCGATTGCTGCGCCCTGCCCGGCCAGCCGTCCGACCGCGCCATAGAAGGCAGCTGCCGCGCGGAAATCCTGAGCCAGCATCCGGTGATCGGCCTTGGCCAGAGTGGCGATGATATCGCCGCTCTGCGTAGCCAAGCGGCGGTCGGCGTCGGCCTCGCTCATGGCCGGATCGGGCCGGTCAATTGCCATGTCAGTAAAGCAGCAACGGTGCCACCGCAGCGCGCCAGGCAGCTTCGTCGGGTGCGGTGCGGGCATCGAGGTCGGCGGGCGTCGCCGTGGAATCATCGACCCACTCGCGCAGTGCCGGACCGCCGTTGATCACGTCGATTGCCAGTCGTTCGAACTCGTATTCATAGGCAAAATCGCGCCACAGCGGATAGTCCGGGTAGATCCGCCGGATCGCCTTGAAGGCCAGCGCCTGCAACCGCCATGGCTGGAAGGCGTGGTGATCGTAGAACGGCCCCTCGGCGTGAATCATCAAGCCGTTGCACAGTTGGCCGGCATGTTTGTGGAAGGTCGGCGTGAACCAGCATTCGCGCAAGGCGCAGCCGGTCAGCCAGTGCGGCGCGAAGCGCTTCATCTCGGTCAGCACCGCCTTGGCCTCGATGTCGGGTGCGCCGAACAAGACTTCCAGAGGCCGCGTGGTGCCGCGCGCTTCGGACAGCGTTGCACCTTCGAGCATCACCGTTCCGGCATAGGCCCGCGCCATATTCACGTTCGCCGCATTGGGGCTGGGATTGATCCATACCCGGCTTTCGGGCCAACCGCAGCCCGGACCTTCGGGCTCCCACCCCTCCATCGCGATCAGCCGGTACGGCACATCGAGATCGAATTCGCCGATGAACCAGCGGCCCATTTCGCCCAAGGTCAGCCCGTGCCGCATCGGTATCGCCCCGGCCCCGACGAAGCTTTCCTGCCCAGCTTCAAGTAACGTGCCTTCTATTGGCCGCCCGGCGGGATTGGGCCGATCGAGCACCCACACCTCTTTGCCGGTGCCTGCTGCGGCCTCAAGCAGGTACAGCAGTGTGGTGACGAAGGTGTAGATCCGGCAGCCCAGGTCCTGCAGGTCGAACAGAAACACATCGGCGGTGCTCATCATCTGCCCGCTGGGCCGGCGGACCTCGCCGTAAAGGCTGAACACCGGGATGTTGTAGAACGGGTCCAGCTCGTCAGCCGTTTCGACCATATTGTCCTGCTTGTCGCCCTTCAGCCCGTGCTGCGGCCCGAACGCGGAGGTGACGTTCACCCCCGCCGCGATAAGGGCGTCGAGCGAATGGGTTAGGTCCGCGGTCACACTGGCTGGATGCGCGATCAGGGCCACGCGTTTGCCTGCAAGTGGCTCGCGCAGTTCTGGGTCGGCCAGCAGCCGATCGATCCCGAACTGCACGATCATGCGGGCTGCTCGAGCGTTAGCGCCCGGCACGCCTCGGCATGGAATTCCGGTGCACCGGGCTGGAATTCCAGCGCCCAGAACCGGTTCACACCGTCTGAATCCTTGATGATCCCGTTGAGTGCAACAGTGGCTGGCAGCGGCAAGGTGGAGCGGATTGTCGCATCGACGCGCAGCTCAGTCGCGCTCACCGCGACCGTCACATCTACTTCAGCGGGAGCATCGCGCATCCCTTCACGGAATGAGTCGAAATCGTAGCAGGCCCAGCGGGTCGATGGCGACAGGTTGAACTCGCGATAGGAGGTGCCGTCGTGGCTCCAGAAAACCTCGAAGCAGGTGGTCTGCCACAGGTTGTCAAATCGGCCGGGCTGCTCGATCGCTGGAACCGCGATTGCGCCGATCTGGCCGCGCGCAACAAATGTTACGCGGCAACCATCGGCGGTTGCCACAATTTTAGCTTCGATCGCGGTGACCGATCCGGGCTCGCAATCGGGGTGCAGGACTAATGTGTTCATGCCACGCCTCTTGCCCGCGCCGCCGCTGCCAATCAAGCGGCACTTGGGCTTCGGCGGCAGGGCTGCTATGGGCGCGCCGCAATGACTTACACATCATCCCTGCTCCAGCTGCTCGAGAGCCGCGGCTACATCCACCAGCTCACCGATGCGGCGGGGCTCGATGCCTTGGCCGCCAAGCAGGTCGTGCCCGGTTATATCGGGTTCGATGCGACCGCACCTTCGCTCCACGTCGGCAGCCTGGTCCAGATCATGATGTTGCGCCGCATGCAGCAGAGCGGGCACAAGCCGATCGTGCTGATGGGCGGCGGCACCACCAAGGTCGGGGATCCTTCGGGCAAGGATGAGAGCCGGAAGCTGCTGACGTCTGAGGGCATTCAGGCCAATATCGCCTCGATCCGGCAGGTGTTCGAACGTTACCTGACCTTTGGTGACGGCCCGACCGATGCCATCATGGTTGATAATGACACCTGGCTGAGCGAGCTGGGTTATGTCGAACTGCTGCGCAATGTCGGCCCGCACTTCACGATCAACCGGATGCTGACCTTCGATTCGGTCAAATTGCGGCTTGAGCGCGAGCAGCCGCTCACTTTCCTCGAATTCAACTACATGATCCTGCAGGCCTACGATTTCCGCGAGCTGGCCTTGCAGCATGGCTGCCGCTTGCAGCTGGGCGGATCGGACCAATGGGGCAATATCGTCAACGGGATCGAGCTGACCCGGCGGATGGAAGGCAAGGAAGTGTTTGGGCTGACCACCCCGCTGCTGACCACCGCTGACGGCGCCAAGATGGGCAAGACTGCCGCGGGGGCGGTCTGGCTTAATGAGGACGCCCTGTCCGCATATGATTTCTGGCAGTACTGGCGCAACGCTGATGACCGCGATGTTGGCCGGTTTTTGCGGCTGTTCACCGATCTGCCGCTTGATGAAATCGCCCGGCTCGAAGCACTGAGCGGCAACGAGATCAACCAGGCCAAGGTTGTGCTGGCCAATGAAATAACCCGTATGTGCCGCGGTGAAGGCGTGGCAAAAGCCGCCGAAGCTACCGCACAGGCGACCTTTTCGGGCGACGGACTTGGCGCCGATTTGCCGGTTGTGGCGCTGCCTGCAGACGGTATCGGCTTTGTCGATGCGCTCGTCACGATCGGTTTTGCGGCCAGCCGGAGCGAAGCCAAGCGCTTGATTGCAGGCGGCGGCGCGCGGCTTGATGGAGTGGTCGTCAGCGATGAAGCTACTCATATCAAAGGCGGAATTGAGCAACGCATTTCTTCGGGCAAGAAGAAGCACGGCATAATTCGGCCAGTCTGACGGCAATTATTTGCCGGAGTTTACCCAATCTTTGTCTTTGACGGCCATTTTGGCTGGTGCGGTATCGATCGCAGGAGGCACACAGTACCATGGGCGCAGGAGCTCAACTGTCGGTTACCGATCTGCGCCGAGCGGCGCGGCATCCGGTTGATCATAAAGTAATCGGCGAACACCGCCGGCTTGGTGACGTGCATCTGCACATCATCAACATCTCAGCACACGGCTTCATGGTCACTGGCGATCACGAATTGACGCGCGGCGAACGCGTGGTGATCCGCCTGCCCGAAGTTGGCCGGATCGAAGCGCATCTGATCTGGGCTGCCGAAGGCCGCGCCGGGTTTCAGTTCGAACGGATTGTCCGCTTCGAAGATTTCATGCGGATGATCGATTCGCTCCAGCCTAATCCGCGGCTCCGCCGCTCACGCTAAGAAAGCCTCCGCCGCGCATGCTAAAGGCGCAGTTTAGTCCGGCATAGCAACTGCTGCCTTGGCAAGCGCCCGCCGCGCTGTCATTGCCGGTCGGGTGACAGCACCCACGCATCCCCTGCAAGTTCGCGACTACCGCCTGTTCTGGCTGGCCCGGTTCATCTCAACTTCGGCGACGACAGCTATGGTCGTGGTGATCGGCGCGCAAACCTATCAGATTGCCCGCACGACTTATCACATGACCGAGCAGCAGGCCTCATTCCTGCTGGGCGTGCTGGGGTTGGTGCAGTTCATTCCGTTCATGCTGCTGACCCCGCTGGCTGGTCTGGTCGCAGACCGAATGGACCGGCGCTATGTCGCTGCGGTGGCGACCGCCGTTGATATGATCATCGCGCTAGTATTCACCTGGGCGAACGCAGCCGGGGTGCTGACCTTGCCGCTGCTGTTCACCTTGGCCGCGCTGTATGGCGCAGCGCGGGTCTTCATCGGCCCTTCGCTCAGCGCCATCGTGCCCAACGTGGTGCCAGCCGGGCTGCTCCCCAAAGCAATCGCGACCAGTTCGATTGCGTGGCAATCGGCGGCGGTGATCGGCCCGGCGCTGGGCGGGTTCCTGCTCGCGCGTAATCCGGCGCTGCCTTACTGGTTCGCGGCGGCAGCGCTCGTGCTGGCGATTGTCGCGCTGCTGGCGATCCGCCACCGCGCCCTGCCCGCCGCATCGAAGGAAGCGCCGCTCAAGCTGATGGCCGAAGGTGCCCAATTTGTCTGGCGCGAACGGTTTCTGCTTGGCTGCGTGACACTCGATCTGTTCGCGGTGCTGCTCGGCGGCGCAACCGCGATGTTGCCGGCCTTTGCCTATGACGTGTTGCATGTTGGCGATGAGGGATTGGGCCTGATGCGCGCGGCGCCCGCGCTCGGAGCTTCGTTGGTCGCCATGTTCCTGGGGTTCAAACCGATCTCCTACAATGTCGGCGCCAAGATGCTGTGGGCGGTGGCTGCTTATGGGCTAACCACGCTGGTGTTTGGGTTGTCGACCAGCTTCGCGCTGTCGCTATCGATGCTGGCGCTGCTGGGTGCGGCAGACGCGATTTCGGTGTTCATCCGCAGCACGCTGGTCCAGCTTAACACCCCCGATGACAAACGCGGGCGGGTCTCGTCGATCTCGGGCCTCGCGATTTCGGCCTCAAACGAACTGGGCGAAATGCAGTCTGGTCTTGCCGCCGCATTCCTCGGGCCGGTTGGCGCAGTTGCACTGGGCGGCGCCGGGGCTATCATAGTCACAGCAGCGTGGACCTGGTTGTTTCCCGAACTCAAGAACGCGAAGACCTTCGCCCCGCATTACAGGCAAAAGGAAGAAGTCTCATGAAGGCTGACAGCATTCTCGCCACCATTGGCAACACCCCGCACATCCGCCTGTCGCGGCTGTTCCCCGATCATGAGGTCTGGGTGAAGTCGGAGCGGGCCAATCCCGGCGGCTCGATCAAGGACCGCATCGGTCTGGCGATGATCGAGGCGGCTGAGGCCGATGGCAGCCTGAAGCCCGGCGGCGTGATCATCGAGCCGACCAGCGGCAACACCGGGATTGGCCTGGCCATGGCGGCGGCGGTCAAAGGCTATAAGCTGATCCTGGTCATGCCCGAATCGATGTCGATCGAACGGCGACGGTTGATGCTTGCATACGGTGCGACTTTCGATCTGACCCCGCGCGAAAAAGGCATGAAGGGCGCGATCGAACGCGCGCACGATCTGATCGCCTCCACCCCCAATTCGTGGATGCCGCAGCAGTTTGAAAACCCGGCGAACATTTCGGTGCACCACCGCACCACCGCGCAGGAAATCCTGACTGACTTTGCCGATACTCCGCTTGATGCGCTGATCACCGGGGTCGGCACCGGCGGCCACCTGACCGGTTGCGCCGAAGTGCTCAAGGCCAAGTGGCCCAAGATGCAGGCCTGGGCGGTTGAGCCAGCACTGTCACCGGTCATCTCAGGCGGCCAGCCCGCGCCGCATCCGATTCAAGGGATTGGCGCAGGGTTTATCCCGGCGAACCTGCACACCCAGGTGATCGATGGCGCGATTCAGGTTGATGCCGCCGATGCCAAGGAAATGGCCCGGCTCTGCGCGACCAGGGAAGGCATGCTGGTCGGGATCAGTTCGGGTGCCACACTGGCTGCGATCAAGCAGAAGTTGGCCGATCTGCCCGCTGGCAGCCGCGTGCTGGGCTTCAACTATGATACCGGCGAGCGTTATCTGTCCGTCCCGGACTTCCTGCCCGAATGAGCGCGCTTGAACGGGTGGAATACAGTGACGGCCCGGCCGCGCTGACCGGATGGTTGGCGAGGCCCGCCAGAACTGCGCGGGCTGCGGTGGCGGTATTCCCCACGATCATGAACGCGACCCCGGCGGTTGAAGCCAAAGCCTTGGCTTTGGCCGAAGCCGGCTATGTCGCGCTGATCGCGGACTTCTATGGCGAAGCACCCACGGACTTTGGCCACGCGATCAAGCTGGCAACCGCGCTACGCAGCGAGGTCGACCAATACCGGGCGCGACTGAGCGCCGCACTGGTCAAGCTGACCGAACTGGCACTCGGCCTGCCGCAAGCCGCGATCGGCTTCTGCATGGGCGGCCAGGCTGTGCTCGAACTGGCGCGTAAGAAAGCCGATTTGGCGTTGGTGGGGAGCTTCCACGGTTTGCTCGATACCGATCGCCCGGCTCCGGCGGGCGTACAAATCACCCCGCGCATTCTGGTCTGTCATGGCGACGCTGATACGCTGGTGCCGCGCCCCCTTGTCACCGCGTTCTGGGAGGAAATGGACGCCGCCGGTGCGGACTGGCATTTCCACAGCTATTCAGGCGTCGGCCACGGTTTCACCAACCCCAATCCGCCGCCCGCTGGTGGCCCGAGCAATTACAACGCCAGCGCCGATCGGCAGAGCTGGGCCGCCCTGCTTGGTTTGCTTGACGAAGTGTTCGCTCAGCCCTGAGCGCTTGGCGCCAGATAGAGGTAATTGCGCGGCTCAAAGCCTTCGGGCTGGTGCTGAGCGTACCCTGCGGCAACGAGCAGCGCGTGGATCGGATCGAGCTGCTGTGCCCCCCAGGCTTCGAGCAGGATCGCCGGGTGATCGCTGGCCAGCAGTGCGGTGGCGCCTTGCAGAACCGCCAGCTCGCCGCCTTCAACGTCGATCTTGAAGGCTGAGACGGCCGGTTTACCCGCCTCGGCCCAAGCCAGATCGACCGTTGTCAGCGGAACGTCGAACGAGCGGACCAGGTTGGTCGGGATCAGCGTCGCAGAGCTCAAGGTGGCGTCAGCGCTTTCGTTGAAGGTTATCGTGCCGGATGCCGCGCCAACCGCTGATTGCACAATCCGGACGTTCCTCGCACCGTTGCGGTCGAGGTTAGTACGCAGCCGGGTGGCGGTATCGGGATGCGGTTCAAACGCAATCACTTGCCCCGCAGGCCCCGCAGTTCGCGCAAATTCAAGCGCCGACAAACCGATGTTTGCCCCAACATCGAGCACTGTTCCGCCAACCGGGATATATTTGCACAACTCGGCAATTTCGCGATCCTCATAGCCGCCGTGGAACAGCACCAGCGTCCCCAGATCCTCGCGGTAGCGCAGATCGACCGTTTCACCGTGCGGCATCCGATATGGAAAACTCGCCGGTTCCGGGGGCAAGGCCGGGAGGATGACATGCCGCATCAGCAAGCCCTTGCCGCGATGGATCGGAAATTTGGTGAACCACGCGCGAACCGGCCACAACAACGACCAGATCGCCTCATGGTGACGCTCACGAAAGCTCAATGCGGGGGTTTTTGCGGGCATTTCCCGCGCTTAGGTAAGCGCCCCGATCAGGTCAAGCAGTTGCGAAAGCCTCGACCGGCAGCGCCATCATCGCTTCACTGCCAGCCTCGATCTTGCGGCGCAGCGCGCCAGCGTCGGGGATGAACCGCTCGGCATAATAGCGCGCGGTGACCAGCTTGGCTTCGTAAAACGCCTTTTCATCGGTGCCCGCAGCCAGTGCCGCCAACGCGGTCTCGGCCATCCGCAGCCACATCAGCCCCAGACCAGCGATGCCCATGACGTGCATATAGTGGTGTGCGCCGGCCCCGGCGTTGTTGGGATTGGCCAGGCCGTTTTGCATCAGCCACATTGTCGCTGCCTTCAACTCGCCGCAAGCCTGCTCAACTTTCCCGGCCAGCGCGGTCAGCTCGGGTTTGTCCTTGGCGGCAGCGCATTCGCGGTCGATCAAGGCAAAGAACGATTGCACTGCACGTCCGCCGTTCTGCGCGAGCTTGCGCCCAACCAGATCCATCGCCTGCACCCCGTTGGCGCCTTCATAGATCTGGGTGATGCGGGCATCGCGGACGAACTGGCTCATCCCCCATTCCTCGATGTAGCCGTGCCCGCCGAACACCTGCTGCATCTGCACGCAGATATCGAAGCCCTTGTCAGTGCCATAACCCTTGAGCACCGGTGTCAGCAGGCTGATCAGGTCGTCGGCCATTTGGCGGTCCGCTTCCGACGCAGCCTTGTGGCTGAGATCGACCTGCAGCGCTCCCCACAAACAAAACGCGCGCATCCCCTCGGTGAAGGCCTTGGCGTCCATCAGCATGCGGCGAATGTCCGGGTGGACGAACAGCGTGTCGGCTTTCTCCTGCGGTTCGGCGGGGCCAGTCAGCGCCCGGCCCTGGCGGCGCTCGTGCGCGTACTTGACCGCATTCTGGTAAGCGGCTTCGGCCTGCGCCAACCCTTGCACACCCACGCCCAGCCGCGCCGCGTTCATCATGATGAACATCGCGGCGAGACCCTTGTTCTCGTCTCCGACCATAAAGCCGGTTGCGCCGTCGTAATTCATCACGCAGGTGGCGTTGCCGTGGATACCCATCTTGTGTTCAAGACTGCCGCACGAAACGGCATTGCGCGCGCCCAGCGAACCATCGTCGCCCACCATGACCTTGGGTACGATGAACAGCGAGATACCCTTGCTGCTTTCGGGCGCATCGGGGGTCTTGGCCAGGACCAGATGAATGATATTTTCGGTCAGGTCATGCTCGCCTGCCGAAATGAAGATCTTGGTACCGGTGATCGCATAGGACCCATCGAGGTTCGGCACCGCGCGGGTGCGAATAAGGCCCAGATCGGTGCCGCACTGCGGCTCGGTAAGGTTCATCGTGCCGAGCCATTCGCTGGCGATCAGCTTGGGGAGATATTTGGCCTGCTGTTCGGGCGAGCCCTTGGCGATGATCGCCGAGATCGCACCGTGCGTAAGGCCCGGATACATCCCCAGCGCGTGGTTGGCAGTATCGACGAATTCCTCGGCCATGAAGCCCAGCACGTGCGGCAGGCCCTGCCCGCCGTATTCCACCGGCGCGGCCAGCGTGCCCCAGCCGGCTTCGCGGTACAGATCAAACGCATGTTTGAACCCGTCGGGCGTGGTGACGCTGCCATCGGCATTGCGCGTGCAGCCCTGCAGATCACCTTGTTGGTTGAGCGGCGCAAACACTTCGGTGGCAAATTTGCCGCATTCTTCGATGACCGCATTGATCATATCGGCGCTGGCGTTTTCGAAGCCGGGCAGATTGCCATAGCTTTCCAGCTTGAGCAGCTCGTTGATGACAAAGCGGGTGTCGCGCGTCGGCGCATGATAAGTCGGCATTACGGTATCCTGTGGTGAAAGTTCAGCGCGGACCGCTGCCCGCATCGATTCGTTCGACAAGGCTGACGAATTGCGTCAGCTCGGTAATCGCAGCGTCAAGATCGTCGCGCTGCTGGCGCAACCGTTCGACCTTGTCGCGGCACCGCGCGACAGTGACGCGGCGCTGCTCAACCCGGCCGTCACCCAGGTCGTAAAGGTCGATCATTTCCTTGATCTCGGTCAGGCTGAACCCGACGTTCTTGGCCCGCAAAATCCAGGCCAGGCGGGCGCGATCACGCTTGGAATAGACCCGGCTGAGCCCGGCGCGCTGCGGGGCAATCAAGCCTTCGTCTTCGTAAAAGCGCAAGGCCCGCGCGGTGACGTCAAATTCCGCGGTGAGGTCGGAAATCGTAAAGCTTTCACGATCGAGCGCATCGGGCATGTCGAGATGCGCGCCGTCGTGCGTGGCAGGTGCTGCGCCGTGTAGGTCCATGCGCCGCCATTTAACTTACCCTTACGTAAGCGTCAATCAGGCAGGCGAATAAGCTCCGCCCCGTCTAGCCGCCGATAGAAGCAACTTGCCGCGCCGGTGTGGCAGGCC
>JANNYT010000111.1:0-3474 GCA_031410255.1 Novosphingobium sp. | reverse complement strand
TGGCTGCCGAAGGTCATCGTGCCCATGCAGATATCGGACACAACAATGGCGGACTTGCCGAGGCGGCGGCGTGACATAGGCAAATTCTCCGGAGGTTCAGTAGCTAGATGCCACCGAAGTGCCGGTTTGCCGCCGCCCGGTCAAGTCAGGTTAGACGCTAACCAGTTCGCGCAAGCGGGTGCTGACCTCATCACGGTGACGGCGACGCGCAGCCCGGTCTTGCTGCGACCAGGCCACCCGCAGGCCAGAGACCCCGGCCCGGTCCATCGCACGCTGCCACGAATAGAATTCCTCCAGGCTCAGCCGGTAGCGCAGCATGACCTCGTCAATGGTCATCAAGCCGCTCTCCACCGCAGCGACGACTTGCGCCTTGCGGCTGGCGACCCAGCGGGTGGTATTGGCAGGCGGGAGGCTATCCCGCGTGATGATTTCACGAAACGCACCGACGATCCGGGCGGGACGGGAATTGTGGTATTCGATCATTTTACGGCCCTCGATTAGAGTGGCCCCCAAGTCCGATCAGATAGCGCCCGCCGTGGTTAAAAAGGGCTGAATCCTGGACTCCACTCACCGTGCTGGCAGAGCGGAAATCGCTCAATTGCAGCGCATTAGCGACGAATGGTTTAGCGCTGAATCAAAACCGCCGCGAAACCGCGAACTCAGCGGCCTCGGCCATCGCGCTGCGGGCTTCGCTGGGCGGGAAGCAGGCGATCGCGTCGATCGCGCGCTGGGCAAAGTGGCGGGCGCGGTCGCGGGTGGCGCTGACCGCGTCGTGGCGGCGGATCAGGCTGACCGCGTGAGCCAGGTCGTCATCCGAATTGCGGTGCCCCATGATCGCGTCTTTCCAGAAGGTGCGTTCATCGGGCTCGCCCCGGGCATAGGCCAGGATCACCGGCAGGGTCATCTTGCCCTCGCGGAAATCGTCGCCCTTGCCCTTGCCCATCTCGCCAGACTCGGAATCGTAATCAATCGCATCGTCGACCAGCTGGAACGCGATGCCCAGGTTGCGGCCATAATCTTCCAGCGCGCGTTCTTCGGCCTCGCCCTTTTCCGCGACCACGGCGGCGATGCGGGTGGCCGCCGCAAACAAGGCGGCAGTCTTGGCGCCGATGATATTGAGGTAGCGTTCCTCACTGGTTTCGATCTGGCGCTGGGCCGAAAGCTGATCGACCTCGCCTTCCGAAATCACCGAGCTGGCGCTGGAGAGGATCTTGAGCACTTTGAGGCTGCCGTCCTCGACCATCAGTTCAAAGCTGCGGGTGAACAGGAAATCGCCAACCAGCACGGTTGCGGGATTGCCGAAGATCAGGTTAGCCGCCGCCTTGCCCCGGCGCAGTTCGCTGCCATCGACCACATCATCGTGCAGCAGCGTCGCGGTGTGGATAAACTCAACCGCAGCTGCGAGCTGATAATGGCGTGAGCCTTGATAATCGCACAACGCCGCCCCGGCGAGCGTCAGCATCGGCCGCATCCGCTTGCCGCCGCCCGCGATCAGGTGACCAGCCAGTGCCGGGATCAACGGGATCGCGCTCTGCATCCGGTCAAGGATCACCGCATTGACCGAATTCATGCCATGCGCAGTCAGCGCCATGATCGGCCCCAGCGAAGGCTCGCTGGCGCGCGGCTTGAGGGGGATAACGTCAGCGCTCATAGGCGATGCGCATAGCGATTGCGGGCCGCCCCGCGCAAGTGTAAAGCTGGCAACGGCTGTTCTGCAATATGCACCGACAAATTGTCATGCTAGCGACCATTCATGTCTACGCCGCAACCCGATCCCATGCTCGCCAGCTTTCGCGCCTCGATCGATAATATCGACGCCGCGCTGATCCACATCCTCGCCGAGCGGTTCCGCATTACCAAGGCGGTTGGAACCTACAAGGCCGAGCATTCGCTGCCGCCGTCCGATCCAGGCCGCGAGGAGGCGCAGATTGCCCGATTGCGCAAACTGGCAGTCGATGCCCAGCTTGACCCCGAGTTTTCGGAGAAGTTCCTGCTGTTCATCATTGAGGAAGTGATCCGGCACCACGAGCAGGCAGCGGCGGGTTAGCGGCTACCCCCCCACCCGTGGCAGGCGCAGCTTGACCAGCAGCCCGCCCAGATCCTCACTCTCTTCCAACGCGACCGAGCCGCCGTAGATTTCGGCGACATCGCGCACGATCGCGAGGCCGAGGCCAGTGCCGGGCTTGCCGGTATCGAGCCGCGCGCCGCGATCGAAGATGCGGGCGTATTCTTCAGCCGGGATGCCCAGCCCGTCGTCCTCGACCCACACTTCGCACCACTGCGGATCGCCGACTGGGTCGATCGTCACGAACACCGAACCGCCACCGTACTTGGCCGCATTCTCGATCAGGTTGCCGAGAATTTCGTCGAGGTCCTGCCGCTCGATTGCGACCAGCGCATCGCGCTTGCCGTCCAGATCGAAGCGGGCGTTTTCATACAGCCGGGTCACCGCGCGCAGTACCGCTTCAACGCTTTCGGCGACATTGGCGCGGGCTTGCCCCGCCGCACGGCGGCCCACGGCGCGGGCGCGGGCGAGGTGGTGATCGACCTGGCGGCGCATCACCGCAGCCTCGCGGATCACCGTCTCGGGCAAATCGGGGGCGTGGGCGGTGGCGGCGTTCATCACCACGGTCAGTGGGGTCTTCAGCGCGTGGGCCAGATTGCCAGCGTGGGTGCGCGCTTCCTCGGCCTGCCGCTCTGAATGCGCCAGCAGCCAGTTGAGTTCCTGCACCAAGGGCTGCACTTCCAGCGGCAGTGGCTCGGTCACCCGGTTGGTCCCGGTGTTGCGCATCCGCTGGATCGCGCGGCGCACCCCGCGCAATGGGCCAAGGCCGTACCACGTCTGCAGCGCCGCCATCACCAGCAGCCCCAACCCCAACACCGCCAGACTGCGCAACAAGGTGCGGCGGACCTGGCTGATCTGCTGGTCCAGATTGCTGCGCCGCTCGGCCACGGTGAAGCGCCAGACGGTATCGCTGCCGGGCAAAGTGAAGCTGCGCTCCATCACCCGCAGCGGTTCGGCCGGGAACTGCTTGCTGTCATAAGTGTGCGGCTCGGGATCGGCATGCTCGGCGCCGACCTCAAGCGTGCGATCCCACAATGAGCGTGAGGGGAAATCGGCGTGGCCGGCCCCGCGGATTTGCCAATAGAGCCCACTGTTGGGTTCGAGCAGGCGCTGATCGCCGAGCGGCTGGTTGAAGAACACCTCGCCATCCTGGCCGACTTCGGCCGAGGTGATCATGCCGTTGAGCAAATAGCTTAGCTGCGCGTCAAAATTGCGGGTGACCAGTCCTTTGAAAGTCTGATCGAGCGCAAACCCGCCGCCAATCAGCAGCACCGCGCTCCAGATCGAGGCGATCAGCATCATCCGGCGCGCGAGCGAGCCGGTATGGGGGACTGGTTGCGCCGCTAGCTCCGCCACAGCATCCTGACCTAGCCCCGCCCGCCCTCGGCCGGATCGTCGAGGCTGTAGCC
>JANNYT010000110.1:0-2502 GCA_031410255.1 Novosphingobium sp. | reverse complement strand
CGGCGAAATCGAAGCTAGTTTCCCCGTCAGACCAGCCCGGCAGAGGGCGGGCAGGGTTTCTGAGGAGCAAACATGAAAGACATGGGCAGCTGGAACGAGGGTGACTGGATCGCGGCCATCGCCGCGTTCGCGTTGTTCGCCTTCCGGGTCGTGGGCGCAATCATCGCCGGCAAGAAACGCGACGAGGTGGTCGGCCACCCGCGCGGGCTGTTCGTGCTGTTCTACGCCGAGATGTGGGAACGATTTTCCTATTACGGGATGCGCGCCTTGCTGGTGCTCTACCTGACCAAGCACTGGCTCTATTCGGACAGCGATTCCAATCTGATTTACGGCGCATACGGCGCGCTGGTCTATATCACCCCGGTGCTTGGCGGACTGATTGCCGACCGGTATCTGGGACAGCGCAAGGCGGTCATCTTTGGCGGCGTGCTGCTGGCGATCGGCCACGGCTTGATGGCGGTTGAAGGCGGCGGCGGGCAGAGCGATCCCATAATCAACGTGTTCTGGTCCGCGCTGGCGTTCATCATCGTCGGCTCGGGCTTCCTCAAGGCCAATATCTCGGTGATCGTGGGCCAGCTCTACAAGATGTCCGATATCCGCCGCGATGCCGCCTATACGATCTTCTATATGGGCGTGAATGTCGGCGCGGCACTCGGCACGATCCTGGTCGGATACCTGGGTGAAACGATCGGCTGGTCCTATGGCTTTGGCCTCGCTGGTATCGGCATGGTCGTCGGCCTGCTGATCTTCGTGGTCGGCAAGCCGGCCTTGAAAGGCCGCGGCGAAGCGCCGGCATTGCTCACACAGAGCCGCGAGTGGACCTTTTACGGCATCGGCATCGGCGCCGTGGCGGTGATCTGGATGCTGATCCAGTACACCGCGGTGATCCAGAACTTGCTGATCGTCACCGGCCTCGCGATGCTGGGCTATACGCTCTACGAAGCATTCAAGCTGCCCAAGGAACCGCGCGAGAGGATCTTCGCGATGCTGTTCCTGATTGCGCTCAATCCGCTGTTCTGGGGTCTGTTCGAACAGGCCGGGGGCAGCCTCAACCTTTATACTGACAAGTTCGTCGACAAGGGCGGGGTCCCCACCAGCCTGTTCCAGTCGATCAACCCGATCTACATCGTGCTGCTGGCGCCGTTGTTTGCAGCGGCTTGGCAGTATCTCGGCCGCAAGGGGCTCGAGCCATCGGCCCCGGCCAAATTCGGGATCGCGCTGACGCAGGTCGGGCTCGGCTTCCTGGTGTTCGTCTGGGGCGCCAATTCGGCAGGCGGCGCGGCGCTGACGCCAGTGCTGTTCGTGTTCCTGATCTATCTGCTCCACACCACGGCCGAGCTGTGCCTCTCCCCGGTCGGGCTGTCGGCGATGGCGCGGCT
Organism: Novosphingobium sp.; assembly: GCA_031410255.1. Taxonomy (GTDB): domain Bacteria; phylum Pseudomonadota; class Alphaproteobacteria; order Sphingomonadales; family Sphingomonadaceae; genus Novosphingobium. Next base: position 1,123 of record JANNYT010000110.1, on the reverse strand, counting down.
CGCCCCGCTGCATCTTGCCAGCTTCGTGATGGGCGCGTGGTTCTACATGACTGCGGTTGGCAACTTTGTTGCGGGCAAGATCGGTGAAGCTACCGGCGGCGAAGGCGGCGAAATGTCCAAGGAACTGGTTCTTTCGATCTATTCAAAGATCGGCTGGATCGCGATCGGGATTTCGGTGCTGGTGTTGCTCGTCTCGCCAATCGTCAAACGCTGGATGCATCTCGATACGCTGGAGGACCGCTTGCCCACCGGTGACGATCACGTTCCCGTAGAGACCGCACCATGAAGTCGGCGCGTTTCGCGCTCACTGCTGCGATCATTCTTGCGCTCGGCGGCACTGGGGCTGGCCTTGCCAAGGACAAGAAAGAGGATAGCGCGGCGATCAAGGCGGCGCGGGATTTCAACAAGGATCCCTATCCCTCGACCTACCATGCCTACCCCGGCGTGCCGACCGCGCTGATCGGCGCGACGGTGTTCGATGGGCTGGGCGGGCGGATCGAGCGCGGCACCGTGCTGATCGCCGACGGCAAGGTCGTCGCGGTCGGCGGGGCCGACCTGGCGGTGCCCGATGGCTACACCCGGATCGATGCGACGGGTAAGTTCGTGACCCCCGGGATCATCGATGTGCACAGCCATCTGGGGGTCTATCCCAGCCCCTCGGTCGAGGCCAATTCGGACGGCAACGAAGCCACCGCACCGACAACGCCAGAGGTCTGGGCCGAGCATTCGGTCTGGCCGCAAGACCCCGGCTTTTCGCGCGCGATGGCCAACGGCGGGGTTACTTCGCTCGAGATTCTGCCCGGTTCGGCGAACCTGATGGGCGGGCGCTCGGTGGTGCTCAAGAACGTCTACAGCCGCACCGTGCAGGGGATGAAATTCCCCGGCGCGCCCTACAGCATGAAAATGGCCTGCGGCGAAAATCCCAAGCGGGTTTACGGCGAAAAGGGCCGGATGCCCTCGACCCGGATGGGCAACTTCGCGGTCAATCGCGAGACCTGGATCAAGGCGCAGGAATACCGTGCCAAGCGCGATCCCGAATTTGGCCGGGGCCGATGGCTCGAGCCCCTTGCGGCCGAGATACTGCCAAGCCGCTGCAAACAACGGCGCCAGCAGCACGATGTAG
>JANNYT010000109.1:0-6300 GCA_031410255.1 Novosphingobium sp. | reverse complement strand
GTTTATTTTTTATTCGCGTTAGTGTCTATCTCTGCCGCCCCAAGGTGAGGGTTTGTTGATGGAATTATGAGAGTTGTGTTACGCCCGCCCGGTTTTCAGCGCTGACGGGGCTGCCGGCACCTGTCATATCCGAGTCACACGAAAATTCGTGAATCCTGACGCAATTGGGCGTAGAAACGTCGCCGGGAACAGAGGACCGCCACCATGAAACTGCGCCTTGCCGGATTCTTCGCACTGCTGTTGATTGCTGTCCCGGCGCTGGCCGAGAAGCTGGTGTTCGATCACCGGCTCGCGCCCGCGCTCAAAGCGGTGCTCGACAGCGGCGATGCCAGCATGATCTCATACAACGCCTCCAACCCGCGCAATGTCGTCGATCTGATCGCAATTCGCGGCACTTCCGCACAGGAATGGACCGAGGCGCTGGTGATCATTGCGCGCACGCCTGATCGCAAGGTGGGCAACGCCAGCAACTGGATCGCGGAACTGCAGCGCGAGGCGCAGTCCAAATGCGCCAGTACTTTCACCACGATTGCGCAGGACGAAATTTCGATCACGATCGAACGCCAGTCGAGCGGGTGCCGCCCCGGCTATCCAACCACTGCACTTTATCGCGCGATCACCGGCAAGCGCTCACTGTTTTTGCTTGCGGTGCTGGTCAAAGATAACCTGAGCGATTCCTCGCGCAGCCAATGGCTTGCCATGATGAGTTCAGCGCACCTCGAATAGCTCTGCCGCGTCCGTGACATATTACGGTCATGGTCGTGTCGCCGAGACTACGCATTAGCGACATATCCCACTCCTAGAGGCGGCGTTGAGGCCGCTCGGTGGCGATTCGGATTCGCCGAATTTTTCCGCAGTCTGGCGTCACAAGAAACGTCCAAAACTGTTTCAGGGAAAACTGCTCGATGATCCGCTTTTCAACCCGCTCGACTGCCTCCATCCTCGCCCTGGCGACCGTTCTCGGCCACGCCGGCGCAGCGCAGGCAGCAATGACCGTAACCGAAGACTCCGTAAGCGTTGACGGTGCGGCCGATACTGCAGCCGCATCGGGCGACTCCGGCGCTGCTGCGCCAGAAGACGCCCAGACCGGCACCGACGATTCGCGCCTGACCGAAATCGTAGTCACCGCGACCAAGCGCGAGACCAACCTGCAGAAAACCCCGATCTCAATCTCGGTGCTCGCGCCCGATGCGATCAAGGACCGCCACGTCCAGAGCTTGATGGATCTTGCCGATGGCGCGGTTCCATCGCTCCGCGTTGCTACGTTTGAATCGCGCCAGTCGGCTTTGACCGTAGGCATTCGCGGGATCGTCCCGGCCGATGCCAACCAGACCGCGCGTGACCAAGGCGTCGGCATTTACATCGACGGGGTTTATCTTGGTCGTCAGCAAGGCCTCAACGCAGGACTATTCGACGTCAAGCGCATCGAAGTGCTGCGCGGCCCGCAGGGCACGCTGTTCGGCCGTAACGCCGAAGGTGGAGCGGTCAGCATCGTGACCAACGAACCGACCGGAGAATTCGGCGGCCGGTTGGGCGGTGGGGTCGGTAATTATGGCAGCTTTACAACCGAAGCTCACGTCAATTTCCCGGCCGTCGCCAATGTCGCAGTCAAGATCGACGGGCTGATCCAGCACCAAGAGGCGACGGTCAAAAACCCGCTTGCTGGACAGACCGACTGGAATTACCACAACAATGTCGGTGGCCGCATTTCGGCCAAATGGACCCCGTTCGATGGCTTCTCGGCGGTGTTCGCCTATGACCACGTCAAGGATGAGAATTCTCCCAACTACAGCCAGTTGCTCAACTACAACCCCACCGGCAAGGTCGTCGGCCAGTACGACACGATCAGCCTCAAGCTGGTTGCGCCGGGTAGCCCGGCTGGCACCACGACGATCTGCACCACCTGCATCGCGCCGCTGTCGCCGCTGGTGGTCGTGACCGGCGACAATCGCCAGAGCGTTGCCGATATCGGCGTGGTCCAAGCACCCAGCACCGATGTCAGCCACGGCTTCTCCTCGACGCTGAAGTACAAGGTGTCGCCGGGTCTCGAACTGCGCTCGATCACCGCGTGGCGCGGCGTCACCACCGAGCAGTGGGACAATTCGGGCGGCGCACACCGCAATATCTTTGTCCCGAACGCCAACTTCAGCCGCTACAGCCTGTCATATCTGCGCCAGACCCAGTTCAGCCAGGAATTGCAGGCGGTCGGCAGCTTCGACAAGGTCGATTATGCGGTTGGCCTGTACTACTTCACCGAACGCGCGACCGAACGGGCTGCTACGCCGACGACCAACAAGTGGAATGCCACAGGCACCGGCTACACGATCAACAGCGAGCTGGTGACCGGCCCCATAACTTCGAGCAATCAAGGCTGGGATCCTTCGGTGTGGTTTGTTCAGCGTGACAGCCATGCCCGCGCACAAAGCTATGCCGTTTTCGGCCAAGCTACTTGGTCGCCGGTCGATACGCTGCACGTCACGGCTGGCTTGCGCTGGACCGATGACAAGCGAGACGGCGCACTGACCAAGGTTTCAAACGTAGCGACGCCGTACACTTTCAAGTTTGACAGCCGCCGGGTCGATCCGCTGCTCGTGGTGGCTTGGGATGCTGCCGATGGCATCAACCTTTACGCCAAATACTCGACCGGCTACCGCGCTGGCGGTGCCAACGACCGTTCGAGCAACTTCGGGGCGTTCGGCGCGGAATCGGTAAAGTCATACGAATTGGGTGCCAAGATGGACTTGCTCGATCACCGGGTCCGGCTCAATCTGGCGGGCTATATCATGGACCGCACTGGCACCCAGATCGACTTCGACAACGTCGATACCGCGCCCTTCCTGGCTAACGGGGTTACCCCGAACCCGACCTTCAACCTGCACACTGAGAATACGGCCAACGCGCCGGGCGTGTCGAAGATCAAGGGGTTTGAAGCAGAGTTGACCGTTCGCCCGGTCAAAAACGTCACGATGGGCCTCTCATATGCCTATACCGACGCCAAAGTGCCGCTAACCGCTAACCCCAACCCGGGGCCGACCTTCGGTTTGTTGTCTCAAGTGTTCGTGGTCTATACACCCAAAAACGCCCTGTCGGGCTACTTCGACTATGATCTGCCACTAAATGCAGAGGGCACCAAATTGCGCTTCCACATCGACGGTAACTACGCCGATGCGCAGTACAGCTTTCAGGCCGAGAATGTGCTGGCCCAGCCGAGCTTCATCGTTAATGCCCGCATTGCGCTGGCCGACATCAAGGTGAACGACGGTAAGAACAACGTGACGATCGCCGTCTGGTCGCGCAACCTGTTCAACGAAACGCACTACTATCGCCGGTCGAACGCCAACAACGGCACCCTCGGCGCCTACGGCAACTTCAACCCGCCGCGGACCTTCGGTGTTGAGGCCAACGTCAACTTCTAAGACTACCGATCTAATGCTCCCTCCCTAGGCGGGCGGGCAACTTCGGTTGCTCGCCCGTCTTTTTTTGGAAGGGGTGCGCGTCGGTCAGCTCTTGGGCGGGGCCGCAGGCGCTTCATCGGCGCCTTCGGGCAGCACGGTGATCTCCACCGCGCCATCGGGCGTCAGGTAACGCTTGGCCAGCGCTTGCAGGTCCTTGGCGGAAGTCGCCTCGATCCGCGCGCGCGCGCCGGTAAAGCGGGCAATGCGGTCGGGCTCGGTCTGCGCGCGGTCAACCAAGGTCAGCCAGCCGGCATTGCTTTTGAGCGCATTGTCGAAGGCTTCGAGCAACGGAGCCTTGGCGCGCAGCAGCAGGTCATCGCTGACCGGCGTTGTGCGCAGTTCGGCGACCGTTTCGAACATGGCGGCGCGGGTGACCGGCACTTCCTTGACGTCGATTGAAGCGTTTACGCTGAACGTGCCATAGCCGCGATAGCTGCGCGAAGTGCTGCTGCCCGCGCCCGGGGAATAGGCCTTGCCCAGCTTTTCACGGATCGTGTCAGTCAGTGCGATCTGCGCCACGCGTTGCAGCAGCACCAGCTGCATTTCGGCCTGCGGATCCTCGCCGTCGCGGGTCGGCCAGGTCAATGTTACCAGCGCCTGATCTTTGGCCCCGGTATGATGGAGCACGCGCGGCTGGCGCTTGGCGGTGAAGGGTCGGGTGCGGCGCTCGGTATAAGGGCGGAAATCGGGCTCACGCGGCGGCAAAGCGCCAAAAGTGCGGGCGACCTGATCGATCACTTGCTGTTCATCGACATCGCCGACCACGCCGATTTCAATCGCGCCGTGCTGGAACCGGTCGGTCACATCGCCGCGCAGCTTTTCAAAGGTCAGCTTGCGGTAATCCTCGACCTTGCCAAGACTGAAACGCGGATCGTCATCTGACAGGATCGCGCCCTGATCAGCGCCCAGCGCTGATCCCGGGGTGGCGCGCAGCGCGGCGAACAGGTTGTTGATCGACTGGCGGTACAACACCTCGCCTTCTTTGCGGTAGCCTGGATCGATCAGCTGCGCGGTCAGGTATTGCAGCTCAAGCTCCATGTCGCGCGGCGTGGTGCTGGCAACCGCCACAAACGTCTCGTCAGTCGCGCCGAAATTGGCCGAGACCGTCCGCCCGGCGAGCAAGCTGTCGAGCTCGTCCTTGCTGTGCTTGCCAAGGCCGCCCAGGCCCAGCACGCTGACCATCCGGGTCGCCAGCGGGTTGTCGGGTGTGGCCAGCATATTGCCGCCGTCGATCGAGACCTGGATGACCACGCGGTCTTTTTCCAGATCGGTGTGCTTGATGTTCAGCCGCACGCCGTTCTCAAAGCGGATCTCGCGGATCCCCAGCGCCGGTTCGCGAATGTCGCTGATCACTTTGCCGGGCGGGCCGAATTCAGTGTAGCCAAAGCTGCTGGTGGCCGCACGGCTGGGCGGCGCAATTGGCGCGCGCAAACCTTCATCCCAGGCCGAGCGCAACCCGGGGCCGCCGCCAGCCGGCGGGACGCGGCCCTGAAACCGGATCAACGGGGCATTGAGCGGCACCACTTCGCGGTTGAGCGCGGCCAGCACGCTCGCCGGGGTGATCTCGGGGATGAACGCTTCCAGCCGGTCATGCGAGCGGCTCGGCGTATCGGGGATGATATCGTCCTCAACCAGCGCCATCACCGCACCGAGCAATTGCCCGTTGTTGCGGGTACTTTGGGAATCGGCGGAATTGCGCGAACTGGTGCGGATGATCGCGATCTGCTCGGCGACTTCTTCAGGCGTGAAGCCAAACACCAGCGCGCGGTGATATTCGGTCCCCGCGGTGACCACGCCGCGCCGCCATTTGCCATCGACCGTATCGATGGTCAGCTGGGTGCTGCGGCCTTCGCGCAGGATATCACCGGTGCCAAAACCGGCCGCGCGGAACGGCGCGTCAGTGGTCCGGCTGAGCCGCAGCAGGCGGCGGTTGATGATCGCATAGCCGATCTGGCGCAGCAGGTTTTCGCGGCGCTGCGCGATGCTGTCGGGCTCGACCAGCCACGGACCTTTGCGGCTGACCGAAACCTGTTCGGACAGAGCGGGATCGACGAACACATCGGTCTTGCCCTTGTCCTTGGGCCGGACCGGGCCGGCTTTGGCCGGCGGCTCGACCGGCGCGGCCTGCCAATCACCGAACCGCGCGCGCAGCTTGGTTTCGACCAGATCGGGATCGAAATCGCCGATCACATAAAGCGTGACATGGCCCGGCACATATTCGCGGGCCCAGAAGCCCTTGAGCCCGGCCGCGTCGGCCTGTTCGAGCGATTGGTGCGTGCCGATCGGCAGCCGCTGGCTAAGCTGCGATCCGGGCAGCAGAAATTCGATCTGGTCCTGATAGTTCTTGAGCTGAAACGAATTGCGATCGCGCATTTCCGACATCACCACGCCGCGTTCCCGGTCAACCGCGGCGGGTGAGAAATTGAGCTCGCTGGCGGTTTCGCGCATCAGCATCAACGCGGTATCGAGCAGCGCGGGATCGTTGCGCGGCAAGTCCAGCTTATAGGTCGTGCGCTGGTAATCGGTTGAGGCATTGGTATCGGCGCCGAAGGCCAACCCCTCGCGCTCGAGCAATTTGACCATGTCGCCTTCAGGCACGTGGGTGCTGCCGTTGAAGGCCATGTGTTCGACATAATGCGCATAGCCGCGCTCATCGTCGTGCTCGTCGAGCGAGCCTGCACTGACTTCCATCCGGACCAGCGCGGTGCCCTTGGGATTGGCGTTGCTGCGGATGACATAGCGCATGCCGTTGGGCAGGACGCCGAAACGGTACCCCGGATCGACCGGGACATCGCTTTGTTCAAACGCCCAGACCGGCTTGGCGGCCGAAGCGCTGGCGATGCTA
>JANNYT010000108.1:0-2221 GCA_031410255.1 Novosphingobium sp. | reverse complement strand
ATTTCGGCGACGTACCCCCGGATCGTACCGCGATCTGCCGTAAACATGACGGTGGAGGCGTTCTCAGCGACATAGGCATCAAGGCTGCAGCGCTGCACATCGTCCAGCGCGCGATAGGCCGACTGGAATTCGGCCTCGCTGCGAGTATCGACCAGCTGACGCACCCGGCCGCCTCGACGCGCGACGGCGCATTCGATGAAGCGGTACATCGTCAGGTCTGATTTGGATGTATCGGCATTGCCGATCGCACGAGTCTGCGGATCGAGCCGCGAGCCGGTCCGCGCGCCCTCGTCTGGGTTGGTCGCTTGCGCCCCCAGCAGCAGCGCCGCGATGATCGCCAGCACACTCATTCCGCTGCCTCCCGCACGCGCTCACCAATCCGCCGTTCCAGCTCGGGGCGGAAGTGCTTGATCAGGCCCTGAATCGGCCAGGCCGCCGCATCGCCGAGCGCGCAGATAGTGTGGCCTTCGACTTGCTTGGTCACCTGCTGGAGCATGTCGATTTCCTCGACTTCGGCGTCGCCAGTGCGCAGCCGCTCCATCACCCGCCACATCCACCCGGTGCCTTCGCGGCACGGGGTGCACTGGCCGCAGCTCTCGTGCTTGTAGAAATAGCTCAGCCGGCTGATCGCGCGGACGATGTCGGTCGACTTGTCCATCACGATGACCGCCGCAGTACCGAGGCCGGATCCGACTGCCTTCAATCCGTCAAAATCCATCGCGCAGTCGATGATTTCGGCCGCCGGGACCAGCGGCACCGATGAACCGCCGGGGATCACCGCCAGCAGGTTATCCCACCCGCCGGTGATCCCGCCGCAGTGCTTTTCGATCAGTTCGCGGAACGGGATGCTCATGCTTTCCTCGACCACGCAGGGCTTGTTCACGTGCCCGCTGGTCTGGAACAGCTTGGTGCCCTTGTTGCCCTCTGCGCCAAAGCTGGAGAACCACGAAGCCCCGCGCCGCAGGATCGTCGGGGCAACCGCGATGCTTTCGACATTGTTGACCGTGGTCGGGCAGCCATAGAGCCCTGCGCCTGCCGGGAACGGCGGTTTCAGGCGCGGCTGGCCCTTCTTGCCCTCAAGGCTTTCGATCATCGCGGTCTCTTCGCCGCAGATGTAGGCGCCCGCGCCGCGATGCACGAACACGTCGAAATCGTAACCCGATTTGCAGGCGTTCTTGCCGATCAGCCCGGCGTCATAGGCCTCCTGCACGGCGGCAAACAGCACCTCGGCTTCACGGATATATTCGCCGCGAATGTAGATGTAGGCGGCGCGCGCGCGCATCGCATAGCCCGCGAGCAGCGCTCCTTCGATCAGCTTGTGCGGATCGTGGCGCAGGATTTCGCGGTCCTTGCAGCTTCCCGGCTCGGACTCGTCGGCGTTGATCACCAGGAAGCTGGGGCGGCCGTCCTTGCTCTCCTTGGGCATGAACGACCATTTGAGGCCCGTTGGGAACCCCGCCCCGCCGCGCCCGCGCAGGCCCGACGCCTTCATCTCATCGATGATCGCATCCTGCCCGCGCGCCATCAGCGCCTTGGTATCGTCCCAGTCCCCGCGCTTGCGCGCCGCCGCCAGCGTCCACGGTTGGTAGCCATAGAGGTTGGTGAAGATGCGGTCTTTGTCAGTGAGCATCGATCTCGCCCTTTCTCCGGCCCAAACCGAATGCAAGGAATAAGGAGCCCAACCCAATCAGCCTAAAGGCATAGTCTCCGCCGTTGATCATTTTCATCGCACCGATGGCAACGAACACGATCGACAACGCAAAAAACAGTTTCGAACCTTTCATCACCAGTCCCCCCGGTAATCATGATTGGCCTTGACCATTTCCTTCAGCGAGGTCGGTCCGCCGCTGGGTTCGCTGGTGTGGCGGCCGGGCTCTTGCGTGCCTTCCTTGGGCGCGCCGCCAGCGGCCAGCGCATCCAGCACCGCGTCGAGCCGTTCCACGGTCAGGTCTTCGTAGTTGCCATCGTTGATCTGGACCATCGGCGCGGTCGCGCAGTTGCCCATGCATTCGACTTCGGTCAGCGTCCACAACCCGTCAGCGCTGACATGGCCGATGCTCATCCCGCGCTTCTTGCAGGCGGCCATGATGTCGTCCGAGCCGCGCAACATGCACGGCGTGGTGCCGCAGACCTGGACGTGGAATTTGCCGACCGGGACCAGATTGTACATGAAATAGAAGGTCGCAACCTCGACCACCCGGATCACCGGCATGTCGAGATA
>JANNYT010000107.1:0-4823 GCA_031410255.1 Novosphingobium sp. | reverse complement strand
CGATCCTGAAAATTGAGCGCGGGGTCTTGCGGGTGGCGCTGCCTGACACGCCCACCGCGCGGCGTTCATCGATCGACACCTTCCTGGTCTCGCTGGCTGAAGATCTAGGCGAAAACGCGGTCGGGCTCTTCCTGTCGGGGTACGGCAGCGATGGCACGATCGGGATCGCGGCGATCAAGGAAGGCGGCGGGCTGACCATCAGCGAAGCCGCGTTCGATCATCACGCCAAGTTCGGCATGCCGCAAAGCGCCGCAGCGGGCGGCTTTGTCGATTATGTCCTGCAACCCCACGAGATGCCGGCGCGGTTGCTCGAATATCGTGACTTCAAATACCGGGATGCCACAGCTGCACTGTCCGAAACATCGGCCACCGGGCAGGCCAATCACCTGGTCACCATCTGCGCGGTGCTCAACAGCCGCCTGGGCCGGGATTTTGGCCAATACAAATCGAGCACGCTGATGCGCCGTGTTCGGCGGCGGATGCAGGTGCTGCATATCGATGACCCCAACGAATATATCGCCCAACTACGCAAGCTACCGAATGAACCCGATCTGTTGTTTCGGGAAATCCTGATCGGGGTAACCCGGTTTTTCCGCGATCCGGTGATGTTTGAAGCCCTGGCCGAAACCGTCTTGCCAGAGTTGATTTCGAGCGGGACGACGGACGAGCCGATCCGGGTGTGGGTGGCGGGCTGCGCCACCGGTGAGGAAGCCTATTCGCTGGCCATTCTGTTCAAAGAGGCCTTGTTGGCGGCGGGTTCTCCGCGCCACGTGACGATCTTTGCGACCGATATCGATGACCGCGCAGTCACGATCGCCCGCGCCGGTCTGTATAGTGATGCGATCGAGGCAGATACCACGGCCGAGCGGCTGGAGCGGCATTTCGTCAAGGAAGGTCAGCGCTACCGGATTGCCAAACACGTCCGCGACATGTGCGTGTTCTCAACGCATGACCTGGTCAAGGATCCGCCATTCTCAAAGCTCGATATGGTCTCTTGCCGCAACTTGCTGATCTATTTTGAAGCGCCGTTGCAACAGCGCGTCATTTCGACTTTTCACTACGGAATTAAATCCAACGGGTTCCTGTGGCTCGGCCCGTCGGAGACCATTGCCGCGAGTGCCCGGCTGTTCAAGGCATTCGACAAACGCAGCCGGATTTTCAGGCGGCTCGACGTCGCCACCGAAATCCCGCGATCGCCGTCGACCAGCCGGTTGACTGCTGCGTCCCCGATTCAGCGCGGTGGCGAAACCGATAGCATCGATACGCAAGCGGCGCGGATGATGGCGCAATACACCCCGGCCTACATCGTGTTTGACAGCCATCACGAGATTCAGCGGTTTTCAGGGCCGGTTGCGAAATTCATGGAGCCGGTTAGCGGCGGGGCCAGCCTGAACCTGTTCCGGATGCTGCATGCGCAGCTGCGGCCGCCAGTCCGCAGCCTGGTCCGCAAAGCGACCGAGGAACAACGGCCGATCCAGGAAACCGTCACCTTCGACGTGGCCGGTCAGGCGCAGACGATCAACCTGATCGCCGAGCCGCTGGCCGATCTGGTTGGCGGGCAGCGCTGTCTGCTGCTCGCGTTTCAAGAGCTGATGCCGGGCACCCCTTCGACTGTGTTGGACAAGCCGGATCAAAACCCCGTGGTCGATCCCGACCATACCGAGCTGATCGCTGCGCGTGAGAAACTGCAGACCATCACCGAGGAATTGGAGACCGCGAACGAGGAGCTGCAGAGTTCCAACGAGGAGTTCCAGTCGGTCAACGAGGAATTGCACTCGACGGTTGAGGAGTTGGAGACGTCGAAGGAAGAACTGCAATCGATCAATGAAGAGCTGCAGACCGTCAACGCCGAGCTGAACACTCGGGCCGATAGCCTGGTCCGGTCCAACAGCGATCTGGCCAACCTGTTCGACAGCACCTCGGTCGCCACGCTGTTCCTCGACAATGGCTCGCATATCCGCCGCTTCACCCCGGCGGTTACCGAGATTTTCAACGTCCGCGAGGGCGATGAGGGCCGCCTGATCAGTGATTTCTCATCGCGCCTGGCCGGTGCTGCACTGACGCAGGATATCGCCACGGTGCTGCGCGACCTGGGCTCGCTTGAACGCGAAGCAGCATCAGAAGATGGTGAGGCGACCTATCTGGTGCGGGTCAAGCCATACCGCGATCTCAACAATGTCATCGACGGCGTGGTCATCACGCTGATCGATATTTCCGAACGCAAATCGCTGGAGCGCGATCAGGCCCATCTGGCCGCCATCGTCGCTTCTTCGGAAGACGCGATCATCAGCCATGATCTTGATGGCAAGATCGTCAGCTGGAACGTGGGCGCCGAAAATATCTATGGCTATACGGCGGTTGAAATGATCGGGCAGCCGATGTCCACCTTGCTCGATGGCGTGCAGGTCAATGAATGGCCGGCCAATCTGATTCGCCTGCGCCACGGCGAACCGGTTGTCGATATCGACATCGGCCGGGTGACCAAAGGCGATCAGGTCGTGTTCGTATCGCTGACCATCTCGCCAATGCGCGATGCGCAAGGCACGATCATCGGGGCATCGGCGGTCGCCCGCGATATCACAATCCGGAAAACCGCCGAAGAACACACCGCGATGCTGATGGCTGAGCTGGATCACCGGGTGAAGAACATTCTGGCGGTGGTTTCGTCAGTGGTCACCCAGACGCTCAAGGCGGCCGGTTCCGACCCTGCGGCTCAGGCTGAGATTGAGGGCCGGATTCAGGCAATCTCGCGCGCGCACGGCTTGTTGACCGAACTTGGCGGGGTCGAAGGCTCGCTCGGCAAATTGGTGGCGACCGAGCTGAAGCCGTTCAAGCAGGGCGCGAACGTCACGACCGGGGGTGACGATGTCGTGCTGACCTCACGCGCCAACCTGAGCATGGCTTTGGCGGTGCATGAACTGGCGACCAATGCGGCAAAATACGGCTCGCTATCGGTTGAACAGGGGCATCTTGATGTGACCTGGCAGGTGACGGAAGCTGGAGGCCAGCCGGTGCTTGAGATGGTCTGGCTGGAAACCGGCGGCCCGCCGGTCAGCCCGCCCACCGGGCGCGGCTATGGGACCAAGCTGATCGAGCTGAGCCTGGTGCGCGGACTGGGCGCCAAGGTGAACCGCGAATTCCTGGGGACAGGGGTGCGGTGCCATATCTCGTTGCCGTTTACCCCCGACATCGGCCGGATTCGCATGGCCGAAGCTGCAGGGACAGCGTCATGAGTGCTAGAGTAGCGCGCTGCCGGGTGCTGGTGGTCGAAGACGAATCGTTGGTGGCAATGGACATCGAGGATGCGATCGCGGGGCTTGGCCATGAGGTCGTTGGCCCGATCGCCGAGCTGCATGAGGCGCTGGCGGCAGTGGCTGACCTATCGCTGTGCTGTGCGATCCTCGACATCAATATTCGCGGCGGCCATTCTTACCCGGTCGCCGACATCCTGCTGGAACGCGGCGTGCCGGTGTTGCTGCTGAGCGGTTATTACGAGGCGACCCTGCCCGAGCGATTGCACGGGGTAACCTTGCTCGCCAAGCCGTTCACCGGTGAGCAATTGGATACGGCTATCCGCGACTTATGCGCGCAGGTGCTTGATTCCGCTCGATAAGCCCAACCACCGGTGCCAGCGAAGCGCTGACCCGGTGCTGCTGAAGTGGCCAAGGTTATGAAGAATGATTTCCCCATCGTCTGCGTCGGCGGATCAGCCGGCGGGCTGGACGCGTACACGCGGCTGCTCAAAAATCTGCCCAGCGACATGGGCGTTGCGATTGTCATCGTAAATCACCTGCGCACCGTCTCGACGCTGCTGCACAAGATCCTTCCGAACTACACGGCGATGCCGGTAGAGCTGATTACCGACCGGCTGGACGTCCGCCCCAACTGTGTGTTCATCATTCCCGAAAAGCGCGATCTGCATGTCGAGAACGGGGAGTTCCGGCTGAAGCCGATCTCAAAGCCGCACGGCTGGCCCGATGTCATCACCGTGTTTCTGCGCTCGCTGACCGAACATTGGACCGGCCAGCTGATCGCGGTGATTGTTTCGGGCTATGATGGCGATGGCGCGGCGGCACTGTGCGGGATCAGGGAAGCCGGTGGCATCACGATCGCCCAGAGGATCGATACCGCCGCGCAGCCTGATATGCCGCAAAGCGCCATCGACAGCGGCTGCATCGATTTTATCCTCTCGCCGGAAGCGATCGCGCAGGAAATCCGGCGGATCGCCGATGGGGAACCGGTCGCCCACTGAAGCTGCTTCGCGGCCGGCCAGACCTTTGCCGCTGGCGCGGCGGAGCAGGCTGGCGCATCGCCAAGCTTTCCTACATCCCGCCGATCTGACACGCTGTGCGCCCTCGCTCGCTTTGACAGGTTCAGACCATGCGCTCTTATCGTCGCACCACATATTTTGCTGGACGAACCGCCTGCTTCAAGCTGTGCAATGCGGTGCCGCAGTAGCGCTGCGAACCAGCGGTGCGGCTCGCGTTTTTTTGAATGCTAGACCCTGTGAGGTTTGTCAGCTTCCGGCGCGCCGAACGGCTCCCCGACGGGAGCAGAACTGTTCGAAAAAGCAAGTGGCGGAGACGGAGTGATGCACAGATATACGGAAATCCGATAGTCTTGAAGCCGGATTGTTCGCTAAATTTACAAATTGCACCCACAGTTCGATTTGCGTCTCAATTTTGCTAAGCTCGCCCAATGGTTGTGATCAAGGCAGAACACAAAAGACAGATTCTTTCCGAGCTGACCGCTGACAGGAAGCGATTGGACGGTGAAGAGGCACGACTTGTGCGGGAAGCCCAGCGGCGCAAGCTGGCTGAGGG
>JANNYT010000106.1:0-8274 GCA_031410255.1 Novosphingobium sp. | reverse complement strand
TTACCCCAGGTCAGCTCGATCATTCGCGGGGCATGGTGCCGCGCAGCCGCGCGGCCGACCGCGTGGACCATCGGAAAACCGATTTCCAGCGCATCGCCGTGCGTCACTTTCAGCTCGCCGCCATGCGCCTTGGCCAGCTTCAACGCCTGCGCTTCCAGCTCGGCGGGCCCCATGTCTTCGGCCGGGGTATTGACTAGATCGCGGACCAACGCAGTCGCCGCTGCCTCGGCCAGTGCCGGTTCGATCAGCTTGACCTCCTTGGTCAGCAGGATCCGCGGGCCTTCGGTATTTGGCTCGGCACGGTAGCGGTCAAACCGGTATTGCCCGGTGACCCAGCCGAGTAGGGCCGGGCCGGGCTCACCATCAATGCGGCGATAGGTTCCGGCCGGCAGCACTTCAGCCAGCCGGGCCATGCACCACACCGACAAGCGCTCGGTATTGGCCACGCCTGAGACTATGAACCAGCCGTTACCATCGGGGACGATGGCATAGGAATAGCCGTCGGCGGTGAACTTTTGCGCGGCCAGTGCAGCGCGCTGCGGGGCCGACAGCGCTTTGACGAAGCTGTCAAACCCGGCCTTATCGATCAGATGGATCGCGGTGGCGGGCTGGTCTTTGTCGGGCTGGATCAGGGCGTGCTTGTTGGTCATCGCTGCAATGCTCTAGTCCGGTGCGGATCAAGAGCAAGCTTGCACTCGCAATTTCTCAATCTCGACGCTAGTTTGCCGCCATGATCAAATACTTGATTTCCATTTCCGCAGCGCTTTCGGTTTCGGCCGCAACGGCGCAATTGATCGCGGTGCCCGCGCCGCAGGCCCAAACGCGGACCGCCTGGCGCTGCCTGGCGCAGATCGACGCGGGCGGGGCGACAATTCACGCTTTTCGCGAACTCGATGCCAAGGGCCATTTTCTGACCGATGGTGCGAGCTGGGTTGAGCTGCCTTCGGAACAGACCGCCAGCAATGTAGAGGTTTCGCTCGTCTGGCCTTCGGACCATGGCGGACGGCTGAAATTCGGCAGAGGCAAGCTCTCATTCGTCGTTATCGGTGCAAGCCCGCAGGTTCAGCCTGACGAATTCAGGATGGTGGGTCCTTTGTCGGGCAATCTTGGATCGTTTGCAGCGGGGCGGGCGTCCAGCAGGGAGAACGCGGTCGAAAGTGTTATCAGACTTTCCGATTGGAAGGGGATCGCGGGCAAGGACAGGGCGTTCATGTGGTCGTTCCTGGCCAAGCACAAAGCGTTGGTGGGCAATGTCTATTTCAACGCAAACCTGCTGGATGTGGAAGCCAGGTTTCCCGCCCTGATCAGTTCGCTTGATACTCTGGCGAAAGATTTCACCAAGGCCTGCACGCCGGTGACCAGCGGATAGCCTCTCGCAATCCGGACCGTCTTTCGCTACAATGCGCTCATGACCAACTACCAAACTGTTGCCGATAACGAAACCCAGCTGCGCGACGGCACGATCAAATTGCACGGCCCGGCCGCGTTCGAAGGAATGCGCGCAGCGGGGCGGCTGGCCGCGCAGATCCTCGATGAGCTGCCCGGCCACGTGGTCCCCGGCGCCACCACTGGCGCGCTCGATGATCTGGTCCGGAAGATGACGCTGGATGGCGGCGCGGTGCCTGCGACGATGGGTTACCGCGGTTATGCGCACTCGTGCTGCATCTCGATCAACCACGTGGTGTGCCACGGAATTCCGTCTGACAAGACGCTGAAAGACGGCGATATTGTCAACATCGATGTGACCCCGCTGCTCGATGGCTGGCATGGTGACAGCAGCCGGATGTACCTGGTCGGCGATGTGCAGTTGTAGGCGCGGCGGCTGGTCGATGTGACCTATGAATGCCTGATGCTGGGGATCGAACAAGCGCGTCCGGGCAATCACCTGGGCGATATCGGCGCGGCGATTCAGCACCATGCTGAAAGTTACCGGTATGGCGTGGTCCGCGAATTTTGCGGGCATGGCGTCGGGCGGCTGTTCCACGATGCCCCCGAAGTGGTCCACGCAGCACGCGCGGGCACCGGGCCGGAATTGCGGCCGGGCATGTTCTTCACGATCGAGCCGATGATCAACCTCGGCAAAGCGGGCGTGAAATTGCTCGAAGACGGCTGGACGGCGGTAACCCGAGATCGGTCGCTGTCGGCGCAGTTCGAACACTCGATCGGGATCACCGAGGACGGGTGTGAGATTTTTACGGCTAGTCTGAAGGGGTTCAATCAGCCGCCTTATTAGTGCGTTAGCCCCGACCGTTCCGGATCGCAGCGCCCGCCGCGAACGGCGTAATTGCGAGCATTATCAGGCTTACTGCGGCGGTAAACGCCAGTCCGCTGGCTCCGCCTTCGGACAGGCTGCCCGCGCCGAATACCAGCAGCGGCACCGCCAGCGGGATCGCCAGCATCCCGCCCAAAGCCGCACCGCCGCGCAGGCCTGCGGTGATCGCGGCGACCAGTACACCCAGCGCGGCGAGGCCCGGGGTGCCGGCCAGCAAGCCCAGTTCGACCAGCCGCAAGGTCTCGCCCGAAATGCCCAGCAAGCCCGCTGCTGGAACAGCCGCGAGCAGCAGCGGCGGGCCGAAGCTGAGCCAGTGCGCGAGCATCCGCACCGCGACCACGCTTTCCTCGCTGATCCCGCGCAAAGCCCATTGATCGAACATGCCAAGTTCGAGATCGGGCTCGATCAGCCGGTCGAGCGGCAACACGGCGGCGAGCAGCGCGGCGACCCAGATTACGCCGCCGCCGGTCCGCGCCAGCAAGGGTGCATCTGGGCCGACCGCGAAAGGGTAAAGCATTGCTACTGCGAGGAAAAACAGCACCGGCAGCATGGCTCCGCCGCGCCGTCCGCCGAGCAGCAATTGCGCCAGATCGCGGCGCAGCAGGGTCAGCCACACGCGGGTCATACCGCGAAGTCCTTGAGGTCAAACTGGCGCAAATCGGCCAGTTCAAAGGGTTGATGCGAGGCAATCACCGCGATTCCGCCGCTGCGGCAATGCTGCATCACCAGAGTGCAAACCAAGGCCACACCGCGTGCATCTAGCCCGTTGAGCGGCTCATCGAGCAGCCACAATGGCGCTTGCTGGCCGATCAATCGGGCGATCGTCGCGCGCTTCTTTTGTCCGGTCGAAAGGTAACGCACCGGCACTTCGAGCAACGCGCCAAGGCCAAGCTGCTCGGCGGCATTTTCCGCCCCGCCATCAAGTTGCTCCCAGAAGCCGAGCGCGCGGCCCAGCGGCAGCTGCGGATCGAGCGCCGGGTGCTCATCCAGCAGCCCCAAAGTTCCTTCGCTGGTAACGCTTCCCGCATAGGGCCGCAGCAGTCCGGCGAGGATCCGGATCAGGCTGCTTTTGCCGATCCCGTTGGTGCCCTGAACTTGCAGCGCCTCACCGGGGCTGAGCGCAAACGAGAGCCCACCGAACAGCACCCGCTCGCCGCGCTGACAGGCAAGATCAGTGGCAGTGATGCGGCAGGCTTGCATGGAGCGCGGCGATAGGGGAAAGCGGCTGCTCTGCCAAGGAGCGCAAGCCGTGACCATTCCCCGCCTGAACGATGCCGAAGTCACTGCCCTGCTGGCCGAGATGCCCTCCTGGACCTTGCGCGGCGACGGTCTGGCGATCGAGCGCAGCTTCAAATTCGCCGATTTCAACGCGGCGTTCGGTTTCATGACCCGGGTCGCGCTTTATGCCGACAAGCACGATCATCACCCTGAATGGTCGAACGTTTACAATAAGGTCGAGATTACGCTGACCACGCACGATGCCGGCGGGCTGTCAGCGCGCGACGCCGCGATGGCGCGGGCGATTGCAGGGATGGCGTGACCGGCTGGGCCGCGCTGCTGCGTGCGGTCAATGTTGGCGGCACCGGCAAGCTGCCGATGGCGGAACTCAAGGCGCTATGCGAAGCGCTTGGGCTGGCGCAGGTCCGCACCTATATCGCCAGCGGCAACGTGGTATTCGCCAGCGACCATGATGAGGCCAAGCTCAAGGCCAGTCTGGAGGCGGCGTTGGCCAAGCGATATGGCAAGCAAATCGATGTGCTGGTGCGCAGTGCGGCCGACATGGCCCGTGTCGTTGCCAACCATCCCTGGCCTGATCGACCTGGCAACCGGGTGGTTGCGATCTTCGTCGATGGTCCGCTGTCGCTCGACGGCATGGTCGGGCAGCGCGATGAAGTGGTCGCGCTCGGCCAGCGTGAGCTATTCGTCGATTACGCGGACGGCATGGCCGATACCAAGCTGCGGATTCCTTGCGCCAAGCTTGGCACCGCGCGTAACATGAACACCGTGACCAAGCTGGCCGAACTGGCGGCAACGGCGGCGGGGTAAAAAGAATCCTTCCTATTTGGTTGCGCAAAATGGAGAGGGTCTTGTGAGACGCTATTTCCCGCCAGGTCCCATGATCCCGGCGCGCGCCTGCTTGCGGATCTGCCCTGGCATCCAGCGCGCGGCGAAGGCCAGGCGGCGGGCGGTTTTGCCCACCAATGTGTGCAGTTTCTCGCCCTGCACTGCCTTCCACGCCGCTTCGGCCACATCGCTGACCGGCGAAATCTCCAATCCGGCATCCTTGACCCGGCCACGAATATCTTCGTTGGTCTGGTGGTTAGGCGATTTATCGAGCAGCGGGGTGTCGATGAACGCGGGCATCAGATCGCGGACCTTGATCCCTTCGGCAAACCATTCGGCATCGAGGCATTCGGTCACCGCGCGTACGCCGAACTTGGTCGCGGCGTAAATCGAGGTGCCGGGTGAGCCATAGATCCCGGCTGCGCTGGCGGTGTTGAGCAGGCACGATCCGGGCGCGCTGGCCTTGAGCCAAGGGTGCGCCGCCTGCGCGCCGAAGATCACGCCCTTGAGGTTGATATCGAGGCAGCGCTCAATCTCGGCCACGCTATGCTCGATGATTTCGCCGCCCAGCGGGATCCCGGCATTGTTGAACACCACATCGATCCGCCCGCCAGCAGCAGCGGCGCACGCCGCCAAGGCCGTGTCCCAGCCCGCGCGGTCACGCACGTCGAGCCGGTGCGTGGAACTGGCGCCAGCGGGCAACATGGCGGCAGTGGCACGCAGCCCGGCCTCGTCAATGTCGGCCAAGCCGACGAACCAGCCTTCGCCGCCAAATTTGAGCGCGACTGCCCGCCCAATCCCCGACGCGCCGCCGGTGATGAAAATGGTCTTGGTAAAGCTCATGGCCGTATCCCCTCGCGGCGCTCTCTATCCGCAGCCGCCGGGGGAAGTCGATAGGCAACTGGCCCAGTCTGCTGACTACAATTCAGCTTACGACGATGACGCCAGACATCCCGAACATCTTATGCAAGGTATGGGTGCATTTCAGCGGATACTGCCCGGCCTTGGGGACCAGGCCGATATCGACGCTCTGGTGTCCGCCGACCTCGACCGACCCGTCACTGACCAGCGCCGCGTCGGCCGCGCGGACCGTCGCAGAACCGAAAAAAGCCTTTGCCGCGAAATTGTGCCGGCTGGAGGAGGTGTTGACGATATGCAGCACGACCGGTTGACCGGCTTGAAGGTGGATTGACTGCGGGGCGAACTTGAAGTTCGACAAGGTCACCTCGGTTCGGCCCGCATGGTTCCATTCAGATTGCGCGGCGGTCGCGGTTGAGGCCAGGATAAACGGGATTGCCAGATAGCCAAATGCGCGCATCGCTTCCTCCTGGGACAAGCACCTCTGCCTGGTTCATAGCACAATTACGCCATTGTTCACATCCCGTCGAGCCCCTTGCTGACCAGCACATTCACCGAGACGCGGCGGTTCTGGGCCTTGCCTTCTTCGGTATTATTGTCGGCGGCAGGGTCAGATTCGGCCATGCCGGTGGGGGTCAGCATGCGGTACGGTTTCCAGTGGCAGGCCTGCTGCAGGTAATTGATGACCGCGCCGGCCCGCTTTTCGCTCAGCACCTGGTTGTATTCGTCGCTGCCAACCGAATCGGTATAACCGACCACCAGCATCATCGCGTTGTCGGTGCTATCGGCGGTGCTCGCTGCGGCGCAGAGTTCTTCCTTGGCCTGGGCCGTCAGCACCGCTTTGCCAGAAGCGAAATAGACGTTGGTGGTGCTCTTGATATTGTACTTGTCGATATCGGCCATCCGCCCGCGCAGGGCCTCAGTGGCCGCAGTCTGGGCATCGAACTGCTGGGCGGTGCCGTTGCGGATCATCATCGCGGTTTTGTAGTCACCGTTCTTGAAGGTGACCTGGCTGGCGAACAGCATTTCGCCGCCTTGCACGGTCTTGACGGTCACCGGCAGGCCGTTGAGCAGCGCATCTGCTGAAAGCTTGCCCTTGCCGCCGCCAAACAGCCCGCCGCTGGCTTTGATCTTGGTCATATCGGTAATCGCGATC
This sequence comes from Novosphingobium sp., assembly GCA_031410255.1. Classification (GTDB taxonomy): domain Bacteria; phylum Pseudomonadota; class Alphaproteobacteria; order Sphingomonadales; family Sphingomonadaceae; genus Novosphingobium. The sequence goes on along the minus strand of JANNYT010000106.1, from coordinate 1,924 downwards.
ACCTTGCTGGTGCCGTCCGCGGTGGTGACCTTGATCTTGTCGCCAGTGCGCGCGGTGATGACGCCCTTGATTTCAGGCCCGGCGGCCATCGTTGAGGGATCGGGCAAAGCCTCACCAGTCACGACGATGGTGGGGTTGGGCGCATCCTGCTGCGCGGCCAAGCTGCCCGAGAATGGCACTGCAAGCATCGCAAGCAGCACGAGAGCTCCTGGCTTTTTGGACATTACACGCATCAATTTGCTCCTTCAATTTGCACAAGCGGGCCCCGCGTGTCAGGTGAACCTTGCTGGCAGATGAACGGATTTGGCAAAATCGTCAATTGAGCGGATGGTTCGGGCGCATCGTGCGGCGAACCGATGCAGGCGGGGCTGTGCACTTGTGCGGTTATGGGCTGTTTGACATGGCGGCGGGATGGTTGAGCGGACTTACAGCGCCGGATTATTATAGCAATGCCAGGTGAAAATCGCCGTCGCGCCGCGATGGGGGCTCCATTTCTCGGCCATCTCGCGGGTGGCTTTTTCGCTTGGGCGCGCGTCCAGATCGAGCAATTTGTGCAAGCCGGCTTGCACCGCCAGATCGCCGGCGGGCCACACGTCGGGGCGGCCTTCGGCGAACAGCAGATAGATTTCGGCTGACCAGCGGCCGATCCCCTTGATCTGGGTAAGCAGCGCAATCGCCTCCTCGTCATCGGCTGGCAATGCTTCGAAATCGAGCGTGCCGCTGACCACCAGTTCGCACAGCGAGCGCATGTAACCCTGCTTTTGACGAGAGAGGCCGCAGGCGCGCAGCGTATCGAAATCGGCGGCCAAGATCCGTTCGGGCGGCAGGTCTTCGCCCGCGTACTCCTCAAACTTGCGCCACATTGATGCGGCGGCGGCCACGCTGACTTGCTGGCCGACGATGGTCCGCATCAAGGTGCCATAGCCGCGCGACCGGATCCGCGGTTCGGGATAACCGGCAGCGGCCAGCGCGCGGGCAAAGCCGGGTTCCATCGCGGCGACCGCATCGAGGCCCTGCTTGATCTGCGCTGCGCTTAATCCCATCGTCCGTCCCGCTTGCCAAGTGAAGGGCGAGTGGTTAGCAGCCCGGCCAAAGCGCGAACAGGCGCAATCGCAAAAGGATCGAACGATGCCAAAGCTAGTGGTGGTAAGCCGGACCGGTGACGAGAAAACCGTCGATGCGGCTGAGGGCGTCTCGGTAATGGAAGCGATCCGCGACAACGGCTTTGACGAACTGCTGGCACTGTGCGGCGGGTGCTGCAGCTGCGCCACCTGCCACGTCTATGTCGATCCGGCCTTTGCCGGCATAGTGGCGCCGCTGGGCGAAGACGAAAACGACCTGCTCGACAGCACCGATCACCGCCAGGACAATTCGCGCCTCTCATGCCAGTTGCAGATGACGGGCGCGCTTGACGGGTTGCGGGTGACGATCGCCCCTGAAGACTGAGTTTGCGGCGGCATAGCGCAATTGCATTGCGCTGGGGGCAGGGGCGACTTACCTCTGCAGCTATGACGACACCGCTTGTTTTTCACGCCACGCTTGATCTGATCGGCAACACCCCGCTGGTGCTTTTGCAAGGGCCCAGCGAGGCTGCCGGGTGCGAGATCTGGGGCAAGTGCGAATTCGCCAACCCCGGGGCTTCGATCAAGGACCGCGCGGCGCTGTGGATCGTCCGCGACGCCGAGGACAAGGGCTTGCTGCTGCCCGGCGGCACGATTGTCGAGGGCACCGCCGGTAACACCGGGATCGGGCTGGCGCTGGTCGGCAATGCCTTGGGCTACAAGACCGTGATCGTCATGCCCGAGACGCAGAGCCGCGAGAAGATGGATACGCTGCGGGCCTTGGGGGCCGAGCTGGTGCTGGTCCCGGCCGCGCCGTTTTCCAACCCCGGCCACTTCGTCCACACCTCGCGCCGGCTGGCGGA
>JANNYT010000105.1:0-10941 GCA_031410255.1 Novosphingobium sp. | reverse complement strand
CGACCCGGTCGAGCGGCGGCAGTGCTACGCCCAATGAGGCGACTGCGACTTCAGCCGGGACGCCGCGTTCGATATCGGCTTTGACCTTTTCAGCCGCAGTCTTGGCGGCCTTCTCGCCCTTGTCGATCCGGGCATCTTCGCTGACCTGCGCGCGGATTTCGGCGAGCGGCGGCGGGGCGGCGGGTGTCAACTTGCCAATGTCGAAGATCACGAACGACTTGCCCGGATCAACTTCCGCCAGCTGCGGCGAGCCGGGGCCATCCATCTGGAACACCGACGGCACAACCCGCGCCAGCAGCGGCGGAGCGGTCTGGCCGGCGGCACCGTAAACCGCGCCATTACCGGTCAGCGCCGGGGTTTCAAGCACTTCGAGGCCAAGTTCCTTGGCCACGTCAGTCAGCGATGCGCCATTGCCCAACTCGTCTTCGATCCGCGCCGAAAATTCGGTGATCGCGGTGCGACGCTTTTCTTCAGTCAGTTCCTTGACCAGTTCCGGGCGGGCCTGCTCGGCAGATTTTCCGGCGGTCGTTTCACGGGCATCAACGCGAACGACAACCCAGCCAAGCGGAGACTTGAACGGGCCGACGATTTTGCCATTCGGGGCTGCGAATACGGCCGCGGCCGCTTCTGCTCCGCCTTGCAGTGCATAGGCATCCTTGGTCAGGCTGCCGAGCGGCGCGACGGCGAGGCCCTTGGCCTTGGCGGCAGCTTCCAGTGTAGCGCCGCCGGAAGTCGCCGCCAGCACCTGCGCTGCGGCGGCCTGCGTTGGCAGCACCATTTGCGATAGCTTGCGCTTGTCGGTGGGGGCATACTTGGCCTTGTTGGCGATGTAACGCGCTGCCACTTCGGCGTCGGTCGGCGCAGCGACGTCCTTTACTGCAGCGTCGGTGTAAGCAGCATAACGCACGGTGCGGCGCTCGGGCAGGATGTACTGCCCTTTGTGGCCGTTATACCAGGCGGTGATTTCAGCGTCGCTGGGGGCGGCGGTGGGCGCAAAAGCGGCGGGGGGCAGGGTGATGATGTAGCCCTTGCGGTGCTCAGTCACCACGCCAACGTAGCGGCGGGTCATCTTGACCGGCACTTTCAGGCCGATCGTGGTCGAACCGAGCAATTGCCGCGCCATCAGCCGCTGGACTTGTTCGGCGCGGTACTGCGCGTCGGTCAGGCCCTGCTGCGCCAGCGCTTGCTTGTAAAGGTCAGGATCAACCTTGCCATCAGGGCCCTGCATGCGCGAGTCCTTGGCGGTTTCGTGATCGATCAGCCGGTCACCGATGTAGAGGCCGTGATCCTGGCCCCACAGCACGGTTGCCTTGCTGTTGATCAGGAATGACAGCACGCGGTTGAGCCCGTCTTCGGCAAGCAGGTCCTTGATCGTCAGCTGCGGGTTCTGCTGGCGCTGCTGTTCCAGATAGCGGCGCACTTCGCTGTCCAGTTCTGGCGCGGTAATACCTTCACTGCCGACGGTCGCCACTTTGTTGCCGCTCGAGAAGGCGCCGAACCCGCCGCCGCCCGAAATGCCGCTGCCCGCAAAGGACAGCGCGATCAGCGCGACAAAGGCCAATGTCACCGCGATGCCGACTTTGGAGCTGAAGAAACTGCGGAAGAAGTGAAGCATGGAGCGGATCGCCAACCTGGTTTGCCAAAGGACATTGCGGCCGCCCACCGCAGCTGCGGTATTCGGCCCAGCTGCGCGCTTTACGGACCAAAGCGGTCGCAGGCAATGGTCCACCGGCAAGCTTCCCCGGATCGGCAGCTTGCCGCGCAGGTTGCCGCAATGGCTTTGACAAGCGCGGCTCGCCGGGCCTAACCGCGAGGAATAGCGCCGTGGCTAAACGCCGGGCACAAGTTCAGCAGGGGAACTACCATGGCCATTCGGCCTTATATTGTTGGCAACTGGAAGATGAACGGATCGCGTTCGATGCTCGCCGAGGCGCGGGCGATTGATCGCGGTGCCGCGCGGCACCCGGGGGTCGAGGTTGGCATCGCGCCGCCATTCACCCTGATTCAGGTCATGGCCGAAGCCGCCGAGGCGATTGCAGTGGGCGGGCAGGATTGCCATGCCCAGCCATCGGGTGCCTTCACTGGCGATGTTGCTGCACCAATGCTGGCCGATTCCGGTGCCGGGTTTGTGATCGTTGGGCATAGCGAGCGCCGGGCGATGCATGGTGAGAGCGACGCGGTGGTGCGGGCCAAGGCTGAAGCCGCGCTGGCCGCCGGGCTGGGCGTGATTGTCTGCGTGGGCGAAACCGAAGCGCAGCGCGATGCTGGCCAGGCCGAAGCGGTAGTCACCGATCAGCTGAGCGGGTCGCTGCCGATGGGTGAGAACGTAGCTGCGCAAGTGACTGTGGCTTACGAGCCGGTCTGGGCGATCGGCACCGGCCGGGTGGCTTCGGTGGGCGATGTCAGCGCGATGCACCGCGCGATCCGGGCCAAGTTGGTCACACTGCTGGGCGAAGACGGGGCCGGGGTGCGGATCCTCTACGGCGGCTCGGTCAATGCCGGGAACGCGGCCGAACTGCTAGGGACCGAGGACGTCAGCGGCGCGCTGGTCGGCGGGGCCAGCCTGATGGCCGACAGCTTTCTGGCTATCGTCATGGCGGCAGCGAGCCCCGCGCTGGATTAGGCGCAGACCTTGCACAACCGGCCCGGCGCGCCTAGATGCGCGCCAACTCCATTGCTATCGGAATTCGCATGTCGCTGATGATCTTCCTTACCGTTGTCCAGGCCGTAGTGGCCGCATTGCTGGTCATGGTGGTCCTGATGCAGAAATCCGAAGGCGGCGGGCTGGGCACCGGCGGCAGCCCGGCCGGACTGATGTCGGCGCGCGGGGCGGCTGATTTCATGACCAAACTGACCGGCACGCTGGCGACTATTTTCGTCATTATGTCGATCGTGCTGGCGGCCTTGGCGGTCAAATCTAGCGGCAACCGGCAGATCAATGATACGCTGGGTGGCGTGCCCGCAGCGCAGCAGCTACCGGTCGCACCGGCAGCGCCCTTGGTGGCCCCCACCGCCAGCGGCGCTCCAGTGGGCGATAGCGGGCTGACCCCGATTGCCGTCATGCCCTCTTCGGCTACGGCACCGGCTCCAGCCAAAAAGCCCTAAGACTTAGCTTCGTTCAGTAGTGTGCCGGGTGCGGACCCGGCACGGCAACTGTGGATTGCTCCACCGCTGGGCGCGCTCGGCGCTTGCCCGCAGACCCCACTTCGGCTTAAGGCCCAACTCCCATGGCACGGTTCATTTTTATCACCGGCGGCGTGGTCTCCTCGCTCGGCAAAGGTCTGATGGCGGCAAGCCTTGCGGCACTGCTGCAAGCGCGCGGTTACAAGGTCCGCATCCGCAAGTTCGACCCCTATCTCAACGTCGATCCGGGCACGATGAGCCCTTATCAGCACGGCGAAGTCTATGTGACTGACGACGGCGCCGAAACCGACCTCGATCTGGGGCATTACGAACGCTTCACCGGGGTTTCGGCGCGGCAGGCGGACAACATCACCTCGGGGCGGATTTATCGCGACATCATCACGCGTGAGCGGCGCGGCGACTATCTGGGCGCGACAGTGCAGGTAATCCCGCACGTCACCGACGCAATCAAGACCTTTGCCCAGGCCGATACCGACGGGCTTGATTTCGTGCTGTGCGAGATTGGCGGCACCGTCGGAGATATCGAGGGGCTGCCGTTTATCGAAGCGCTGCGCCAGTTGCGCAACGAATTGGGGCGTGAGGCGACTTGTTCGATCCACGTCACCTTGGTGCCCTATGTGGCGGCGGCGGGCGAGCTCAAGACCAAGCCGACGCAGCATTCGGTCCGCGAATTGACCAGCCTCGGGATCCAGCCCGACATTCTGCTGTGCCGCTGCGAGCATCCGCTGCCTGAAAATGAGCGCAACAAGATCGCGCTGTTCTGCAACGTCCGCAAACAGGCGGTGATCCCCGCGCTCGACGCCAGCAGCATTTATGCAGTGCCGCTGCAGTATCACGAAGAGGGGCTGGACGCTGAGGTCCTGCACCATTTCGGGCTGACCAGTCCGCTGCCAGACCTGTCGCGTTGGGACGATATCGTTGACCGCTATCAGTTCCCCGAAGGCGAAGTGACGATCGGCGTGGTCGGCAAGTATGTTGGCCTCCCAGATGCGTACAAGAGCCTCAACGAAGCGCTGGTCCACGGCGGGATGGCCAACCGGGTCAAGGTCAACATCAAGTGGATCGACGCCGAATTGTTTGAGGCTGGTGACGATGAAATCGTCACCCGGCTGGAACCGATGGACGCCATTCTGGTGCCGGGCGGGTTCGGGGTGCGCGGCACTGAAGGAAAGATCGCCTCGGTCCGGTTCGCGCGTGAGCGCAAGGTGCCGTTCTTCGGGATTTGCCTCGGCATGCAGCTCGCCTGCATCGAAGGCGCGCGCAACACCGCCGGGATCGCTGCCGCCGGCTCGACCGAGTTTGGGCCGACCGACGAGCCGGTGGTCGGGATCATCACCGAATGGATGAGCCCCGAAGGCCTGCAACAGCGCGGCGCCGATACCGATCTTGGCGGGACCATGCGGCTGGGCGCCTATGAAGCCAAGCTATCGGGCAACAGTCACATCTCGGCGATCTATGGCGGCGCGACCACGATCAGCGAGCGCCACCGCCACCGCTACGAAGTCAACAGCGCTTACCGCGAACCGCTGGAACGCGGGGGCTTGGTTTTTTCAGGCATGTCACCCGATGGCTTGCTACCCGAAATCGTCGAGCGGCCCGATCATCCGTGGTTTGTGGGGGTGCAGTTTCACCCCGAACTCAAGAGCCGGCCGTTCAATCCGCATCCCCTGTTTGCCGGGTTCATAGCCGCAGCGTTGCAGCAGGCACGGCTGGTCTAGGCAACGCTTTCAATCGCTTAGCTGGCGGGCCGTGTTATTAGCTCAAATGATCCCGCCAAATCAGCGAAAAACCTTGCAAATTCATGGCCAGAAGCGCTAGCCGTGCCGCTCGTGATCGACTCGCTGGCAGGGTATTCTCTGGGGCAGGGCTGCTGGCAGGGTCATCGCGAAGCTAAAGTTTCGCGCGGTCGCTCGAAAATACAGGGTTACACTGTATAGATAATTTACCGGCTTCGGCTAAACGGCCGTATACAGTCTTGTCGGAAATGATCGTCTTCTGCGACCCGGACGATCATCACTCGATAAGACGGCGCGCAAGCGTCGTGGGGGTGGAACGCAAGTTCCACCCCCTTTCCGTTGGAGTGCCGAAAAATCAGGCGGCTTGTTCAGCCAAGCCGGCATCCTTGACCACGCTCAACGGCTTTTGCGTGCCGACCGGGATCTTCTTGGGCTTCATCGCATCGGGCACTTCGCGCACCAGATCGATCACCAGCAAGCCGTCTTCAAGATTGGCATCGTCGACCCGGACATAATCGGCCAGTTCGAACCGCCGCTCAAAACCGCGCTGGGCGATGCCGACATGGAGGAACTGGCTGGACGAGGCATCGTCACCCTTCTTGCCCTGGACCACCAGCAAGTTTTGCTGCGCGGTAATTTCGATGTCGGCGGGCTTGAATCCGGCTACTGCCAGGGTGATGCGATAGGCATCTTCACCCCGGCGCTCGATATTGAAGGGCGGGTAATTGTCAGCGCTGCCCACGCGGTTCTGGTTTTCGAGCAAGTCGAACAACCGGTCGAACCCGACCATGGTGCGGCGATAGGGAGTAAAATCAAAACGGTTCATGGCAAAATCCTCTTTGCTTTGAGCAATCGTGCAAATTGAGGGACCCTGATCGGCATCCCTCGGCTTGGCATCATCCCCTTGCGGACCATGACACCGCGCCCGATGTATGTTAGCCCAAGCGCGTTTCAAGAGGAGAGCTCATGTCTGCCCCCAAAGTCGAAATCTACACCAAGTGGGGCTGCCCCTATTGCACCCGGGCCAAGGCGTTGCTCGACGCCAAGGGCGCGGCCTATGACGAATATGACATAACGCTGGGCGGACCCAAAAAGGCCGAGATGAAGGACCGAGTGCCGGGCGCCAGTACGGTGCCGCAGATCCTGATCGGCGGCGTGGCAATGGGCGGCTGCGATGATATTCAGGCGCTCGACCGCGCGGGCAAACTCGATGCGTTGCTCGGGCTGTAAGTGATGCAGCGCGTCGCCTTGCTGCAAATGACTTCTGGCATCGTGCCAGGGGGCAATGCCGCCAGCGTCGTTAGCGCGATTGGCGCGGCGGCGATGGGCGGGGCGACGATGCTGTTCACGCCAGAAATGTCCGCGCTGATTGACCGCAACCGTGAACGCGGGGGCCAGCAGATCGTGCCTGAGGCGGACAGCCGGTTTCTGGCCGAAGTGCGCGTAGCAGCGGCCGCCGCCGGAATCTGGGTCGCTATCGGCAGCATGGCCGTGCTGCGCGAAGATGGTCGCTGGGCCAATCGCAGCCTGGTAATTGACAGTGCCGGCGCGATTGCCGCGCGCTACGACAAGATCCACATGTTCGACGTCGATCTGGCCAGCGGCGAAAGCTGGCGCGAATCGAACGCCTATGCGCCGGGCGAACAAGTGGTCACAGTCGCTACGCCGCTGGGCAAGCTGGGGCTGACGATTTGTTATGATTTACGGTTTCCGGCGTTGTTTGAGGCGCTGGGCCGTGCGGCCTGCGATCTGATCGCGGTCCCTGCCGCTTTCACCGTGCCGACCGGCCAAGCGCACTGGCACGTGCTGCAGCGCGCCCGCGCGATCGAAGCGACTGCCTTTGTGATCAGCGCGGCGCAAGTCGGCACGCACGAAGATGGCCGCAGCACTTATGGCCACAGCTTGGTGATCGATCCGTGGGGCGAAGTGCTGCTCGATATGGGCGGCGAAGCGCCTGGCCTCGCCTTTGCCGAAATCGATCCGCAACGGGTGGCGCAAGTCCGCGCGCAAGTGCCGTGCCTCGCCAACAAGCGGCCGATGACGGCATAGCCCGGCGCGATGATCGTCTTTGATCTTGAATGCCGCACGGGCGGCCACCGGTTTGAAGGCTGGTTCGCCAGTTCTGACCAGTTTGAGCGCCAGCAGGCGGGTGGACTGGTTGCATGCCCGCACTGCGGTTCGGCAAACGTCGGTAAAGCGGTGATGGCGCCACATGTTGGGCGCAAGGGCAATCAGGCCATCGCCAAGGTGCCGCGTGATGCCCAGGTCATGGGCGGTTCCCTTGCTCCAGAAGCGCAGGCTGTTATGGCCAAACTGGCTGAGCTGCAAAGTGCCGCGCTGAAGGATTCGCGCTGGGTTGGCAAAGGCTTCGCCGCTGAATCGCGCGCGATCTATTATGGCGAGCGCGAGGCTGAGACGATCCACGGCCAAGCGACACCCGAAGAGGCCAAGGAACTGCACGACGAGGGGATCGCGCTGATGCCCCTGCCGTTTCCGATTGCGCCGCCAGATGAGCTTAACTAGCCCACGCTTGCGCGAAAAGGCGCTCACTTCTAGAGCGTCTCGAGTGCGCCCGTAGCTCAGCCGGATAGAGCATCAGATTCCTAATCTGGGGGCCGGTGGTTCGAATCCACTCGGGCGCACCACCATCGCTGGCCAGCCGAGATAGTGCCAGTTGAGGCACGATTATTTCTGCTTTTGAGGGCTTGCGAGATTTAGAGCTTGAACAGCTGAATCAATTGTGATTCTAAGGGTGAATGGGCAGTAAGCACACTCCACAATTGGCCAGCGCAAGATTGACGCAAGGGCTGGCGCTAGTCTGCTTGCTCGCCATGGGTGCCTGGGTCACGATCGGTCCGAGCGGGCTGCTTTCGTGGAGTGAAAACAGCCGGTTGCTGACCGATCACCGGACCGAGTTGCAACAGTTGACCGTGCAGCGCGATGATCTGAAGAACCGCGTGGCCCTGCTCGATCCGAATCACGTCGATCCTGACATGGCTGGGCAATTGCTGCGCTCTGACCTCAATGTCGTGCATCCCGATGAAAAGGTGATGCTGCTCAACTGAGCAATCGGGTTTTTGGGTGCCTGCTGCCGGGCCCAATTTTCCATTTTGAAATACGTATGGAGCGGTTTCCCTTAGGGCATCAACGTCCTATAGGCGATGAACCTATTCATCCCCGGGGAATCGATTTTGGCCAAGACCGCACCAAGCCGCAAAGCTTCAGCCAAGCCAGCGGCCAGCGACGACAGTTTCGCGCTCCGCAGTCTGCAAGAAGCGCTCGAAGCCAATCCGCGCTACGCTGCAACCGATGACGAACTGCTGGCGTTCTACGAACAGATGCTGCTGATCCGCCGGTTTGAGGAAAAGGCCGGGCAGCTTTACGGGCTGGGGCTGATCGGCGGTTTCTGCCACCTATACATCGGGCAAGAAGCGGTCGCGGTCGGGCTGCAATCGGCGCTGGAAGCAGGCAAGGACAGCGTCATCACCGGTTACCGCGATCACGGCCACATGCTGGCTTACGGGATTGATCCCAAGGTGATCATGGCCGAGCTGACCGGTCGCGGCGCGGGGATTTCGCGCGGCAAGGGCGGGTCGATGCACATGTTCTCGACCAGCCACAAATTCTATGGCGGGCACGGCATTGTCGGCGCGCAGGTGCCACTGGGCGCGGGGCTGGCCTTCGCGCACCAGTACAACGGCGACGGCGGGATCTGCCTCGCCTATTTCGGCGACGGTGCGGCCAATCAGGGCCAGGTCTACGAAGCCTTCAACATGGCCGCCCTGTGGAGCTTGCCGATCGTGTTCGTGGTCGAAAACAACGGCTATGCGATGGGTACTGCGGTTACCCGCGGCTCGGCCGAAACGCATTTCTACCGCCGCGGCACCGCCTTTCGGATCCCCGGAATGTTCGTCAATGGGATGGACGTGCTTGAAGTTCGGGCAGCGGCTGAAGTGGCACTCAAACATGTCCGCAGCGGAGCTGGGCCGGTGCTGATGGAATTGCAGACCTACCGTTATCGCGGCCACTCGATGTCCGATCCGGCCAAGTACCGGACCCGCGAGGAAGTGCAGGAAATGCGCGACAAGCATGATCCGATTGACGCCGCCAAGGCCGAGCTGCTGACGCGCGGCGTCAGCGAAGACCGGCTCAAGGAAATCGAAAAGCAAATTCGCAGCGTCGCCGCGCAAGCCGCTGACTTTGCCGAGAGTTCACCCGAACCAGAACCGCACGAATTGTATACCGACGTGCTGGTGGAGAGCTACTGATGGGCATCGAACTCAAGATGCCGGCGCTGTCTCCGACAATGGAGGAGGGCACTTTGGCCAAGTGGCTGGTCAAGGAAGGCGACACGGTCAAATCGGGCGATATCCTCGCCGAGATTGAGACTGACAAGGCGACGATGGAATTCGAAGCGGTTGACGAAGGCGTGATCGGCAAGATCATGATCGCCGAGGGCACCGAGGGCGTGAAGGTCGGCACAGTGATCGCGGTGATCAGCGGTGATGATGCAGATGCAGGTCCGGCGCCAGCACCAGCAGCAACGCCCGCCGCTACTCCTGCCGCTGCACCCGAAGTCACGCGCCCGGTCGCGGCCGCGCGCGCCGCCGATCCCGCAGTCCCGGCGGCCACGAACATGAAGCAGGTCACCGTCCGCGAAGCGCTGCGCGATGCCATGGCCGAAGAAATGCGTCGCGACTCGCGCGTGTTCGTGATGGGTGAGGAGGTTGCTCAGTACCAGGGCGCATACAAGGTGACACAAGGCCTGCTCGATGAATTCGGACCCAAGCGGGTGATCGATACGCCGATCACCGAATATGGCTTTGCCGGGATCGGTGCCGGGGCGGCGATGGGCGGACTGCGCCCGATTGTCGAGTTCATGACTTTCAACTTCGCCATGCAAGCGATTGATCACGTGATCAATTCTGCGGCCAAAACCAATTACATGTCGGGCGGGCAAATGCGCTGCCCGATAGTATTCCGCGGGCCCAACGGCGCGGCCACCCGGGTCGGCGCGCAGCACAGCCAGAACTTTGGCCCGTGGTACGCCAGCGTCCCCGGTCTGATCGTGATCGCGCCATACGATGCCGCCGACGCCAAGGGCCTGCTCAAAGCCGCGATCCGCAGCGATGATCCGGTGGTCTTTCTGGAAAACGAGCTGATCTATGGCCGCAGCTTTGAACTGCCCGAACTGGATGATCACGTCCTGCCAATTGGCAAGGCGCGAATCATGCGCGAAGGGCGCGACGTGACCATCGTGTCCTATTCGATTGGGGTCGGGCTGTCGCTCGAAGCCGCTGAAATTCTGGCGGGTGAGGGGATCGAAGCCGAAGTGCTCGATCTGCGCACGCTCCGCCCGCTGGACCGTGAAGCGGTGCTGACCTCACTCGCCAAGACCAACCGGCTGGTCGTGGCCGAAGAAGGCTGGCCCCAGTGCTCGATCTCGGCTGAGATCATGGCGCTGTGCATGGAGGACGGCTTCGACCACCTCGATGCGCCGTTGCTGCGGGTCTGCGATGAGGATGTGCCGCTGCCTTATGCCGCCAACCTGGAGAAAATCGCGCTGATCGATGCCGCGCGGATCGTCGCTGCGGTGCGGAAAGTATGCTACCGCTAAGGCTCAGGTCAGGCCGCCGGCGGTCCCGATGGTGACGTTGCCGCTGTGTATATTGCAATTCTGCACGGGGTCCGGATTGGCTGCATCACGCTGATAGAGCTGTGACAAGTCACGGTTGTCACGCACTGTGAACGACGCGATCGAGTGAATATCCAGGCTGCCGAGGAATTTGGCCGAGACCAGTGGCTGGTAAGTGTAGTTGACCTCGACAAAGATCACCCCGTCGTCGGGCTGCGCTGCCACTTCTTCGCCGGCCGGGCCGATGCCGACGCTGCCCAGCTCGTCATCCTCAACGCCGTAGCCTGATGGCGCGGCTTTAAGTCCGCGGCAGCGCTGCCAGTGGATATATTGCACGCCGCTGCCATCTTTTGGCTCGACGCTGGAAATGAACACCCGGCCGTTGTCATACAGGCCCAGCTTACCGGCCTGGATCTGCGCCCCGAC
>JANNYT010000104.1:0-5906 GCA_031410255.1 Novosphingobium sp. | reverse complement strand
CGCCGCATAGGCATGGCCCAGATGCAGCGGCCCGTTGGGGCTGGGGGCAAAACGTGTCCGGATAGTCACAGCGGCGCTTGTCCTGTGGATTGCGCTGCGAAGCAAGGCTTGACGCACCGCCCCGCGCCATGTTCATTGCGGCCATGCGTTGTAACAAATCCGCCATCGCGGCCAGTTATCAGGGGCCATGCTCAAGTCGGAGCTGATTGAGCGCGCGGCCACGTTCCGCAGCGCTGAGGGGGATCCCTCGCGGCATCCGTCCGATTGCCCGGCATTGGTGCTCAACGCCGACTATACCCCGCTCAGCTATTATCCGCTCAGCCTGTGGCCGTGGCAGACCGCGATCAAGGCGATCTTCCTCGAACGGGTCGATGTGGTGGCGAGCTATGCGCGGGAGGTCCACTCACCCACCTGGACCATGCCGATCCCCAGCGTGATCGCGCTGCGCCAATATGTGAAGCCCGGCCAGTTCCCGGCCTTCACCCGCTTCAACCTGTTCCTGCGTGACCGGTTCGCGTGCCAGTACTGCGGCAGCCCCCAGCACCTGACCTTCGACCACGTGATCCCGCGCCGACTGGGCGGGCGCACCAGCTGGGAAAACGTCACCGCCGCCTGCGCGCCGTGCAACCTCAAGAAAGGCGGCCGCACCCCCGCGCAAGCCAAGATGCCCCTCCTGATCCCGCCGATCCGACCGACCAACTGGCAGCTCCAAGAACGCGGCAAAGCCTTCCCGCCGGGGTACTTGCATGAGACCTGGCGCGATTGGCTGTACTGGGATGTTGAGCTGGAGGGTTGAGCCACCGGTCGAGAAATCGCCGGCCTTGCATCCGATTGCGACTCTGGCGGCGTCTATGGTTCAGGCAGTGCGAGGGACCGACCCCGCCATCTTGAAAGCAGGACACCATGGCCAACCAGGTAATTACCGCCCAGCCGGGGCAAACTATCCAGATCGCTTCTGTTCCAGCGGCGCAGGTTACGCCTGCAACCGGGCCCGAGCAGCTAGAGCACACAACAGAACCGCCTCCACCGCCGCCAGCTGTGATGATTTCCGATCGCTTCTTCGCATCGCTGGATGGGGTGGTAGTGGCGGTCATGGTAGCGCTGGCCTTGGTACTTTTGGCAAGGCTCCTGCAATCGCTGCTGATCCACCTGGCGCTACGCAAGGCGATCGCGGCCAACCATCCGGTGGTTGGCGAATTGGCCAACAAGATCAATCAGCCGTTCGAGCGCACGTCCGCGGCTGAACTTCCTGGCGACGATCGCAACGGCATGGTGTTGGTCGCGATCGGACTGGCGATGGGTTGCGGAGGCTGGGTACTGGGTGAAGGCCAGGTCTTCCGCATCGCTGCGGCCGCGAGCTTCTTCCCGCTGTTCGTTGGACTGGCGCTGCTGGTCCGCCGACAACTGGTACTGCGCGCGATTGAGCGGGAAAACGCAGCTGAATGACTGTGACGATCCCGAGCTCGCCCGCCGGGCTGCGCAAGGTGACCAAGCTGCTTTCGCGGCCTTGGTCACCCGGCATCAAGGCCGACTGCGCGCCTTTCTGGCGCGACTGGGGGGCCGCGACCGCGCCGACGAACTGGCGCAGGACACCTTTCTGCGCGCCTGGATTCGCGCAGGCGATTACCGCGGAAGCGGCAGTTACGCCGGGTGGCTGTATCGCATCGCGTGGCATCTGTTTCTGGATCAGCAGCGGGCCAACAACCGCAGGTTGGCTCGCGAAACGCACCATGCTGTGGGACCCGACCAGGCCGAACCGGACGCAGAATCGATGATCGACGCTCAGCGCCTGCTAGGCTTGCTTGACGAACGCTCGCGCGCGGCGCTGTTGCTGTGCGACGGCTACGGCTGGTCGCACAGCAAGGCCGCGGCAATGTTGGACATACCGCTGGGGACGCTCAAATCATTGATTGGTCGCGCGAAGCTGAGGCTCCGTGAAGCCATTAGGTCGGGAAATACCGCATGAACGCAGATCAGGATTTCGATTTGCTGCTGGCTACCTTGCTGGCTCCGCCGGATGACCTTGAAGATCCGGCTTTTGTCGCCGGCACCATGCAACTGGTCGCCGCGCAGCAGGCGCTACGTCGGCAACGCCAACGGCTTGCGCACGACTGGCTGTCGCAAATGGCGGCGCTTACCGGACTGCTTGTAGGGCTCGCGCTTTTTTCGCGGTTGCCGGTGTTCGCCGTCACCGATCGGACCAGCCTGCTGGCAATAGCTTCGCCGCTGGTGCTGGTGCTGGCGTTGTGGTTGTTTGCTTCCGGAGGCGTCACGACCAGCCTGCGCCCGACCCAGCTAACCAGCCGATAGCTGCTACTTGAGGTACGATTGTTGCATCTTTGGTCAACTAGATCGCTGCGACATGATTCAATCCTGCAAATCCACCCGATCCGCATCGCCGCGCGCCAGCAGGCGTTCGAGCGGGTGCGCGAACGCGATCAGCATGACTGCTCCGGCGATCGGCAGGGTGGCGGTGAGGAGGAAGTATTTGGTCGGTCCGAGCGGCTCGTAAAAGCGCCCCAGCCAGCCGAGCAGGAAGAACCCCAGCGCGCCTGACAGCGAATAGAGCGCGAACATCATGCCGTTGACTGAGCGCGGCGCATAACGGGCGATCAGCGCGCGGGCCGGGGGGTCGTTCCAGCCGTAGGAGAGATCGAGCACGAGGTAGAACAGCAACCAGCCGTAAACCGGGACTTGCGGCATCAGCGAGAACCCGGCGATCAACAGGAACGAGGCCGCCGCGATCACGTTGGCGATCCCGATCTTGCGGATATCGTGCGGCTCACGCCCCTTCGCGGCCATTTTTTCCCACATCCGATTGGCGATGAACACCCCGACGATGGTCAGGATGCCATCGGCGGTCAGCGCCCAGGTGACCGGAATTTCAAAACCGCCAATCTTGCGGTCAACCGCCGTGTCGGCCCAGATCACCATGATGCCATAAGCCTGCTGAACCGCGGCGAAGAAGAACAGTTTGGGCAGATACAGCAGGATCAGCCCGCCGACCGACTGCCATTGCCGCTTGGTCAGCGGTTCGGCTTTGCCGCCTTGCGCGATCACGTCTGGCGGCAAGTGGCGGCGGCCCAGCAGGTAAGTGCCCAGCCCGATCAACATCCCGATCCCGGCCGCGCCAAAACCCCAGTGCCAGCCAACCCGCTCACCCAGCGTGCCCGAGATCAGTGGTGCGGCGAGTGCGCCTGCGTTCACGGCCATCAGGTAGATCCCGAAAGCGCGGGTGCGGCGGGTGTCGTCAGGCGCATAGAGCCCCCCGATCTGCGCAGCGAGGTTGCTGATAAACAGCCCCCCGCCCACGATCAGCAACAACAGCGCGAGCAGGAATGCCTGCTCGACCGCCATGGTCAGGTGCCCGGCGCTCATCAGCAAGGCGCCGATGGTCACCGTCTTGGTCCGCCCCAGCACCCGGTCGCCCAGCCAGGCCCCGACCAGCGGGGTGACGAGGATGAAGCCTAAATAGAGCCCGAAGGTCTGCGCCGCGAGTGCCAGATCGGTCATCGGCCCGAAGATCCGCTCCAGCACGCTGCGATAGATGCCGAGGCCTGCCACCTTGCCCGAATTTTGCGGCAAAAGCAGATACTTGGTCATGTAGAGCATCAGCAGCGATTGCATCGAGTAGAAGCTGAACCGCTCCCACAGCTCGGTTCCCGCCAGATAGCCGAGCCCGCGCGGGTGGCCGAAGAAGGCGTGGTCAGTGGTGGCGCCTGCTCCGCTCGGATCGGGAATAGTCTCGCCGTGTACGCCTGCCGCCGCGTCTTTCGTCGTCACTCTGCGGACTCCCAAACAACCTGCACAATGCGCGACCGGGGTTCAGGCTAGCAGCTAGTATGTGTCCGACAACAGTTTTCAGCGCACCCCCGCCAGCGCCTTGGCCCGCCGCCGCTGCACCGAGCTGCCCAGCCCGATCGCCTCGCGGTATTTGGCGACGGTCCGCCGGGCAAGGTCGAAGCCTTTGGCCTTGAGCAGATCGACCAAGGTATCGTCCGACAGGATCGCCTTCACATCCTCGGCATCGATCAGCGTCTTGATCGCCGCCTTGACCGCCGAGGCCGAGGCCCCGCCTTCGCCGTCAACCGCGCCGACGCCCGAGGTGAAGAAGTATTTGAGCTCGAAGGTCCCGCGCTCGCAAGTCAGGTACTTGTTCGAGGTGACCCGGCTGACGGTCGATTCGTGCATGGCGATTGCATCGGCCACAGTCCGCAGCGTCAGCGGCTTCAATTGCGAGACCCCGTGGCGGAAGAACGCATCCTGCTGTTTGACCAGCTCGCTCGCCACCTTGAGGATGGTCTTGGCCCGCTGGTCGAGCGCTTTGACCATCCAGCTGGCATCAGCCAGCTTTTCCGAGAGCCAGCCGCGCGCGGCCTTGTCATCGCAGGCGCTGCGCATTTCGACATAATAGCTGCGGTTGATGATCAGTTTGGGCAAGGTCGCCTGATTGAGCGCGACATCCCAGCCCGCGCCTTCTGCGGCCGGGGTGATCAGGATATCGGGGGTCACCGGCTCGCCGCCGCCGCGGGCAAAGCGCAGCCCGGGCTTGGGATCATAGCCGCGCAGTTCGGCCAGCATATCGGCAAAGTCTTCATCATCGACCCCGCACATCCGCTTGAGCCGGGGCAGCTCGCCGCGCCCGAGCAGCTCCAGATTGTCGAGCAATTTGGCCATGCACGGATCGTAGCGATCGGCCTCTTGCGCCTGCAGTGCGAGGCATTCCCCCAGGCTGCGCGCGCCGACCCCGGTCGGATCGAGCGACTGGAGCAGCGTCAGCGCGCCCTCGGCCTCAGCCAGCGCCACGCCGATCGTTGCGGCGGTATCGCGCAGCGGTTCCTGCAGATAGCCCGCCTCATCCAGCTGATCGATCAGGAAGCGCGCGATGAAGGCCTGCTGCGGATCGCGCGCAGCCGGGCCGAGCTGGGCGTGCAAATGCTCGGCCAAGGTCTTTTCGCTGTCAGCGCGTTCGTCAATATCGGGGCCCGCTTCGCCGACTGCGATCCGCTGCTCGCTGCCCCATTCGCCCCCCCGGTCGCCGTCACCGGTGTCGCGGTCGCGGTCGAGCGCGGCGCGATCAAGATCAAGCGGGCGGTCTTCCTCGCCGCGCCCTTCGCCGATCAACTGATCGACCGGCGAGCTTTCCAGTGTGGTCCGGCGCGCGTCGGGGTCATCGGGCAGCACGGCATCGCCGGGCGCGGCTTCGCCCACTTCGAGTAGCGGGTTGGCATCGAGCACCTCGCCAATGAACGCCTCAATCTCAAGGTTCGAAAGCGCCAGCAGCTTGATCGCCTGCTGCAACTGCGGCGTCATCACCAGCGACTGGCTCTGTCTTAAATCGAGGCGCGGCCCCAGTCCCATGTCCCGGACACGCTTTAAAGCGTGAAGCCCTCACCCAGGTACAGCCGCCGGACATTCTCATCCTTGACCAGATCTTCCGGGCTGCCGGCGAATAGCACTTGCCCGCCGTAGATGATGCAGGCGCGGTCCACGATGTCGAGCGTTTCGCGGACGTTGTGATCGGTGATCAGCACTCCGATCCCGCGCTGCTTGAGGTCGATCACCAGATCGCGGATGTCGCTGATCGAAAGCGGATCGATCCCGGCGAACGGTTCATCGAGCAGCATGATCGAGGGCTTGGCGGCCAGTGCGCGGGCAATCTCGCAGCGCCGCCGCTCCCCGCCCGAGAGCGCCATCGCCGCGCTGCCGCGCAGCCGTTGCAGCCCGAATTCATCGAGCAGGCGCTCAAGCTCCTGCGCCCGGACCGCGGCTTCGGGTTCGACCAGTTCGAGTACGCAGGCAATGTTCTGTTCAACCGTCAGCCCGCGAAAGATCGAGGTTTCCTGGGGCAGGTAGCCCAGCCCCAGGATCGCGCGGCGGTACATCGGCAGCTTGGTGACATCGAC
>JANNYT010000103.1:0-31350 GCA_031410255.1 Novosphingobium sp. | reverse complement strand
TTCGCCGATCATCCGCAAGCTGCCCCGCATTTCCGCCGCCACGGCGGGCGCGAGGGTGCGCAGTTCGGAGGAGGTCGCGGGCGCTTTCGCCAGACCGAACACGCGCAGGCCCGCGCCGGGTGCCGCCCTTACAGCAATTTCAATCTGGTCGGCGCGGCGCAAGTCGGCAAGGGCAGTCTGGCGGGGATGCGGCTGCTGCACCGCTTGCAACACCGCCACGCGATCTGGCCGTTCGATCCGCTGCCGCAGCGCGGCTCGGTGCTGGTCGAGATTTACACGACGCTCGCCGCCATCGCCGCCGGGCGCAGTGCCGCCCGTTCCAAGATCCGCGACTATAGCGCCCTTAACGCCGCGCTAAGTGCACTTAGCAGCGCGCCAATACCCGGCACCGGCCCGCTGACCGATCACGCCGCCGACGCGCTGATCTCAGCCGCGTGGCTGCGCCGCATTGCACACGATCCAGCCTGGTGGTCCCCGCCGCTGCTCACCCCCGAAATTGCCCAACGCGAGGGCTGGACCTTTGGCGCGCGCTGACGCAAAGGACGCCAGCACTTTAGTTCACGTTGCCGGCTTAGCTCAGTTGGTAGAGCACCTGATTTGTAATCAGGGGGCCAGGGGTTCGAATCCTCTAGCCGGCACCACCTCGCCAGGAGCAAGCGCGCGCCATGCTAGCGGAAATGATCGAACGGCTGCTTGACCGGCACCTTGATGACAAGGCGCAGGCCAAAGCGCGCGACGGCGAATGGCTCGGTGAAGTCTGGGCTGAGATCGAGGAAATGGGGCTGCCGCTCGCTTTGCTGAGCGAAGCGCAGGGTGGGTTCGGGATCGACCCGGCAGATCAAGGCGAAGCGCTGCGCTTGCTCGGCCGCCACGCAGTGCCGCTGCCGGTGGCCGAGACGATGGGCGCGAACCGCTTGCTGGCTGCTGCTGGATTGCCCTTGGCGCAAGGCGCGGCCAGTCCTGCGCGGGGTGACTATCTGACGGTCAGCCAAGGCCGTTTGACCGGTCAGCTTACCCGCGTGCCATGGGCAGATTCAGTCGATTGTCTGGCCTTGGGCGTGGGCGATACGCTTTACCGCCTGCCACGCTCCGGCTGGACCATTGCCGAGCCGGGCCATGCGCTGACCGGGCATCCGCGTGACACGATTGCGATCGACTGGGCGATTACTGACAGCGCGCCGCTGCCTTATGATGCGGCCGCTGAAGGGGCGACAATCCGCGCCTTCCAGATCGCGGGCGCACTCGAAGCGGCGCTTGACCTGACGCTCGAGCACACCGGCACGCGCGTGCAATTCGGCAAGCCATTGTCGAAATTCCAGGCGGTGCAGCACGAACTGGCCAAACTGGCAGGCGAACTGGCCTGCGCCACCGCCGCCGCCGATCTGGCCGCCGAGGCCCTTGCCCGTGGCGATGTGCTGGGGGTTGCGGCGGGCACGCTGCGCGCCCGTGAAGCTGCGGGAGCCGGTGCCTCAATCGCCACGCAAATGCATGGCGCAATCGGGTTCACCCGCGAACACCGGCTGCATCTGTTCACCACCGCGCTGTGGACCTGGCGCGACGAATATGGCGGACAGGTGCACTGGGCCCGGCTGTTGGGCAAAGCCGCCCTCACTGCCGGTGGGACCGGCTACTGGCCAATGGTGACCGCGCTATGACTGCTATCCCCTTTCCCCGCCCGCCCGCCGACACCGAGGCCGTACTTGCGCTGCGGACCGAATTCCGCGCGTTCCTCGACCGCGAACTGGCGGGCCGCAGCCCGCGCGCCCGATCGGACAACTGGTACGGGTTTGACCGCAATTTCAGCCGCGCGATGGGCCGCGCCGGGTACCTCGGCATGACCTGGTCCAAGCAATACGGCGGGCACGAGCGCTCGGCTTACGAGCGCTATGTCGTGGTTGAGGAAACGCTGGCGGCGGGCGCTCCGGTTGGGGCGCACTGGATCGCGGACCGGCAAAGCGGACCCTCGATCATCAAGTTCGGCACCGAGGAACAGAAAGAGCTGTTGCTGCCCGGCATCGCGGCGGGCGATCTGGCCTTCTGCATCGGGATGAGCGAGCCTGACTCCGGCTCTGACCTGGCTGCCACCCGCACCCGCGCGGTTCTTGACGGCGATGTCTACCGCGTCACCGGTACCAAGGTCTGGACCAGCTTTGCGCACGAAGCCGATTGGGTGATCCTGTTCTGCCGCACGGGCAGCGGCGGCCCGGCCGACCGCCAGCAGGGCACCAGCCAATTTCTGGTCGACCTCAAAAACACGCCCGGGCTAACGATCAAGCCGATCATCGATCTGGCCGGGCAGCACCACTTCAACGAAATGCATTTCGAGGACGCCGCCATCCCTGCAGCGATGCTGCTGGGCCAGGAAGGCAACGGCTGGAATCAAGTGATGAGCGAGCTGGCGTTCGAACGCTCGGGGCCCGAACGGTTCCTGTCATCGATCGAACTGCTCTATCAGCTGATCGAGATGCTCAAGGGCCGCGACAGCGATGCTGCGCAGATCACGCTAGGCCGCGTGACGGCGCGGCTGGCGGTGTTGCGGCGGCTGTCGCGCTCGGTCACCGCGATGCTGCAGGATAAGCAGGACGCGGGGCTGCAGGCGGCGATCGTCAAGGATGTCGGCGCGCTGTTCGAACAGGCGATGCCCGATATCGCCCGCGAACTGGTTGATGCCGAACCCGATCCTTCGGCTGCCAGCGCCTATGCTTCGGTCCTCGCCAACATCACGCTCAACGCGCCCAGCTGGAGCTTGCGCGGCGGTACGCGTGAAATCCTGCGCGGGATCATCGCGCGCGGATTGGGGACGCGCTAGCAATCGACCAGCAGCACTTGCCGGGCTGCGAATAACCGCTCACCTTGCACCCAACAATAAATTGTCCGGGAGCTGGTTTGATGAAACTTCGCCGTACCTTATTCGCGCTGCTGGCTACCGCCGCGCTCGCTTCATGCAATGTGGTCAGCCCGACCAACCCTGATGGCACCGCCGCTGCGCAAGTGCCGTGGGCCGAATTCACGCAGCAGACGATCGATGGTTGGCTGAAGGAAGACCCCTATTTCGCGGTCTATCAGGGCGCCCACAAATATGATGGCAAGTTCCCTGACTGGAGCGCAGCCGGGCTGAAGGCGCGCGGCGATTTCCTGCGCAAGGTTATCGTTGATGCGACCGGCTATACCGAAGTAACCGGGCGCGATAAATTTGAGCGCGACTACATGGTGCAGGTCGCCAAGGGCCAGCTGTTCTGGCTGGAGGTGGCCAACCAGCCGCATACCAACCCGGCGTGGTATGTCGGCGCCTTCGATCCCAACGTTTACCTAGCGCGCGAATATGCCCCGCCAGCCCAGCGCGCTGCGGCTTTGGCGCAGTTCCTCGAAGGGGTTCCCGCCGCCGCCGCGCAGATCAAGGGCAACTTGCAAGGCCCGATCGCCGCGCCGTTGGTGATGTACGGTACCTCGGCGTTCAGCGGCTATGCCGATTTCTATGCCAAGGACGTGCTGACCCCGTTTGCCGGAGTTAAGGACCCGGCGCTGCAGGCCCGGCTCAAAGCTGCGGCGGGCAAGGCGTCAGCCGCGATGACTGAATTGTCCGGCTGGCTCAAGGGCCAGGAAGGTGCGGGCCAGTTCGCGCTGGGGGCCGATCATTTCAGCCAGATGCTGCGCGATACCGAGGCGGTCGACATGCCGCTGGCCGATCTTGAGAAGGTTGGTGAGGCCGACCTCAAGCGTAACCAGGATGCCCTGACGCTGGCCTGCAGCCAGTTTGCGCCGGGTGCCAGCGTGCCCGACTGTATGCTCAAGATGAATGCGCACAAACCGGCCGATAATCCGGTGGCCGAGGCGACCCGCCAGATCCCGCTGCTGACCGCGTTCATCAAGGCCAAGGATCTGGTCACCATCCCCGGCACCGAACAGGCACTGGTCCGCCAAAGCCCGGCCTACAACGCGCAGAATGGGGCCTACATCGATCCTCCCGGCCCGCTCGAAACCGGCATCCCCTCAATCTACTACATCGCCGCGCCTGATCCATCGTGGCCCAAGGCCAAACAGGATGAATATATCCCCGGGGTCGACGATCTGATGTTCACTTCGGTCCATGAAGTTATGCCGGGGCACTTTCTCCAGTTCCTCCACGCCAACCGCGCGCCTTCAGTGTTCGGGCGGATGTTCGTGGGCTATGCCTTTGCCGAAGGCTGGGCGCATTACAGCGAGGAAATGATGTGGGAAGCAGGGCTGGGTGACGGCGATCCTGAGGTCCACATCGGCCAGCTTTCCAACGCCTTGCTGCGCGATTGCCGGTTCCTTTCGGCAATCCGCCTGCACACCGCCGGGATGACAATTGAGCAATCCACCCAGTTCTTTGAAACCGCCTGCTTCCAGGATGCCGGCACCGCTGAACAGCAGGCCCGGCGCGGGGCCTATGATCCTGCTTACCTCAACTACACGCTGGGCAAGCTGATGATCCGCAAGCTGCGCGCTGACTGGACTGCGACCCACGGCGGGCGTGAGGGCTGGAAAGCGTTTCATGATGCCTTCCTCGATTACGGCGGCCCGCCGATCCCCTTGGTGCGGCAAGCGATGATGCAGGAGGATGCGCCAAAAGCGGCATTCTGACCCGGCAACTGCTTGCAATTGAAACCGGATGAAGGGATGGTCGGGGGATGAACAATCCTCCGGCCATGACCTATGCGCGCTATCTCTCGCTTGATGCGCTGCTTGATTGCCAGCACCCGCAATCGGGCACCGATGACGAAATGCTGTTCATCGTCATCCACCAGACCAAGGAATTGTGGCTGGGGCAGATGATCCGCGAGTTGCGGCTGGCAGTCAGTCAGATCGCTGCAGATGCCTTGATTCCGGCCTACAAGGCGCTGGCGCGGGTCAGCCGGATTCAAGCGGTGATGACACTGAGCTGGGACGTGCTGGCGACCATGACGCCGAGCGATTACACCAGTTTCAGGGATGCCTTGGGACCCAGCTCGGGTTTTCAGTCCGACCAGTTCCGCACCGTCGAATATATGCTCGGGCTGAAGGACGCGCGGTTCCTGGCCTTTCAGGATGACCGGCCCGCCGCCCGTGCGGCATTGGAGCGGGCGCTGGCCGCCCCCAGCCTGTGGGATCAGGCGATTGCCGCTGCGGCGCGCGCTGGCTTGCCGATCGCAGACGCGGTGCTGCACCGCGATGTCACCCAGCCGTACACCCCGGACTCGTCGGTCGAGGCAGCGTTTCTGGCGGTCTACCAAGACACTGCGCGTTATTGGGAGCTTTACCAGCTGGCTGAAAAACTGGTCGATCTGGACGATGCGATGGCGACCTGGCGGCACAAACACGTGCTGACGGTCGAGCGGGTAATCGGCGGCAAGCGCGGCACCGGCGGGACCGCCGGGGCGAGCTACCTCCACTCCACGCTGAGCAAGCGCGCCTTTCCCGAGCTGTGGTCACTGCGGACCGCGCTGTGAATTACAAACACCTGTTCAGCCGCGCATTGGAGGCTGCACCCGATCGCCTGCACTTCGCTGCGCACAGCCATCATTTGTGGCCCGATGCCAGCTTTGCCGGGCAGATCGCGGCATGGCAGGACGCGGCGCTGCTGGCCGACCACAAGTGGGACCGGATCTTCGCCGAGGTGATCCCGGAGGCGCAGCGGCACATCGCGGCCGAACTGCGCCTGCCCGACCCGGCCAGCATCGCTTTTGCCCCCAACACGCATGATTTCCTGCTGCGGATCACCTCCGCCCTGCCGCAAAAGTGCCCGCGCATTTTGGCCAGCGACGGCGAGTTTCACTCGTTCCGCCGCCAGTCGCTGCGCTGGGCCGAGGCCGGGCGGATTGCGCTAACCACAGTGCCGCTCGATCAGGTTTTGACCACCGCGCACAGCGGCCAGTTCGATCTGATCTTTGCCAGCCAGGTGCAGTTCAATTCAGGCCAAGCCTTGGGTGACCTTGGCGCGCTTGCCGGGCTGGCCAGACCCGGCGGGCCGTGGGTGGTGATCGATGGCTATCACGGTTTCATGGCCACGCCGACCGATCTGTACGCCGTGGCCGACAAGCTGTTCTACCTGTCCGGCGGATACAAATACGCAATGGCCGGCGAGGGCGTCTGCTTCCTCCACGCCCCGCCCGGTTACGCCCCGCGCCCTGAAGTGACCGGCTGGTACGCCGCGTTTGACAGCCTGACCGCCAAGCAAGGCGAACTTGGCTATGCCCCCGATGGCCGCCGCTTTATGGGCAGCACCTTTGATCCTTCGGGACTTTACCGCTTCAACGCGGTGCAGCGGATGTTGGCCACCGAAGGCCTGACGACTACGGCAATCTCAGCCCATTGCGATGCCCGCAAAGCCCGCTTCCTCGCGGCAAATCCGCTGCCGCAACTCAGCCAAATCAGCGGGCCCGAGGCGCGATTTCTGGCGTTTCAGGGCGAAGCCGCTCCTGTCATCTACGAAGCCCTGACTGCCCGGAACGTGGTCACAGATCTGCGCGGCGATGTGCTGCGGATCGGCTTTGCGCTGTATCATGATGACAGTGATGTGGACGCGCTACTGACGGTGCTGCGCGGGCTGGTCTAGCCCCGCCCGCGATACCCGGTGACGCCTTGCTCGGGCACCCACAAGCCTTCAGGCGCTGCACCCGATTGCCAGAACACGTCGATCGGAATACCGCCGCGCGGATACCAATAGCCGCCGATCCGCAGCCACTGGGGCGCCATCTCGGTAAACAGGCGCTGGCCGATGCCGACGGTTACATCTTCGTGGAATCCTGCGTGGTTGCGAAAGCTACCCAGAAACAGCTTGAGGCTTTTGGATTCGACGATTGTTGCGCCCGGCGCATAGTCGATCACCAGATGCGCGAAATCGGGCTGGCCGGTCACCGGGCACAGCGAGGTGAACTCCGGCGCAGCGAAGCGCACCAGGTACAGTGCGCCGGTGCGGGGGTTGGGCACATAATCGAGCAGCGCAGCCTCGGGCGAGGCGGGCAAGGTGCTGGTTTGTCCGAGGTGGAGAGGTGTGTCTGACATGCCACGCGCCATGCCCCGATCGCGGCAATTGCACAAGTCAGCGGTTGGAGCGCCCGAGTTCACTTCCTATTCAGTGGCAGACGCGCTAGCGCGCAGCGACGCGGGAACATGGATACGATGATGCGGAAATCTGGGGGCAGCGTTAGAGCAGCAACCGGCGCCACGGCGCTGGCGCTGCTGCTTGCCAGCGCTCCGGCGGCGGCGCAAAGCACGCCCGATTTCAGGATCCCGACCACCCGTCCGACCAGCAACCCGCGCTCGCAAGGCCCGGTCGACGCCGATCATCCGGTGGTGCGGCCATCGCCCACGCCCAGCCCTGCGCCTGTACCGACACCGGTTCCAGCGCCCAGCCCCGCACCGAGCGCCGCGCCCCTACCGCGTCCCAGCCAAAGCACAGCCGCCGCGCCGCGCCCTGCCGCAAATGTCACGCCCCAGCCGCGCCCGATTGCCGCCGCGCCAACCGCTACGACCAGCGCAGCACCCGCCAGCGACAGTGCGCTGCCCGCCGCGCCGAGTGATTTGCCCGCCAGCCCCGCACCGGGGATCACCGCGACCGATAGTTTTGACCTCCCCGCCATGAGCGACAGCACGGACACTGCGTCGGTTTGGTATTTGCCGTGGCTGGCCGCAGCAGCCGCGCTGATGGCCGCAGCCGGCGCGCTGGCCTGGTGGCGTCGCCGCCGCAGTGCAGCCCCGCTGATGCTGGAATTCGAACCACCGGTAGTGCCAGTGGCTGGGCCTGCGCCTGCCGCACCGCCGCTCGCCGCGCCGCGCCCTGCGCCAGCCGCGCCGCTGCCCGAACCCAAACTTTCGCTCAACCCCCAAGGGCTAGGCATTGCGCTTGAGGCACGGCGGATGAGCGCGTCGCTGATAGCGACCACGCTCAGCTATACCCTCACCCTGACCAACCATTCCGCGCAACCGCTGTCAGCATTGGCGGTGGAGGGCGATATGATCTCGGCCCACGCTTCGATCCCGCCAGATCAGCAAATCGCCAGCGACGGACTGCGGCTGGAACTGCGCCACGCGCTGGTCACGTTGGCACCGGGCGAAAGCGCGCAGTTCACCGGCGACTTCCGCCTGCCGCTCACTGCGGTGACCCCGATTCGGTCAGGCGAGGCGGCTTTCTTCGTGCCGCTCGCGCGGCTGCGGGTTGAGGCCAGCACACCCGCTGGAGCATCGCTGGTGCAGGTCCAGACTTTCGTGGTGGGCGAGTTGCCTGATGCGGCGGGCGCGGGGCTGCGGCCCTTCCGTCTCGACCTGGGCCCGCGGGTCTATTCGCGCATCGGCCAACGCGCAGTCAGCTAGGTCAAATCTGCGGATAAACCCCCTCGACGCGGCCGGACAGCACGGCTAGGCTTTTCGCAACTGCAGCGAGAGGGGCGCGAGCGGGGACGCTACGCGAGGAGGACGCGAAAATTATGGAAAGTCTGGTTTCGACCGAGTGGCTCGCCGCCGAAATGGGCGCGAGCGATCTGCGGATCGTCGATTGCACGAAACACCTGCCTGCGGCCGGCCGCAATGCCTTGGCCGAATACGAAGGCGGGCACATCCCCGGCGCGGTGTTCATGGACCTGTCCGATCTCGTCGATAGTTCGCATGCGGTGGAAAACATGCTGCCCCCCGCCGAAAAATTTGCCAGCCGGATGCAGTCGCTCGGGCTCGGCGATGGCAGCCGCGTGGTGTTGTATGATGACAGCGCGGTAAAAACCGCCGCGCGCGCGTGGTTCATGCTCAAGATGTTCGGCGCGCACGACGTTGCCATTCTCGATGGCGGGATCGCCAAGTGGAAGGCCGAAGGTCGCGCTTTGGCGCAAGGCAAGGAAACGCTGCGCCACCGCCACTTCACCGCCTGGCAGGATGACAGCAACGTCCGCACCAAGGCCGATGTGCTGGCCAACCTGCACTCAAAGGATGAGCAAGTGGTCGATGCCCGCGGCGCGGCGCGCTGGTCTGGCGCAGAACCCGATCCGCGCCCCAATATCGCTTCGGGCCACATCCCCGGTTCGCTCAACGTGCCCTTCACCGCGCTGTATAACGCCGATGGCACCTTCAAGGATCAGGCCGGGATCAAGGCCGCGTTTGAAGCTGCCGGGGTCGACCTGGCCAAGCCGGTGACGACCAGTTGCGGCAGCGGCGTGACCGCCAGCGTCCTGTTGTTCGGCCTGCACTTGCTGGGCAAGGAAGACACAGCGCTGTATGATGGCAGCTGGTCTGAATGGGGCGCTGATCCCGATACCCCCAAGGCCACCGCGGCCTGAGGGGCATGGCAGGCGATGATACAGGCAAGCGCGGCACCGGCAATTTGGGCACCGGCACCGAGCTGGTTGGCGCAGGCCGCAAGCCTGAATGGACCGGCGCGGCAGTAAACCCGCCGGTCTGGCGCGCCAGCACCTACCTTTATGAAAACAGCGCGGCGCAGCAGGCAGACCGGCTGCCCAGCGCCGATGGCCTGTTCCATTACGGCGCGCGCGGCGGGCCGACGCAATGGGCGCTGAGTGACGCCTTGACCCAGCTTGAGCCGGGCGCGGCCGGGACGATGCTCTATCCGACCGGGCTCGCCGCGGCGGTGATGGCACTGCTCAGCGTGCTGAAGGCGGGCGATGAATTGCTGGTCGCGGATAATTCGTACGATCCGTCGCGCGCGTTCGCGGCCAAGGCGCTGCGCAATTACGGGATCACCACCAAGTTCTTCAATCCGCTCGATCTGGCTGGGTTTGCCGCGATGATTGGCGAAAACAGCCGCGCGGTGCTGCTCGAAAGTCCGGGCAGCCTGACGATGGAAGTCTGCGATGTGCCCGCGCTGGCCAAGGTCGCCAAGGCGCGCGGGCTGGTGGTGCTGCTTGACAATACCTGGGCCGGGCCGACCGGGTTTCAGGCGCTCAGCCACGGGGTCGATTTGGCGATCCTTGCGCTGAGCAAGCATGTCGGCGGGCATTCTGACGTGATGATGGGCAGCGTTACTGCCAATGCTGAATTTTACCCCCGGCTGCGTAAGCACGCGCTGCAGCTGGGCCAGATGGTCTCACCCGATGATGCCGCGCTGACGCTGCGCGGGCTGCGGTCGATGGAGCTGCGGCTCCAGCGCTCAACCGCCAGCGCGCTGACCATTGCGCGGTGGCTGCAGAGCCGCACCGAGATCGCCGCCGTGCACTGCCCAATGCTGCCGGGATCGCCCGGTCACGACTTGTGGCAGCGCGATTTTACAGGCGGGTGCGGCCTGCTGACCGTGATCATGGCTGGCGGCGCCGCGGCGGCGCGCGACCGGCTGGTCGATGCGCTGACGCTGTTCGGGATCGGCTACAGCTGGGGCGGCTTTGAGAGCCTCGCGCTTGGCGTACATCCAGAGCGAGACCGCACGGTCATGGCTTGGCCACCGGCGCCGCTCGATCCGGCGCACAGATTCGCGGTGCGGCTGTGGATTGGGCTGGAAGACCCGACCGACTTGCAAGCCGACCTGACACGTGGTCTGGCCGCTTGGGCTGTGGCATGACGGCGGCGTCAACCGCTGGCGCAGTTATTGCGCGGCTCGATGCGATCGGGTTCGATCTGGGCAACTATCACGTCTCGCTTTACCGCGGGCTGCTGATCGTCGTCACGCTGGTGGCGGTGTTCGTTTTCGGGCGGCTGGCTGAAATATTCTCCCGCCGGCTGTTTAGCCGGTTGCACCGACTCGACCCGACACAGCAGTTGCTCGGCGAGAAACTGTTCAACATCGCAGCGTGGATTTTGCTGGCGATGGTCGGGATCGACTTCCTCGGCATCAGCCTGACCGCACTGGCGGTGTTTTCAGGCGCATTCGGGCTGGCGATCGGGTTCGGTCTTCAGAAAACCTTCGGCAACCTGATTTCCGGGATCATCTTGCTGATGGACCGCTCGATCAAGCCGGGCGACATGGTCGCGGTTGGCATCGGTGCCGACAAGGTGGTCGGGCAAGTGTCCAAGATCGGCATTCGCGCGGTCTCGGTCGTCACCCGGGACAAGATCGAATTCCTGATCCCGAACGAGCAGCTGATGACTTCGACGGTTGAAAACTGGAGCTACTCGTCCCGCGAAGTCCGCGTGAAAGTTCCGGTCCCGGTCGCTTACGGGTCGGACCTGGTGCTGGCCGAACGCCTGATCCTGGAAGCCGCACATGGCATTCCCCGCGTGCTTGAAAGCCGCCAGCCCAAGGTCTGGCTGACGGCATTCGGTGACAGTGCGATCGAATTTGAGCTGCTGATCTGGATCGAAGACCCTGAAGACGGTCTGGGCAATCTGCGGTCTGATCTGCTCAAATCGATCTGGGAAAAGTTCAAGGCCGACGGCGTCGAAATTCCGTTCCCGCAAAGCGATATCCGGATCAAGGAATGGCCCGCCCAATCGCCACTTGGGCCTGCTGCCGACCTGGGCGGCGCGCAGCCCGGAAAGCTGATCTAGGCCGCCGCAAAGGCATTCTGATTGGCGCGCGGCGGGCATCTTGCCCATGTCAGCCACCATGAACGCACTAACCTCATCCGCAGCAACGGCTCCCGGCAAAGTCTGGCTGGTCGGCGCTGGCCCCGGCGACCCCGATCTGCTGACGCTGCGGGCCGCGCGGCTGATCATGAACGCCAAGCTGATAATCCACGACGGCTTGGTGGATCCAGCGATTCTGGCGCTCGCCCGGCCCACTGCGCAGCTGATCTCGGTCGCCAAGCGCCGCTCGCGGCACACTATGGCGCAAGGCGAGATCAATGCACTGCTGGTGCGCGAGGCATTGGCTGGGCGTGATGTGGTGCGGCTGAAAGGCGGCGATCCGTTTATCTTTGGGCGCGGCGGTGAAGAGGCTGAATCTTGCCGTTTGGCCGGAGTGCCGATTGAGACCGTCCCCGGGATCAGCGCCGCAATCGGCGCGGCGGCGGCGGCGAGCATGCCGCTGACGCACCGCGACAGCGCATCGGTGGTCAGCTTTGTCGCGGGCCAGTGCAAAGGGCTGGCGCAGCAGGACTGGACCGGCTTGGCCGGCAAGGGCCGCACGCTAGTGATCTACATGGGCGTCGCCACGGCCGAGGCGATTTCTGAAAAGCTGATCGCTGACGGCCTCTCCCCCGCGATCCCGGTGGCGGTGATCGAGAATGCAACGCGGCCCAATATGCGGGTGCTGCGCGCGCCCCTCGCTGGGCTAGCCGAACTCGTCATTGCCGAGCGGATCAAGAGCCCGGCGATCATCGTGATCGGCGAAGTTGCCGCTCAGCCCCAAGTGGCTGGCCTACGCGAACTTGCGCTGGAGGCGCTGTCATGAAGATCCTTACCGGCAATGATCTGAAGAGCGGCGCGGTCACCTGGTGGGACGGCGTCCAATGGTCGCTCCACGTTGAGGATGCAGTCGATGTCGGCGAACACGCCGATACGATCCTCGCCCGCGAAAGCGCCGCGCGCCGGGTCAACGCGGCTTACGCGATCGAAGCGGCCAAGGATGCGGACGGTGTGCGTCCGGCGCATATCAAGGAACGCATCCGCGCGCTCGGCCCGACAGTGCGGCCTGACTTGACTTTGAAACCGGCCGATCCTGCCGCCGGGCAATGGGTGATCTGATGTACCAGTACGACACTTACGACCAGGCGATGGTCGATGCCCGGGTTGACGAATTCCGCGATCAGGTGGCCCGCCGGATTGCCGGGCACTTGACCGAAGACCAGTTCAAGCCGCTGCGGCTGATGAACGGGCTGTACCTGCAGTTGCATGCCTACATGCTGCGCGTAGCGGTGCCTTATGGCACGCTTAGCGGCGCGCAGATGCACGCGCTGGGCGATATCGCTGACAAGTATGACCGCGGCTATGGCCACTTCACCACCCGCCAGAACATCCAGTACAACTGGATCAAGCTGGACGAAGCGCCTGATATCCTGGCCGATCTCGCCAAGGTCGAAATGCACGCGATCCAGACCAGCGGCAATTGCATCCGCAACACCAGTTCCGATCAATATGCCGGGGCCGCCGCCGATGAAGTGACCGACCCACGCCCTTATGCCGAACTGATCCGCCAGTGGAGCACGTTCCACCCCGAATTCTGCTATCTGCCGCGCAAGTTCAAGATCGCGGTGATCGCCAGTAACACCGATCGTGCGGCAATGCGGCTGCACGACATCGGCGTGCAAATCGTGTGCGGCGAAGACGGCGAATTGGGCGCGGCGTTCTATGTCGGCGGGGGTATGGGCCGCACGCCGATGATCGCGCCGCTGATCAAGCCGTTCGTTCCGCTCGATCAGTTCATCACTTATGCCGAGGCTTGCCTGCGGGTCTACAACCGCCACGGCCGGCGCGACAACAAGTACAAGGCGCGGATCAAGATCCTGGTCCATGAGCTGGGCAAAGAAGAATATGCCCGTCAGGTCGAGGCTGAATTTGCCCACCTGCTGACGCAGAATATCGAACCCCCCACGGCTGAGCTTGAGCGGATCAAGGCGCAATTTGCCGATCCGCGCTTCGAAGTCGGGATCGCTGACGACGTGGACCGCAGCGATCCCGATTTTGCCCTGTGGGTGGACAACAATTGCGTGGTGCACAAGACGCCCGGCTACATCGCGGTGACCATCAGCCTCAAGCCGATTGGTGGCATTCCGGGCGATGCCAGCGCCGATCAGATGCGGTTGATGGCGGGGCTGGCAACGCAATATTCATTCGACGAATTGCGCGTTACCCACGCTCAGAACATCGTGCTGGCACATGTCAAAAAGGCCGACCTCTACGCGCTGTGGCAGCAACTCGATGCCGCCGGACTGGGCACCGCCAACCTCGATCTGGTCGGCGATATCATCGCTTGTCCGGGGCTGGACTATTGCAGCCTCGCCAATGCCCGCTCGATCCCGGTGGCGCAGAAGATCGGCCAGCGATTGGCGGCCAAGCAGCAGGAAATCGGCGAGCTCAAGCTCAAGATTTCGGGCTGCATCAACGCTTGCGGGCACCACCACGCCGGGCACATCGGCATCTTGGGGGTCGACCGCAAAGGTACCGAAAACTACCAGCTTCTGCTCGGTGGCTGCGAAGGCGCGGACACCTCGCTCGGCCAGATCACCGGCCCCGGCTTTGACGAGGACGGCATCGTTGACGCGGTCCAAAAGGCCACCGAACTCTACCTTGGCGCGCGCACCGATGGTGAACGCTTCCTCGATACCTATCGCCGCATCGGCATGGCCCCGTTCAAGGAGGCGCTTTATGGCTGAAGTCCAATTCCGGTTCCGCGATGATGAAGCGGTCGGCGATCCCGGCGTAACCGTGGGATCGTTCAGCGATCAGTCGAACGCCTCGGCGGTCCGGCTTGAACCGGGCGACGAAGCGCGCGACCTGTTGCCGCATCTGGCCCGGATCCGTCTGATTGAAATCAACTTTCCGGTCTATGGCGACGGGCGCGGCTACACCGCCGCACGGGTACTGCGGGAAGCTGGCTACACCGGCGAGCTGCGCGCGGTTGGCGATGTGCTGGTCGATCAGATTGCCATGATGCGCCGCTGCGGGTTCGATGCTTTCGCGCCGGAAGCGCCGCTTGATCCAGCCGACGCGCAAGCCGCGTTCGACCGGTTCCCCGATGTCTATCAGCCCACTGTCGATGGCCGCGCGCCCATATGGGCAAAACGGCATGGGTGAAGCCGCTCGCAAGATCGACTTGCTCGACACCGCGCCGCGCTTCACCGCCGCCGAAGTCGCCGCACTCAACGCGCGGTTTGAGGGTGTTTCGACGCAGGACATGCTCACCGCCGTGCTGCGCGAGGGCCTCGCCGGGCGGATCGCTGCGGTCTCCAGCTTCGGCGCCGAAAGCGCAGTGCTGTTGCACTTGCTGGCCAGCATCGATCCCGCAGTCCCGGTGCTGTTCCTCGATACCGGCAAGCATTTCCCCGAAACGCTGGCATACCGGGATGAACTGACCGCGCGGCTGGGGCTGACCCGTCTGATCAACTTGGCCCCCGCCGCTGCTGACCTCTCCGCACGCGATGACAACGGCCTGCGCTGGTCCTACGATCCAGATGGCTGCTGCGAAATTCGCAAGGTCCGCCCGCTTGCCGGCGCGCTGACCCAGTTCGATGCCACGTTTACCGGCCGCAAAGGCTTTCAGAATGCGGCGCGGGCTGGCTTGCAGCGCTTCGAACTCGATACCACCGACACCGCCGGGCGGCTCAAGATCAACCCGCTGGCCGACTGGTCAGCAGACCAGATCGAAAGCTATTTCACCGCCACCGGCCTGCCCACGCATCCGCTGGTCGAAGCCGGCTATCCCTCGATCGGCTGCTCACCCTGCACCACCAAGGTCGCAGCCGGAGAAGACCCACGCTCGGGCCGGTGGAAGGGCTGGGACAAGACCGAATGCGGCATCCACGTCGAAGGCGCAGCCACCGAGCTGCCCCCGGGCTACGATCCAGCGTTCTAAAGCTTGCCGTTGGCGCGGTACCATGCCGCGACCTGCTTCAACCCTTCACGGGTCGGAATTTGCGGCCGCCACAGGCCGGCGGGCGGGCGACGCTCGGCGCTGACGACCCAATCTGGATGTGCCATATAGCCGACCCGGTCAGCGGTCAGTCGGGCGCGTTTTCCGCGAAAAATCCGGTCGGCTTGCGCGGCGCGGTCCAACCAGGGCCGGCTGAGGTGCACCACCCACGGGCGGCGACCCATTGCCCAGCCGATTGCCCGGGCGAGCTCATAATGGCTCCAGCCCTGCGCGCGGCCATCATCGGGCTCGAACACCGCGTGCGACACGCCTTCCCCGCCCGGCACCAGTGCCAGCAGCAGCCGGGCCAGATCATCGACATGGATGATTGAGGCGCGTCCAGCGCGCGGCGGCACCGGCAAAATCCCCCAGCGGGCCAGCCGGAACATCTCAAAATAGTCGACATCGCGTGGGCCATAGATCCCCGGCGGGCGCACGATTGTCCAATCTAGCCCGCTGGCCTGCACCAGCTTTTCGGCGCGGACCTTGCTCGCGCCGTAAGCAGACAGTTCAGGCTCGCGCGCCGAGAGCGACGAGACGTAGATCAACCGCGCCAGCCCTTCAGTCTTGGCCGCCTCGATCACGCTGAGCGTGCCAGCGACATTGCCGCGCTCGAACTCGGCTGGATCGTTGACCACCCCGGCGACATGGATCACCGCCTCTGTGCCGCGCAACAACTGGCGCAGCGCGGCGGTATCATCCAGCCCACCGGTCACCCACTCGACCCCGGCGCGCGGGGGCTGCGGGCGGCGCACTAGCGCGCGGAGTTTGAGACCGTCGGCCAAGGCTTGGTCGAGCAGCGCCTGCCCGACAAAACCAGTCGTGCCGGTCAGCGCCAGCATTACAGCAGCACCAGCTGATCGCGGTGGACTACCGCCGAGCGCGGGGCATAGCCGAGCAAGGCGGCATGGTCCGCGCTCTTGCGGCCAAGCAGCTTGAGCGCGTCGGCGGCATCGTATTCGGCCAGGCCATGCGCCAGCACGGCGCCCGCTGCGCTGCGCACCGCGACCGCATCGCCGCGCTTGAATTCGCCCTCGATTGCGGTGATCCCGGCCGCCAGCAAACTGCTGCCCTTGGCCAGCGCCTGCGCCGCTCCAGCATCGACCACCAGCGCCCCGCGCAACCGCAACCGTCCGCCCAGCCAGGCCTTGCGCGCGGCGTCCTTGCGGCCGCGTACCGGCTTGGGCAGGAACAGCGTGCCGACCTCGTCCACGCAGGCGCGGGCCAGCGGCGCATCGGCGAGGCCCGAGGCGATCCCCAGCGCGATCCCGGCGCGCTCGGCAATCTCTGCGGCCTGCAGCTTGCTGGTCATCCCGCCCGAGCCGAGCCCGGATGAACTGCCGCCGCTGGCCATCGCGTGGATCGCGGGGGTAATCCCGCGCACCTGCGGCAAGCGCTGCGCGCCGGGCAGCGCCGGATCGCGATCGAACAGCCCATCGACATCGGACAGCAGCAAGACCGCCGAGGCACCCGCCGCCTGTGCCACCCGTGCGGCCAGCCGGTCATTATCGCCAAAGCGGATTTCCTGCGTCGCGACGCTGTCGTTTTCATTGATCACTGGCACCGCGCCGGCATCGAGCAGCCGGGTCAGTGTGGCGGTGGCGTTAAGATAGCGGCGGCGGTCTTCCAGATCGTCGAGCGTCAGCAGCAGTTGCGCGGCGATCAGCCCGTGCGCGCCGAGCAACTCGGCCCACAGCCCGGACAGCGCGATCTGGCCAACTGCGGCAGCGGCCTGCGCATCGGCCAGACTGCCGCGTCCACCCTTGTCGAGCCCCAGCCGCGCTGCGCCCAGCGCAATCGCGCCCGACGAGACCACGATCAGTTCCTGCCCGCGCGTGCGCGCTGCGGCCAGTTCAGCGACCAGCCCCTGCAACCATGCACGCCGCACGCCGCGGCCGTCCACCAGCAACGATGAGCCGACCTTGACCACTAGGCGCGGGCAAGTGCGGACGTCGGCTAGGTCGGCAAGGCGGTCAATCTGCATTGCCGCGCGGCTTAGCGCCACAATCGGAGCAGGCAAAGGCCTTTAGAGCGGCGACCACTCGCTGGTATCGGCTTCTTCCTGCGCGCCAGAGGGCCGTTCGGTCACGGTTGCCGCAGGAAGGTAGCTGATCACCGCATCGAGCAGCGCGTCCATTCCGGCTCCAGTCGCGCCGGAAATTGGGTAGACCTTCTTGGCCCCGGCAGCTTTCAGTTCCTTTGAGAACGCCTTGACCAGTTCGGTATCGACCAGATCGATCTTGTTGAGCGCGATCAGCCGCGGCTTTTGATCCAGTCCGTTGCCATAAGCCTCCAGCTCTTCCTCGATCACCTGGAGCGCATCGGCGGGATCGTGGCCGTTAACGTCGATCAGGTGGATCAGCACCCGGCAGCGTTCGATGTGGCCCAGAAACCGGTCACCGATCCCAGCCCCGTCAGCCGCGCCCTCGATCAGCCCGGGAATGTCGGCCAGCACAAATTCGCGGTTCTTGTGCCGCACCACGCCCAGCTGCGGGGTCAGCGTCGTGAACGCATAGTCCCCAACCTTGGCCTTGGTGTTGGTGATCTGGTTGATGAAGGTGCTCTTGCCCGAATTGGGCAGGCCAAGCAGCCCGGCATCGGCCAGCAGCTTAAGCCGCAGCCAGACGTACATCTCGGTCCCGACCTCGCCCGGCTGATGCTGGCGCGGAGCGCGGTTGGTGCTGGTCTTGTACGAGGCATTGCCGCGCCCACCCATCCCGCCTTCGAGGAAGACGATACGCTGACCCACCTCGGTCATGTCGAGCAAAACCGTCTCGCGGTCATCGTCGAGCACTTGCGTGCCCAGCGGAACCTTGATGATCAGGTCTTGCCCCGCCGCACCGGTGCGATTCTTGCCCATGCCCGGGATCCCGCGCTGGGCTTTGAAATGCTGGGCATAGCGAAAGTCGATCAGCGTGTTGAGCCCGGGCACGGCTTCAAAAATGATGTCGCCCCCACGCCCGCCATTGCCACCGTCAGGGCCGCCATATTCCACGT
Organism: Novosphingobium sp.; assembly: GCA_031410255.1. Taxonomy (GTDB): domain Bacteria; phylum Pseudomonadota; class Alphaproteobacteria; order Sphingomonadales; family Sphingomonadaceae; genus Novosphingobium. The sequence continues at coordinate 12,908 of JANNYT010000103.1, read as the reverse complement.
ACATTTCGCGCCGGAACGACACGGCACCAGGGCCGCCCTGGCCCGAGCGAATAAAGACTTTTGCTTGATCGAGAAAATGCATGGTCGGGCCACTAGCGGATAAAGTGGGAATTGTCGCGCCTAGCGTTCAGCAAGGTAAAGGTGGCCGGATGATCTAGCCGGTTTGGCTTGGAAATTGGCTCAGGCTGGAGCGAAAATAGTGGAATTCGAGAACCGGAGCGTAGCGGCCATTGGGGCCGTGAGCACCGGAAGCGCAGAAGATCGCCATTTGCAGCCCAGCATGAGTCAATTTCCAAGCCAAACCGCACTGGTGGAGCCGAGGGGGATCGAACCCCTGACCTCGTCATTGCGAACGACGCGCTCTCCCAGCTGAGCTACGGCCCCGTTCCAGTGCGCGCATCGAAACTTTAGCGACTGCGCCGAAAGCTTGAAAGCGCAAATTTGGTGGTCAGGTGCCCGGCGCCTTCAAAGTGCTGGTTGGTGCAGCGGGGCCAATTTTTCCGGCTGGAGCGACTGCACCAACGGGCATTGCCGTTGCGGCCTGCGCGGGCGGCGCAACCGGCGTTGGCGCATATTTGGCATCCCAGGCGGCCGCATCGACGCGGAATTGTTCGAACGAGCGATAGAAGTTTTCAAACACCTGATCGAGCGTGACCAGGCTGCGCTGGGCAAATGCGGTCAGCCCCAGCGGCTTCACGGTCAGTGATTCGCGTGCCACCAGCAACGCGGCATCGCAGAATCGGCTCAGCGTCGGCGGGAAGGCGTAGAAGTTGTAGACCTTGGTCATATAGGCCTCACGCGGGCGGACGAAGGCGGCGCCGCTGCGTTTACGAAATTCGGCATCGACCCCGCGGTTGGCTTTCGCCAGCCCCAGTTTATTTTGCTTGAGGAACAGCTTGTAGCCCGAAAGAATCTCGGCGTGCTCGGGCCGCTGACAATTGAGCGCGGCCACGTTGTAAGCCGAGCGCAGGTTCCATACTGCCTGGATCGGAGAGACCCCGGTATTGATCGTCTGGCGCAGCCCGTTCAGGCCCAGCGGCGGAATCACCGATAGCGGCGATGCGCCCAGCGGCGGAGTGGGCCGCGGCGGGATATAGACCACGACCGGCGGTGGCGGGGGTGGCGGCGGCGGCGGCGGTGCCTTCTTGGGTTTTGCATCCACCGCGCTGGCCAGCACCAGCAAGCCCGCTGCGAAGGCAAATTTCAGATTGTGCGAACCCATATTTCCAGTCCCCGATTGCGCCGCTACGCTGCTTGCATAGTCGGTCACTTCGTATGAACGGTTCACTAACTGCTCCACCCCAAAAAGCAAATGCCCGGCGCGCCGCGAAGCGCACCGGGCAAGCTGCTCTGGTGCTGGCGCGCGATTAGCGGCGGTCGCCCATCAGGCTCAGCAGAAACTGGAACATGTTGACGAAATCAAGATACAAGCTGAGCGCGCCCATGATCACGACCTTTTGCACCATGTCAGTACCCTGCACCTGGTAGTAAGTTGCGCGCAGGCGTTGATTATCCCACGCGGTCAGTCCGGCAAAGATCAGCACGCCGAGGACTGAAATCGCGAGGCCCAGTCCGCTCGATTGCAGAAACATGTTCAGCACCATCGCGATGATGATCCCGATCAAGCCCATCGCCATGAACGAACCCATCGCCGACAGGTTGCGCTTGGTGGTGTAACCATAGAGGCTGAGCCCGGCAAAGGCGCCAGCCGTCGCAAAGAAGGTCAAGGCGATCGAAGGGCCGGTGTAAACAAAGAAGATCGACGAGAGCGACAGCCCCATCGCCACCGAAAAGCCCCAGAATAGCAGCTTGAGCGTCGAGGCCTGCATCTTGGCGAGGCCGAAACTCATCGCCAGCACGAAGCCCAGCGGCGCCAGTGCCACGACCCAGCGCAGCGGCGAGCCAAGCATCGCTTCGGCCATGCCCGAACGCGCGAACAGCAGCGCGATCACGCCAGACAACAGCACTCCCGAGGCCATGTAGTTGTAAATCGACAGCATATATCGGCGCAGACCTTCGTCCCGCTGCGTTGCGCTCAACAACTCGCCATTTAGCTGCGGCGCGGACCCGAACGGGCTGCGCGTGGGCTGCGGGTCGTTCCAGTTAGCCATGGATCAAACTCCTGTTACCGCCCAAAGCGGGCGCTACCGACAATATCGGGACAAGTGTCTTAAGATTCAAGTGAAACCGGACAGGCGACTTGTCGCAAGTTGTCGCATTTTCAGGGGCGCGCGGCCTCCGCCAGCTGCGCGCCGCGATCACGCGCCGCGCGCAAGGTGGCGGCGATCAGCTGCGCCAGCGCGGCTTCGTCATCAAGCACCGCCAGCCCCGCCGCGGTGGTGCCGCCCGGGCTGGTGACCCGCCGCGCCAGCTCGGCCGGAGCTTCGGCAGAGCTGGCCGCCAGCGCCGCCGCGCCTTCGACCATAGCCAGCGCCAACCGCTGAGCCTGCGCCGGATCCAACCCGAGCTGCGCCCCGCCCGCCGCCAGTGCCTCGACAAAGCGGTAAACAAAGGCCGGGCCCGACCCGGCGAGCGCGGTGACCGCATCGAGCTGGCTCTCGTGCTCGAGCCATTCCAGATGCCCCAATGGCGCGAGCAAGTGTTCGACTTGCGTGCGCCCAGCCAGATCGAGACCCGCCGCATAGAGTCCGATTGGCGATTTGCCGATCGCCGCCGCCAGGTTGGGCATCACCCGGACCATTGCCCGCGCGCCGGGCAAACGCGCGGCGATGCTGGCCAGTTCAACCCCGGCGAGGATTGAGAGCAGCACGGTTTGCGTGGTGATCGCGGGCGCCAAAGCGGCCCCAGCTTCATCCAGCGTCTGCGGCTTGACCCCCAGCAGGACCACGCAGAATTGTTCGGCCGGAACGGTGCGCAGCAGGCGGACCCCCACCGGTGCAGCGGTTAGAAACGGATCAACCACGGTAAAACCCGCCGGATCAAGGCCGGCTGCCAGCCACCCGGCCAGCATCGCCCCGCCCATGTTGCCGCAGCCCAGGATCAGGATCGAATCGTCAGCCATCGCAAGGGTCCCACCGTGTCAGATCGCGGGCAGCCTACGCCTCACCGGCGGCATCGACCAGCGCGCTGGCCAGGGCTTCTTCCGGGCTCTTGTCGCCCCACAGCACGAACTGGAAGGCGGGATAGAACCGGTCGCATTCCTCAACCGCTGCCTCGACTGCGGTTTGCGCCTGCGTCAGGCCCAGCAGGCCTTCATCTCCCAGCAGCAAGCCGTGGCGGTACAGTAGCACGCTGCCGTTCGACCATAGATCGAAGTGCCCGACCCACAGCTGCTCGTTAACCAAGGCGAGCAATTCGAATACTGCAGTGCGCTTGTCATCGGGCACGCGAATATCGGGCAGGCACAGCAGCTGGAGCACGTGATCCTCGCGCCGCCACACCGCACGCAGCGAATAGGTCGCCCAACTGCCCTTTATCTCGACCGAAATCTCGTCCTCACCGACGAATTCGCACGGCCAGCCGCGCGCTTCGAACAACGATGCGAGCATATCGACGGGGGCAGCGTCGTCTTCACGTTCCAGATCTTGGTTACCGGCCATCATCACTGCTGGATGCGTCGGCAAGGGCCCGTCCGACAATGATGGCGCGCGCTTGGCCTGCGCATAACTCCACAAGGCTGTTTACAAAGTGTGGAAAAGGAGTGGGCAACGCCGCGGCCGGGCCTATTTTCCGCCACTGAGCGGATCGACCACTTGCCCGGCCGGGCTGGACCAGACGAACGCTCCGGTTACCCCGGCCTTACGCAATGCCGCCAGGAAGGCATTCGCCTCCTTCTGGCTTTCAAACGGCCCGGCCAGCAAGCGGTTGGATTGGCCCCAGGCGCTGACGAAGGCCTTCTTGCCCTTGAACACCTCGGGATCGTCTTTGCTTAACTTGCGCCAATCGAACCCCAGCGCCGCCTTGTCACGCCCGACGCCGACTTGCACCCAGATCCGGCTGGGATGGCTCGGTTGGCTGTCTTTGGCCTTGGCCTTTTCCTTGTCCTTGGCCGCATCGGCAGCCGTCTGGGCCTTGGCGGCGGTTGGCGCTGGCGCTGCCTTCATCTTGCGCACATCGACCGCGCCCGCCTGGGGCTCCACTTCGCGGCTGGGCGGAGTGAAATCGGCAAAGGCATCGTCGATGCTGTCAGGCTTGGGGGCAGGAGCAGGCGCAGGTTTGGGCACTGGCGCCGGGACGACCGGGGTGGGCGCAGGGGCTGTGCTGGCCAGACTGAACCTGCTGCCCGACTGGGGATCAGCCGGATCGAGCGTGACGAAGCCCGGACCGCTGACCGCTGGTGCGGGCCTTGGTGCAGGTGGCGGAACTGGCGCAGGCAGCTGTGCGGGAACTGGCAGTGGCACTGACACAGGCTTGGGTGGTGGTGGCGGCGGCGGGACGGGCTTGGGGGTCGGCACGGCGGCTGGCACCGGCTTGGGACTGGGGGTCAGCGCCGCCAGTTGGACTGGCCTGCCTTCCACTTCGCGCCCAACAAGCGGCTCGGGCACGGCCGCCGCCGCAACCTGCGGGGCCTTGCCGCTCTTGCCCTTATCCTTATCCTTGCCCTTGTCTTTGCCTTTGCCCTTGGTCTCGGGCTGCGGGGGCGGCGTCACCACCGCCAGCACGGCGCGCGGCCGGGCATACTGGGCAAAGCGCGGATCATCCTGGCCCATCTCGGCAGCGCGCGGAAAATGGCCCAGATTGGCCGCCGAGGCTTGCTGTGCGGGCGACAGCTTGGGCATGAAACGGAAGTAATTGGCGATTGCACCAGCCATGTCGGCCGGCATGGTCTGGCGCGCGATGCTCTCGGCCTCGGCCGGCTCGCCCAGGATCGCCAATGCAAACGCGCGGGTCCGCCAGGCGGCCTTGTCCTGCCGCTGCAGCAGCGGGGAAAGTGCCGCCTCCATCCCGCGCCGATCGCCCGAAATAGCCAGACTCAATGCCAGCCGGCGCGCTGTTTCATCATTCGGGGCCAATGCCAATGAGCGGCGGTAATAGAGCTGCGCGGTCTGGTTATCGCCGACCAGATCGTAAGCCAGGGCGCGGTCGGCCAGCGGCTCGGCCCCCAGCGGGCCTAGCCTTTCAGCCTCTTTGAACAATTCAATCGCGGTGATCGGATCGCCGCTCAGCGCGTAAGCTCCGGCCAGCCCGGCTTTAACTCGCGCGCTGCCCGGCCACAGCACATCGGCGCGCTGATAAAATCCGACCGCCGCCTGCACATCGCCGAGCTCGAGCGAAGCCCGCCCGGCGGCGATCAAAGCCTCAACGTCCTGCGGATTTTTGGCAAGCCGGCCTAACGCATCGTTGAGCTTCATCACCGGCGATTGGACCGGCAGTTGCTGGACGACCGGCTGGCTGACTTGCGGGGATGAAACCGCCTGCGCTTGCGCCACAGCAGCAAGCGCCACCCCGCAGACCGCTGCGGCACCGCGCAGCAGCGCAGCTTTGACAAGACGGACGGACCTGATCGACATGGCGGAAGCGGTGGACCTTTTCACGGCCGCAGACAAGCGGTCAGCCAGCCACGCCTGACAGAGCAATGCTGAACCGCGCAATAACGCGCGGAGCAGCCGTGCTTACTGGTTATTCTGCCGCCCAAGGAAGCGCGGGATCGAGATCGAGGGACCGCCCGCGTCATCGTCATCATCGTCGTCTTCGGCCGAGCGACCACCGCGCGAAAGGTTGGCCATCCGTTCAAACAGGGTCGCCCCGCCGCCGACCTTGGGTTGGCGCGGTGCTGGTGTTGACGCTTCTGCCGCGCCGCCGCTGCTGGCGGGTTCAGCGGAAGCAGCTGGCGCACTGGCGCCATCGCCGCCACTCGCCCCGCCGCCGCTCTCGGCTGCGCCCGGCCAGTCAGCGCCATCGTCCTCGCTGGCGATCAGGCCGCGCCGACGGCCCGGCAATGCGCTAGAGGCACCGAGCGGCGCATCCTCATCGGCCAGCCGCGTCGCATCGAGCAGCAATTCATCGCTGCCATCGCTAGCGGTCTCAGTGGCTTCAGCCTCATCGGCCAGTTCAAGCGGTTCGCCCGCGTCGTCATCGTCGCCAGCCAGCTTGGGCAAATCCCAATCGTCGTCATCCGTCCCCGTCACAGGTGCAGGTTCGTCCGCTTCTGGTTCAATAACCGGGGCCGCTTCGGGCTCAGGCGCTGCAGCCTTGGTCCGGTCAAACAGCGGTTCGGCCGCTGGCGGGGTAGCCATCGGACGGGCCGGCCCGCGCGAGATGCCGCCCATGCTGAACGGTCGCGATGCTTCTTCGGCCATCGAGGCGGTCTGCTCAATCCCAGTGGCGACCACCGAGACGCGGATCTTGCCTTGCAGATCGGGATTGAACGCGCTGCCCCAGATGATGTTGGCATTGGGATCGACCAGCTCGCGGATGTGGTTCGCGGCTTCGTCAACTTCGAGGAGCTTCATGTCTTCGCCGCCGATGATCGAGATGATCACGCCCTTGGCGCCCTGCATCGAAACGCCATCGAGCAGCGGGTTGGCGATCGCCTTTTCAGCGGCTTCGAGCGCGCGGTTTTCGCCTTCGCCCTCGCCAGTGCCCATCATCGCCTTGCCCATTTCAGCCATGACCGAACGGACATCGGCGAAATCGAGGTTGATCAGGCCCGGCATGACCATCAGATCGGTGATCGAGCGGACGCCTTGCTGCAGCACCTCGTCCGCCATCATGAAGGCGTCCTTGAAGGTGGTTTCGGCCTTGGCGACCAGGAACAGGTTCTGGTTGGGAATGACGATCAGCGTATCGACGTGCTTTTGCAGTTCCTCGATCCCGGCTTCGGCGGCGCGCATCCGGCGGGTGCCTTCAAACAGGAACGGCTTGGTCACCACGCCAACGGTCAGAACGCCTTTTTCGCGCGCCAGCTTGGCCACCACCGGGGCGGCCCCGGTGCCGGTGCCGCCGCCCATGCCAGCGGCGATGAAGCACATGTGTACGCCTTCCAGCGCGCGTTCGATTTCGGCCAGGCTTTCTTCAGCAGCAGCGCGGCCAACTTCGGGCCGGGCGCCAGCACCAAGGCCCTGCGTGATGTCGGAACCAAGCTGGATCCGGTGTTCGGCCAGCGCATTGTTGAGCGCCTGCGCATCGGTGTTGGCCACCACGAAATCGACGCCTTCGATCCCGGCGGTGATCATGTTGGCGATCGCGTTCCCGCCCGCGCCGCCAACCCCGATTACGGTGATCCGTGGACGAAGCTCTTCGACGGTTGGTGCCCCGATATTGATGCTCATTTACGCTCTCCTAATCCGGCCAGGCGGACGCGGTGCTTACAGTTAACACGGTTCTTGCACCGATAGAATCCGCGAAGCAAAGCCGCAAAACCCTTTGTCCACAGTCCCCAAGTCAGAAATACTCTCTGACCGCTTGATAAACCCGGTTAACCAGCCCGAAGCCCTTGTACCGGATCGTCGGTTGATAGCCGGGCCGGACCGAGCGGATGTCGATCGGATCGGCCGCAGCATAGAGCACCAGCCCGGCCAAGGTCGAAAAACCCGGCGTGGCATGCGCCTCGGCCAGCCCCTTGAGGTGCTGGGGGCGCCCGATCCGCACCGGCTTGCCCAGCGCGCCTTGCGTATAATCGGCGAGGCCTGCCAGTTCCGCGCCGCCGCCGGTGACCACCACCAGCTGGCCGCGCTGGCCGGTAAAGCCCAATCCTTTGAGTGCCCTGGATACTTCTTCTACCCAGCTGCCGAGCTGCGTCGTAATCACCGAGACCAGCTCGGCCCGGGGCACACGGTTCTTGTCATCGGCGTGGCGCGCAGCCGGGCCGCTGGGCTCTTCGCCGGGCGCATTAATCGGGATCATCTCGCGGTGATCGGACGGGCTGGCGATTGCCGAGCCGTGAACGCATTTCAAGCGCTCGGCCTGAAACCGCCGGATGCCAAAGGCCGAGGCGACCGCATCGGTAATGTCACCCGACCCCAGCGGGATCGTCACCAACCCCAGCAACATGCCGGCCGCATAGACCGAGACATTGGTCACCTCGCCGCCAAATTCGACCAGGGCCACGCCCAGTTCGCGCTCTTCGGCGGACAGGCAGGCATAGCCCGCAGCGACCGGTGATCCGACCACGGCTTCGACATCAAGGTGCGCGTTCTGCACCGCTTCGGTAATATTGCGGATCGGCGCGCCGTCAGCCAGCATCACGTGGATATCGACCCCCAGCCGCTCGGAATGAAGCCCCTTGGGATCGGCCACGCCGTCCGCCCCATCGAGCGTATAGTGCGCCGGCTGCGCGTGCAGCACCATCCGGCCGTCGGGCTGGATCACCTCGCGCGCGGAGATCAGCAGGTGTTCGATATCATCCGCCTCGATCCGCCGCCCGCCGATATCAACCTCAACCTGCGCGACCCGGCTGGCGAGCCCGGCGCCTGAGGTTCCGATCCACACGCTGCTGATCGAGGTGTTGGCCATCTTCTCGGCCCGCTCAACCGCATCGCGCACTGCGTAAGTCGCTGCGGCCATATCGGTAACATAGCCGCGCTTGATCCCTTGCGCGGCGCGGTGGCCTGATCCCAGCACCACCATCTCACCGGTTTCGGACAATCCGGCGATCATCGCCGAAATCCGGAATGAGCCGATATTGACCGCGCCGAACACGCGCGAAATGCGGGGCGGAGCCATCAGTTCTTGTCCTTCTTGGCCGGTTTGGCGGGCGCACTGGTTTGAGCGGTGCTGCTGGACTTGACTGCGCTGCTGCCGGCCGGCGCGGCAGTAGCCGTCGTGACCGGCGATTGCGTGGCGGCGACGCTGGCCTGCTCGGTCGCATCGGTGCGGCTGGGCATGCGGAAATAGATCCGGTCAGACGCGCGCATATCGAACGCTACGGCCTTACCGCCGAGCAGGCGGTTGCGGCCATCGAGCTGGGCGAAGGTCATCAGCGCCATGGCCGAAGGGTCCTTGCCTTCGGGCAGCGCCAGCATCTGCCCGGTCTTGAAGGTCAGGTTCCAGCGCCGATTGCCAACCCATTCGGCGCTGCGCAATTGCGGCCGCAGCGCCGGGGCGGTATCGAGCAGCGCGGTCAACGCCGCGACCTGCTGGCCCGCGCCGGGGCCGGACAGCACCAACTTGCTCTTGGCCCGATCTGGCGAGATCAGTTCGAGCTCGCGCCCGGTGGCATCGATCAGCACCAGCCGGTCAGGCTTGGCCAGCACCGCCACCGGCTTGCGCTCGACAATGTCGATCACCAGCGTATCGGGCAACTGGCGTGAGACACGCGCATCCGCAACCCAGGGCAGTTCGAGCAGGCGGCTGCGCACCGAGCCAAGATCGACAAACGGCATCGCCCGGTCGCGGTCAGCCAGCGCGATCTGATAGACCTTCAACTCGTTGAGGTGGTTGGTTCCGCGCACGTTGACATTGTGCAGTTCAAACCCGGCCTGATGTGCCAGCTGCGCCAATTGCATCTGCGCCATCGCCGGCACCCCGGCAAAACTGGCCATCATCCACAACAGCACCGCCGCCGCGCCTAGGATCATCGCCAGGAAGATCCGATGCAGCTGGCTCTCGCTGAACGGCTGCAGCGCCATCACCGTATCAAAGGCCGACCCGGTGCGCGCTTTGGCCGCGCGGACGTGCCGGGCCTTGCCTTGCGCTGCCGCAGTCCGCCGCGCGCTTTTGCCGCCGCGTTTAATCTTCTGCGCGCTCATTTACTCGCGTCCTTCCGGTCCAGCGCATCAGCGATAATGATCTCGACCAGTTCTCCGTAAGAAATGCCCAAGTGCCGGGCCTGTTCGGGAACCAGACTGAGCGGGGTCATGCCCGGTTGGGTATTGGTCTCGAGCACGAACAGCCCGTCGGCGCCCTGCGTATCATCCCAGCGAAAATCGGTCCGGCTGCAGCCGTTGCAGCCCAGCAGCCGGTGCGCGCGCAAAGCCAGTTCGAGGCAGGCTGCGGTAATCTCTTCTGGGATTTGCGCCGGGCAGATGTGCTCGGTCATTCCATCAGTATATTTGGCGTCGAAATCATAGAAGCCCGATTTGGGCTTGAGCTCGGTGACCAGCAGCGCCTTGTCGCCCAGCACCGCCGTGGTCAGTTCCTTGCCGCGAATAAAAGGCTCGGCCAGCAGGCTCTCGAACTCCTGCCATGGCCCCTTAGCTGCTGGGCTGATCGGGTTACCGTAATTGCCCTCAGCGGTGATGATCGCCACCCCGACCGACGATCCTTCGTTGACCGGTTTGAGCACGTACGGCCGCTCCAGCGGGTCACGCTCAAAGATCTCCGCCACCGGCACGATCCGCCCGCCCGGCATCGGTATCCCATGCGGAACCAGGCATTGCTTGGTCAGTTCCTTGTCGATCGCGATCACCGAGGTGACCATGCCCGAATGGGTATAAGTCAGCCCCATCAGGTCCATCATGCCCTGCACCGCGCCGTCTTCGCCCGGCGTGCCGTGAAGCGCGTTGAACACCACATCGGGCGCGGTTTCGGTCAGCCGCTGGGCGATGTCGCGGCCCATATCAAGCCGCGTGACGCGGTGGCCGCGCTCCTCCAACGCAGCGGCGACGCCCTCGCCGCTCATCAGCGAAACCGGCCGTTCATTCGACCAGCCTCCCATCAGAACCGCGATGTGAAGTTTGGGGAGCGTCACTTGCGATCACCTACTCGTTGAATTTCCCATTCGAGCTCAACGCCCGACTTGGCTTTGACCCGCCGCCGCACTTCCTCGCCCAGTGCTTCGATATCGGCGCTGGTGGCTTCGCCCAGATTGAGCAGGAAGTTGCAGTGCTTTTCGCTGACTTGCGCCCCGCCGATGATCAGCCCGCGGCATCCAGCCTGGTCGACCAGTTCCCATGCCTTGTGACCATCCGGGTTCTTGAAAGTGCTGCCGCCGGTCTTGCTGCGCAGCGGCTGGCTGGCCTCGCGGCTCGCGGAAATGCGGTCCATTTCGGCTTGGATCTGGGCCGGATCACCCGCGCGGCCCTTGAACCTCGCTGCCACAACGATGGCGCCTTGTGGCAGGCTAGAGTGCCGGTAGGTGTAGCCCAGCAATGTGTTGCTGATAGTTTGCAGCGTGCCATCGCGCAGCACCACGTCGCAATCGACGAGGATGTCTTTGACCTCGCCCCCGTAAGCGCCGCCGTTCATGCGGACGAAGCCGCCGACCGTGCCGGGGATCGAGCGCAGGAATTCAAGGCCTGCAATGCCATTGTCGCGCGCGGTCGAGCTGACCAAAATGCCTGAGGCACCAGCGCCGCAATCGAGCGTCAGATCGGCGCTGGCAGCAACCTTGGCAAAGGCCTTGCCCAGCCGCACCACCACGCCCGCAACACCGCCATCGCGCACGATCAGGTTCGAGCCCAGCCCCAGCGCCATGACCGGCACGGCGGGATCAAGATCGCGCAGGAACAGCTGCAAGTCAGCCGCGTCCTTGGGCTCGAACAGCCACTGCGCGGTGCCGCCCGATTTAAACCAGACCAGCGGCGCGAGCGGGGCATTGGCGGTCAGCTTGCCCGCCACGCGCGGCAGAGTGTCGGCCATCATGCCGCCCTCCGCGCTGCGATCGCAGCTGCCAGTCCCGCCGCCCACTTGGTAATGTCGCCCGCGCCAAGGCATACCACCATATCGCCGGGTTCGATCGCCGCGCTCAAGGCCTCGGCCAGCTCATCCGGCCCCGCCACGACTTGCGCCGAGCGGTGCCCGCGCGCTTTCATGCCCGTGACCATCGCGGCCGAACTGATCCCATCAATCGGCGTCTCACCAGCCGCATAGACCGGTGCGGCGAAGACCATATCGGCATCGTTGAACGCACTTTCGAACTCTTCGAGGTGATCGCGCAGCCGGGTAAACCGGTGCGGCTGGACCACTGCGATCACCCGGCCAGTGCTCACGCCCTCGCGCGCCGCAGCGAGCACGGCGCGGATTTCGACCGGGTGATGGCCGTAGTCGTCGATGATGGTGGCACCGCCCACTTCGCCAACCTTGGTGAAGCGGCGCTTGACCCCGTGGAACTTTGCAAAGCCGGTCTGGATCACCTCGTCGGCGCAGCCCATTTCGGCCGAGACTGCCACTGCGGCCAGCGCATTCTGGACATTGTGCCGACCCGCCATCGGCAGGTCGATCCCGGTAATCCGCCGCTGGCTGCCATCGCGCTGGCGGATCACCGCGTCAAACCGGTTACCGCCGGGGTAAGGCGTAACGTTCTCGCCGCGCACATCAGCTTGCGCCGAAAAGCCGTAAGTCACCACGCGGCGGTCACGGACCCGTGGGATCACCGCCTGCACTTCGGGATGATCGATGCACAGAACCGCGCAGCCATAGAACGGCACGTTCTCGATGAATTCGACGAAAGCTTCCTTAACCGCATCGAAGCTGCCGTAATGATCGAGGTGTTCGGGATCGATGTTGGTGACCACCGCGATTGTGCCGTCGAGCCGCAGGAAGCTGCCGTCGCTCTCATCAGCCTCGACCACCATCCAGTCGCTCGCGCCCAGCCGGGCGTTGGAGCCGTAGGAGTTGATGATCCCGCCGTTGATCACCGTCGGATCAATCCCGCCGGCATCGAGCAAGGCCGCGACCATGCTGGTGGTGGTGGTCTTGCCGTGGGTTCCCTCGACTGCCACCGTGCGTTTCAGCCGCATCAGTTCGGCGAGCATTTCGGCGCGGCGGACCACCGGGATGCGGTGCTCGAGCGCTGCAGCAACCTCGGGGTTGGAGCGCTTGACCGCGGTTGAGGTGACAACCACCGCCGCATCGCCAAGATTTTCAGCAGCGTGGCCGATCAGCACCTTGATCCCGCGCGCACGCAGACCTTCGACGACATAGCCTTCGGCGATGTCGCTGCCCTGCACTGTGTAGCCCAGATTGTGCATCACCTCGGCAATGCCCGACTTGCCGATCCCGCCGATCCCGACGAAATGGTTGGTGCCGATATCGGTGCCGGCATCCTTCATGCCACTTGCTCCTCG
>JANNYT010000102.1:0-36917 GCA_031410255.1 Novosphingobium sp. | reverse complement strand
CGCGATCATCAAGGGCAGCGGGATGATCGCGCCCGATATGGCGACGATGCTGGGCTATGTGTTCACCGATTGCGCAGTGGCTCCGGCGTTTCTGCAAGAACTGCTGAGCAAGGCCAATCAGCAGACCTTCAGCTGCATCACCGTGGATAGCGATACCTCGACCAGCGACACCGTGCTGGCCTTTGCCACCGGCGCGGCGGGTAATGCGGTGTTGAGCGGCTTTGACAGCCCCGGCGCCGATGCCTTTGCCGCCGCATTGCACGACGTTTGCCATCAGCTTGCACAGCTGGTGGTGCGCGACGGCGAAGGCGCGCAGAAATTTATCACGGTTAAGGTCAGCGGCGCAATCAGCGCTGACAGCGCGCGCCGCATCGGCCTAGCCGTGGCGAACTCGCCCTTGGTAAAGACCGCGATCGCGGGGGAGGATGCCAACTGGGGACGCGTGGTGATGGCGGTCGGCAAGGCTGGTGAACCCGCCGACCGTGACAAGCTGTCGATCGGCTTTGGCGGCACCTGGGCCGCACGCCTTGGCCAGCCGCTGGCGGACTATGACGAAGCACCGGTCGCCGCGCACCTCAAAGGGCAGGAGATTTCGCTCGAGATCGATCTGGGGATTGGCGAGGGCCGCGCCACGGTGTGGACCTGCGATCTGACGCACGGCTACATCACCATCAACGCCGACTACCGTTCGTGAGCGATATCGATGCGTTCCACGCCGCCATGCTCGCGCTGCTGCGCGATGTCAGTGCGCGAGCGATCCTGCCGCATTACCAGAAACTGTCGGCCAGCCAGATCGAGCTAAAGGCGGCTGACGATGTGGTGACCGTGGCTGACACAATGGCCGAGGAAATGCTCGCCGAGGGTTTGGCCAGGATCATTCCGGGCCTGCCCATTGTTGGCGAGGAAGCCGCCCATGCCGATCCAGCGGTGCTCGACCGGCTCTCCTCCGCCTGCTGGATCGTCGATCCGCTCGATGGCACCAACAACTTTGCCCAAGGCAAGCCGCCGTTCGGCATCATCATCGCCATGGCCGATGGCGGCGAGGCGCACACCGGCTGGATTTACGACCCGCTGAATGACCGGCTGTGCGTCGCCCACAAAGGTAAGGGTGCCTTCGTGAATGGCCAGAGAGTTGAGGCCCGCACGACCGGCCAGATGCGTCCCGTGGCCGCGATCAGCCTGGTGTTCATGGACCCGGCCCAGCGCGCAGCGATGAAGGAACACATCGCGCCGCATTACACGCTGGTCGATATCCCGCGCTGCGCCGCCGAACAGTATCCCCGGCTGGTCTTTGGGGTGAATGATCTGTCGATCTTCGAGCGCACCTTGGCTTGGGACCATGCCGCCGGAGTGCTGTTCGTCAACGAAGCTGGCGGCAAAGCCGCGCGGCCTGATGGACGCGCCTACCGCGTTGACGAAGCGCACTTGCCCGGCCTGATCGGCGCGGCCAGCCCGGCGCGGTGGGACGAGCTGGCGGCGCGGTTAGGTTCACTCGGCGCGAAGCCGCCGATCCTATAATCCCCTTCACGCCTGCGGGAGGGGCTAGGGGAGGGCCTGTCATCTGGCCTGCAAAACATGCCCTCCCCCGACCCCTCCCGTAAACGGGAGGGGAGAATTAAGTCCCGCTGCTTCGCGCGGCGGTGTTTAGAGGACACTTTCCAGCCACGCCTTAAGCTGGCTCTTGGGCGCTGCGCCCAGTTTTTGCGCCACGGGCTCACCGTTCTTGAACAGGACCATCAGCGGGATCGATTGCACGCCGAACTGCGCCGGAGTTTCAGTGCTGTCCATGATGTCCATCTTCACGATCTGGACTTTCCCGGCCAGCTCCTCGCTGATTTCTTCAAGGCTGGGGGCGATCATCTTGCACGGGCCGCACCAGTCGGCCCAGAAATCGACCAGGACTGGCACATCGGACTGCAGCACATCGGCGGCAAAGCTGGCGTCGGTAACGTGTTTGGTGGCCATCGCGGTATCTCCTGAAAATCGTTACGTTCAATCTAGGCCGCCGCGCGCCAATGGCAACGGCTGGCGGTGAAAAGCTTTACTGCGCCCCGGCCAAAGCCGGCTTGTGCGCCATCAGCAATGCGGCGGGAAGTTCAAGCAGCATCGGCACCTGCGTGTAGAGCAGCGCGGCCTGCACGCTGCGCCCAGGGTAAGTCACCTCGAGCGCCGCAGCATAGGCCGCCATCTGCCGCAGGATCGCAACCGGCACCGCGTCCAGACTGGCGGGCGGACGCCGCGCGCTTTTGAAATCGACCAGCAGGATGCCTTCGGGCCCGATCAGCAACCGGTCGATCGTACCAGCAATCACCTGCTCGCCGACCGTTGCGGCAATCGGCACTTCGGCCAGCGCACGGTCAGAGAACAGCTCGGCCCAGGCCTTGTTATCCAGCACCGCCACCGCTGCTGCAGCCATTTCGGCGCGCGCCGGGCCATCGAATTCGCCGCCCGCACGCGCCAGCCACGCCAAGGCCGCCGTCTTGCGTTCGGCCGGGGCCACCTCGGGCAAACGTTCGAGCAATTTGTGCAGCGAGACCCCGCGCCGCGCTGCCGCCAGCCCAGCCCCGGGCGGCCACGGCGGATCGGCGGCATTGTCCTCGCCCAGTCCCGACGGCGCGAGCGGCCGCGCCGGGCGCGGCTCGGCCGGCATTGCGCGCGTCAGCCACGGCGGAGGCAGAGGCAGCTGTTCACTCACCACGGAAGCTTCAAGCGGCACCGCCGGCGGCCGCTCGCCATGCTCCAGCCGCTCCTCCCACAGCGGGTCAGCGATCCACTCTTCGTCCAGAAACAGCCCCTGCAACCGCGCGTACCAGCTGTCTGGCGCAGGGGCTTGTTCGCGCGGACCAAGTGCCCCGGCCACAAACAGCGCCTCCTCAGCGCGGGTCATCGCGACATACATCAAACGCCAATGTTCCTGCAGTTCCTCGACCTTAGTCCGCGCCTCAGCCTCAGCGATCCGGCCCACTTTCTCGCCGCTGCGCAGCGCAGGCAGCGGGATCAGGCGCGGTGCATCGGGATCGCTCAGCGGGTCAGCCAAAGTGATCGGACTGGGGCGCGACTTATGCGGATTGTCCGCCGCGTCGGCCAGGATCACGATCGGAGCTTGCAGGCCCTTGGCGCCGTGGACGGTCATCACCCGCACCGCCGTTCCGGCCTTGCCCGCCTCACGCTTGAGCTCGCCTTCGCCCGCATCGAACCAGCGGATGAAGGTGTGCAGGCTCGGCACTTCGCTCGCGGCGAACATGCTGGCAGCATTGAGCAATTCGTCGATCGGATCGTTGGCCTCGCTCCCCAGCCGTGCGACCAGCTTGCGGCGGCCCTGCCACGGACCAGTCAGCAGCCAGTGCAGCAAGGCTTGCGGCGGATCGAAGTCGGCGATCTTCAGCAGTTCGAGCAATTGCGCCATCGCCGCATCGACCACCGCGCTGCCGCGCCCTGCGCGCAAGTGTTGCCACAGACTGACCCGGTCTGGCCGGTAGCCGAATTCGAGCAATTGCTCCTGGCTCCAGCCGAGCAGCGGTGAAGTGAGCAGGCAAGCCAGGTTGAGATCGTCGAACGGCTGCGCGGCAAAGCGCAGCGCCGCCATCAGATCGCGGACCGCCAGGGGCGCCGCCAGCCGCAGCCGGTCAACCCCGGCAACGGCCACCCCGGCGGCATGCAGCCGCGCCACGATCAGCCCGGCGAGTTCCTTGCGCTTGCGCACCAAGACCATCACATCGCCCGGCCCGGCCCGGCGCGCACCGCCCTTGATCAGTGGATAGCCTTCGTCCTGCCATACGCGGATTTGCCGAGCGATATGATCGGCCAGCTTGCGGTCGCTGCGGTCGAGCCAGCCTTCCTTGCCTTCGTCATCATCGTCGGCAGATTCAATTTCTGCATCAGGCGCCGCGCCGATCACCCGCCACAGCGTGACCTGTCCGGGGCGATCTTCGCCTTGATGTTCGACCTTCGCGTCGGTCAAACCGAAATTCTCAGGACCAATCTGCGCAATCGCCATGTCCACGAATTCAAGCAGTTGCCATGAACTTCTGAAGCTGGTTCCCAGCCCAAGTTCTTGCAGCTCGCGCGCGGCTAAATTGGCCCGCAAAGCCACGACGTTCTCCGCCAGCCCCGCCATCGCCGTCTTGACCCGCTGCCGCGCCTTTTCGAAGTTTTCGGGGCTGGTGCCTTGAAACCGGAAGATTGCCTGCTTGTAATCGCCGACCACAAACAACGTGCGCAGCTTGTCCGCATGCTGACCCGCGCCTGAGAAGAAATCGCCGGTCAGCGCGTCAATGATCGCCCATTGCGACTGATTGGTATCCTGCGCCTCATCGACCAGGATATGATCGAACCGCCGGTCGAGCTTGTAGCGGATCCACTCGGATAGGTCCGACTGGCCGAGCAGTTTTGCCGCAGTGCGGATCTGATCGTCGAAGTCGATCAACCCGGCGCGCGCCTTGGCCTCGTCCCATGCCAGCGCGAATTTGCGCCCCAGTTCGAGCGCCGGGGCGAGCCATTGGGCCAGCGCCAGCATTGCGGCATGCGCGCGCACGGCCAGACTGCAGGCCAGCACTGCTTCGGCAGCGTGTCCAAAATGCTCCTCAAACTTCTCAAAAGCCGGTTGGTTGCGAACCGTGTCCTTCTGCGTGAACAATACCGCATGCAACTCCGGCAAGTCTGCGGCGCGCCGTTCAGGCCCAACGGCCAGCCATGCGGCGATAACCGCGCGGCCAGCTTGCCCGGTCTTGGTGTTCCACTGCTGATAGGCCGACAGGCACAGCTCCAGCGCGTCTACATCGAACTGTTCGTCACTGCACAGTCCGGCCAGATCGGCCTCGCTGGCATCGCTCACCAGCCCGAGCAACTGGCGCACGCGCGGCAGCATCGGAGGTTGCCAGCCGCCCGGCCCGGTCCACGCCTCCAGCGCGGCGGCGCAGCGCAGCAGATAGCCCGGCACCGCATCGGGGCCGAGCCGGATCGACAGCTGCGCCAGCGCGCCCAGGGTAGCCGCATCGTTGCTCGCCTCCGCTTCGACCAGCAGCGCGGCCAACACTTCGCGCAGCAGCAGATCGCGTTCGCGGTCCTCCATCGCCTTGACGCCCGGGATCAGCCCGGCCTCGTGCGGGAAGGCGGCGAGCAGCCACTGGGCGAAGGCGTGGATCGTATCGATCCGCAGCCCGCCGCCCTGACAATCGAGCACTTCGGCAAACAGCGTGCGCGCGCGGGCCTGCGTCTGCGGGCCGATATCTGCGCCAATCGCCTGCAGATCACGCGCCAGCGCATCGGGCTTGGCCCGCACCCAGCTGGCCAGCACCTGGTTGATCCGCCCGGCCATCTCAGTCGCCCCGGCCTTGGTAAAAGTCAGGCACAACACTTGCCCGGGGCTGACCCCGTCTTGCAGCAGCAGCCGCAGTACGCGAGCGGACAGCACTTGGGTCTTGCCGGTCCCGGCTGAGGCTGACAGCCACACGACTTCGCCCGGATCGACCGCCGGGCGCTGCTCAGGCGTGAGCGGCCAGACCTTGCTCCCGCTCATTCGCCGCTCCCCCCGCGCGCTTGCCATTCGTCGAGCCGCATCAGCTGATCGTAATCGTTATAGCCGCCCAGATCGGGATTGAGCCGTGCGGTGAAGGGCTCATCGCCCTTGATCCAGCGGCTGATTGCATTGCTGAGGAAATCGGCGGTGAAATCCAGGAATTGCTCGCGCGGCAGGCCCGATTTGACCTTGCCCTCCTTGACCGGCTCCTTGCTGTAACCAAATTTCGTGGCGCTCTTTTCGCTCTTGCCGAGTGACCAGTACTCAAACTGTCCGGGCGATCCGGCCACGCCATCAAAGCCGCCACGGTCAGCGATCAGTCCAATCGTGCCGAGTTGCAAGGCAAAGCCCTTTTCAACCATCGTCCCGCTCGGCGGCGCGCCAGTCTTGTAATCGACCACCGCCAGCGTGCCATCGGTCAGTTGGTCGATCCGGTCGGCCCGGCCATGCACTTTGACTCCGTCAAAGGTCAT
The DNA here is from genome assembly GCA_031410255.1 of Novosphingobium sp. GTDB lineage: Bacteria > Pseudomonadota > Alphaproteobacteria > Sphingomonadales > Sphingomonadaceae > Novosphingobium. The sequence continues at coordinate 30,926 of JANNYT010000102.1, read as the reverse complement.
TTCGCCCTTGATCTCGCTCTTCAGGAACTGCCGCCCCTCGCCCGCCAGCCGCGCAGTCTCGGCATCGATCCATTGGAGCCCGGCTTCAAGGCGCGGCCACCACAGGCTGCGAACCAGCGGATGCGCGCGCATTTCGGCCAGCTCCTGCGACGCCAAGGCCAGCAATTCGCCCGCGCCGCCGCCGGACTTGTGCCAGCGATCGAGCACGTTGTGGACCACGGTGCCCTTCCACGCGGCTGTCGGATCGGCATCGAGCGGATCGAGCAGGCGCAGCCGCAGGATCGCGCTGGCGTAGAATTGATAGGGATCGCCGCGCAGCCGGTCGATCGCGGTCACCGCCAGCGGCACATCGCGCTGCGCCGTCGTTGGCATAGGCTTAGGCTGCGGATAATGGGCCGCAACTGGGGCATGATCGATCCGCCGCGCCAGTTCAGGCGCGCGGGTTTCGCGGTGGTCTTTGGCCAGCTCGCCCAGCATCGCTTCGACCCGCAGCACGAAGCGGCTGGGGATCACCGGGCCGCTTTCGTCGCGCTGCGCCCAGCTGAGCACCACTTCGGGCGCGCCGAGCGCGCCAGCCAGATCATGCGCGGCCAGCCCGATGCGGAACTCCGCCCCCGGCACGCCCAACGCCCGCAGCACGGCCGGCGGCAACAACGGATCGGGTGATGGATTGGCTGGCCAGGTTCCCTCGGTCAGCCCGCCGCAAATCACCAGATCGGCTCGGCTCATCCGCGCTTCGAGCAGGCCGTAGATCGCGAGGCGCGGATGCCCGCCCCATGGTGGCCGGACTGCCACGCGCTCCAAAGCATCGCGCAGCACGCCGGGCAGATCGGCCGGGGCGAGGCACGTGCCGGCGGCGCCCGCCGCTTCGCGCAATTCGTCCACCAGCGCCGCCAGCGCGCGGCCGTCCGCTTCCCCCCACAGCGCCGGGCCGCACAGCGCTTCGGCCGCCGCCGCCAGATCACCCAACGCCTGTTCGAACGGCAATTCACCGGGCCAGGCGAGCAGCGGCGTCAGCACCGCCTCAATGCCCTTCCACCAAGCCAGCATCGCCTCACCCCGGCCCGCAATCACCGCGCGCAGCGGAGCCAGCCCCGGCGCGCGGCGCGGGCCGCGCAACGCGAGATCGAGTGCACGGGCGTGATCGAGCCAATCAGCCCGGCCCGCGCCCGCATGGACCAGCGGATGCACCAGCAGCGCGAGCAGTGGCACCGGCGCGGCGTCGCTCGCCACCACCTGCGCCAGCAGTAACAGCACCCGGCCTGCGGGAGTTTGCGGTAGTGGCCGCCCAGCGCTGTCATCGGCCTGAATGCCCCAACGGCGCAATTGCGCGACCACGCGGCCGGCGAGGCCGCGATCAGGCGTGATCAGCGCGGCGCGGCGTTCGGGCACTTCCAATGCCTCACGCAGCAGAACCGCAATCGCTTGCGCTTCATCGCCGGGATGCGCGCATTCCATCAGCCGCACGGCCGACAAACGCCGCTGCGCTGCGGGCAAATCGACCCAACTGGCGCTGGCGGCGGGCGGCAGGAACAGGTTGGAGATCGCGCGGCTGCGTTCGGGCGGCGCGGCGGAGAGCCCGGCGCGGTGCCACGGATCGACCTCGCTGCGGTTGATTCCCATCCGGTTAAGCAGCAGCTTGAGGTGATACTGCGGATGGCTGACCGCGTCGCGCTCCCCGAATGGAGCGCCGCCCGGTTCGCCCGGCACGCCCGCTACGCCCAGCGCGGTCCACACCTCGTCGGCTAGATTGAGATCAAGATCGGGCAGGATCACCGCGCCTTTGGGCAAATGCGCGACCACGCGCAACAGCTTGGCCAAGGCAGGCGAAGCGCTGGTCACACCGGCGGCGACCACGCCGTGCGGCGGCGGATTGGCCTGCCAGCGCGCGGCGGTATATTCGAACAGCGCGTTGCGGCGGACCGGCGGATCGACCTCGCCGCGCGCGTCAAGTTCAGCCTGCCAGCGCGCCTGCACCCGCGCGAACTGGCGCGTGGTCTGTTGCCAATGTTGCGCCAAATCGCCGACAATTCCGCTGACCCGGTCCTGCAGCAGGTCACCCAGCTCAATCCCTTCAACCGCCAGCCGGTCCATCGTCCGCGCCGTTTCAAAGGCCAACCTCAACAGCCCCGGCGCAGCGGGCGCGCGCTCGGCCATTTCCTCGCGCAGCAACTGCGCCAGCCGCAGCCAGCGCCGGGTCTGATCGGCGGCGGGCGGAATATCACTCCCCGCTCCGAGCGGATCGAGCAACGGCCCCAGCGTCTCGTCCAGATCGAGATCGCCGACCACCGCCATGCGCGGCAGCAGCATCCCCCCGCCCGACAGCCGCACAAACGCCTCAGTCACGATCCGCTCGGCCCGGCGGCTCGGCAGCAGCAGGGTCAGCCGCGCGAGCCCCAGATCGGGATCGGCGTAACGCGGGATCAGGCCCGCAACCAAGGCATCGGCAAAGCCGCGGTGCGCGGCGATCGAATAAACCGCTGGGCCGGGCCGCTCAGCCACCAGCTAGCCGCGCTTCGGTCAGCCCGATTGCTGCGGGGTAACCGACGTCGAACCAGTCGCCATCGTGGACCAGCCCGAAACAGCGCCCGCGCGCAATCGCCCGGTCCCAGAACAGGTTGGTGGAGAAGACCGCTTCGGGTGGATCGGCCACCACGTGCCGCGCCAGCAGCTGGATACCGGTCCAGACAAACGGCCGCGCGCGCTTTTCGCCTTCGCGCGACAAGCGTCCCTCTTCGTCAAGATCGAAATCGCCGGTACCTTGGGTGTTACCGGCGCGCGCGAACGGCACCACCAGCATCAGCACGTCCATCCGCTCGGAGTCCCACAGCTCGCTCATCCGGTGGAGCGCGTGGACATCAGTATCGGCAAACCAGTTATCGGCATTGATGCACAGGAACGGGTCGCCGGTGATCAGCGGCAGCGCCTGCACCAGCCCGCCGCCGGTATCGCGCAGCAGCCCGCGCTCGTCAGAGATCGTCACGTCAAAATCGCGGGCATGCTTCGCCAAATGCGCCTCGATCTGATCGGCGCGGTAATGGACGTTGACCACGATCCGGCCCACGCCCGCGCTGCGCAGCAAATCGAGCACGTGATCGAGCAAGGTCGTTCCAGCTACCTTGATCAGCGGCTTGGGCCTATCGGCGGTCAGCGGCATCATCCGCGTGCCTTTGCCGGCCGCCATGATCATCGCAGTATCGGGCACGGGCGCTCCGCTCATACCGTGAAAGCGCCGCCCCCAGCTTCGCGCAGTTCCGCCGGGATATTGGCGCTGAACCACTGCGCGACCGGTGCCAGCGCCGGGTGCGTCAGATCGCGTTCGAGCAAAGCCCAGACGCGTGGGATGTAATCGAGGTAGCGGGGCTTGCGATCGCGCTGCCACAGCCGCACGAAAATGCCGACGATCTTAGCGTTGCGCTGCGCGCCCAGCCGCGCATAGTCACCCAGAAAATCGGCGCCGGCCCCGGTTTGCTGCACGTAATAATCGAACATTTCGGCCTCAAGCTCAGCCGAAACATCACGCCGCGCATCCTGCAGCAGCGAGACCAGATCGTAGGCTTTGTGGCCCGACAACGCGTCTTGGAAATCGAGCAGACCCTGCTTTTCGAGCCCGCCGAGCAGCATGATGTTTTCGGCGTGGTAATCACGCAGCACGCAGACCCCTTCGCGCTGGTTGATCAACACATCGGCGAGAACCTGATCCCACGCGCGGTCATAGCCGGCGGAATCCACGCTGAGCCCTTGCGCCGGGCAATACCATTGCGTGAACAGCCGAACTTCGCGCTTGTATTCGCTCATGCTGTAATCGAGGAACGGCCCCGACGGCAGCCGGTGCAGCGCGATCAACGCATCGATCGCGGCGATGTAGATCGCACGCTCATCGGCGGGCCAATCATCAAGGTATTCGCGCATCCGAACTTCGCCGAAATCCTGCATCAGCACCAGTCCGCGCGCTTCGTCTTCGGCGAAAATGTGCGGCGCGCGCAGGCCGTTGGCATCGAGCCACTTGGCTGCGCGCAGGAACGGCGCGGGGTTTTCGGTTGGCGGCGGAGCGTGCATCAGCATCGCGCTCTTTTCGCCCTTGCGGACGCGGAAATAGCGGCGGAACGAGGCATCGCCGGGTAGCGGCTCGACCACGCCTTTGCCCCAGCCGGCTGCGGCAAGAAAGGCGTCCAGCCCGGCGGGCAAATCAGTAGATAGTGCTTCGCTCATGGCAGCCGCTCTAGCCAGTCTTGACCCGGCTCGACAATGGCAATTCGCCCGCTCTCCGCAGGTTCGAGGCGGACTGAAAGACAAGCCGCCTCGTGCGCAAAGCCGCCGGCCTGCTCGGGCCATTCCGCCAGCAGCGTCGCACCCTCGCGGTAGTGGTCAAGGCCAAGCTCTTCGACTTCAGCCGGATCATTCAACCGGTAGAAATCGGCGTGGACCAGCGGCAGCCGCACCAGCGGGGGATCGTAAGTCTCGATGATCGCAAAGCTGGGCGATGGCACTTCGCCCTCGTGCCCCAGCGCCGCGATGATCGCGCGGGCCAGAGTGGTCTTGCCCGCCCCCAGCCCGCCCGACAGCGCGACCACATCGCCCGCGCGCAGCTGCACCGCAATCCGCGCGCCGAATTCATCCGTTGCGGCAATGTCGGGCAAGCGAACGATCACGGCAGCTCGACAATCGCCGCGGTGCCTTGCCCCGGTTCGGACAGCAATTGCAGGGTGCCGCTGTGCGCCTCGATCAGCTGGCGGGCCAGCGGCAGGCCCAGCCCCTGGCGGCGTTCGACCCCGGTGCCGTCGGCATTGACCTTGATCCCCTCAAGCGCGCGGGCCAGCGTGGTCGCATCCATCCCGGCGCCATTGTCAGAGATTACGATCTGCGCCTTGCCTTTGCGGCCGCTCAGTTCGACCAGCAAGCGCCCGCCCGACGGGGTCGCGCTGATCGCGTTGTCGAGCAGGTGACCGATCGCCCGGCCGAGCCGGCGGCGGTCACCGCTGATCCGGCCCACGGCCTTGTCGCCGCGCAGATCGAGCGTCAATTCGGCGGCCTTGATCCGGCTCGCGCGGTCTTCGACTAGCGTTGTCACGAACGGCAACAAATCGATCTCCTCACTGGCCAACGGCAGCATCCCCGCCTCGCTTTGCGACAGGTCGAGAACCGATTCGATTTGCTCCCCAAGCCGTTCAACCGATTGCAGTATTGCGCTGACGTAGTCCTTGCCCTGATCGGACAGATCGCCGCCCAACCCGGCCTCGAGCAGCTCGGCAAAGCCGCCGATCGAGGTTAGCGGCGTGCGGAATTCGTAACTCATATTGGCGAGGAACCGCGTCTTCATCGCATCGGCTTCTTCGAGCGCGGCGGCCCGCTGCTTGAGCGCTTCGGCGGCCTTTTGCGAATCGGTGATGTCGAGAACGGTCAGCAGGCCATTGCCATCGGGCAGCGGCACCCCCGCAAATTCGAGCGTCCGACCATCGGCCAACAGCACGCGCCCGCTGGTCTGCTTGCGGTCAAGCGTCGCGGCGCGCAACACATCGCCCACGGCTTTGACCTTGGTCGGTTTCGCCAGCCGCTTGGCGATCCGCTCGAGCAGCGCCTCGATCCGCGGGTGGGTATCCAGGAAGGCGTCCTCCAGGCCCCAGTCCGCCGCGAACCGGCGGTTCCACAGCTGCAAATGCCCATCGGGAGCAATCACCGCGACTGATTCAAACAGACTGTCAAACGTGGCAGTGCGGGTCCGCAACAAAGTATCGCGCACTGCTGATAGCCGCAGTTGTTCGGTCCGGTCTTCCGCGATCAGGATCAGGCCGCCATCGGGCAGCGGCTGCGCCACGATCCGCAAATGGGTGCCGTCAGACAGCGCCCAGGCCTCTTCTTGTGGAGTGCTGGCGGTGAACCAGGCCGCGCGCTCACGCCGCCACTCGGGGAAGTCGCGCGCTTCGGGTACGCGGCCGGCATCGCGGGCTTCATCCAGCAAGCGCTCAAACTGCGGCGGAGAGACCAGCACGGTCGGCTTAAGCGCGAAGATTCGCTGGAACGGCGGGTTGGCGAAGGTCAACTGGCGCGCGGCATCAAACTGCGCGACCCCGGCGCTGAGCTGATCGAGCATCGCCCGCTGGGATGACAGGAACGCCCGCAGCGACCGGTCAAGCTCCTCCATTTCCTCAACGTCGACGGCATAGCCCGCCACGCCCTCTTGCCCCAGCGGCAAGTCTGACACGCGCAGCGCGCGACGCTGGCCGCCGATCGTGGCGGAGACCATGCGCTCAATCGGCAGCTGCTTGCCCGCGGCTTGCAGTGCGATTTGCCGCGCGGTCAACCCGTCGACGCTTTCGATCAGCTCGATCCCATCGGCCACCACTTGCCGCGCATCCTCGCCCGCGACTGCGCCGACATAGGCCTGATTGACCAGCCGCAGCTCCCCCTCAGGCCCGCGAAACCACATTGGCATCGGCGCGGCTTCGATAAGGCCAACGAGCGCCGAGAAATCATCCTGCGCCCGCGCCGCCTCATCACGCAGCTGGACCAGTTCGCTCTCGCTGTCGGAAAAGTCGAACACCCAGACCAAGGCCGCGCCGCCCGGCGACACCTGCGGATCGGCCAGATGCCCGCGCAGCGCCAAGCTGCGTTTTGAACCACGCGGGGTGGCGACCATCCGGAACGGCGCGGCGGTCCGCTGAGTGCGGCGCACCGCCTCGGTCAGTTCAGCCAGCTGTTCCTTGGTCAGCCCGCCGCCGCCGCCATCAATCCGGCCGCCATCGAGCTCGGTCAGGAATTGCGGGACCGCATCGAGCCCCAGCCAGCCCGCCAGCCGCTGCGGCGCTTCGATCTTGCCATCGGCGCGGACCAGCAGCGGCAAGGCCGGGCTTTCATCTACCATCCGCGCCAGCCGCCGGGCGTGGCGCTGCCCAGCCTCAGCCTTGCGCTCACGCCGCCGCGCGCCGGCCACCGCCCACAGCGCGGCAACCGTCCACGCCGCCAGCAGCAGCGCGAACAGAACCAGTGCGATGGGGGTAAGCGTCATGGCCGACAGCTATGCGCCGAGGGCTCAAATGGCAAGCTGTCCCCGGCGGACCGGGGACTGCTGCTGATCAATAACGGTAGTGGTCGGGCTTGAATGGGCCGCTGGTGGGTACGCCGATGTAGTCAGCCTGCTTCTGGCTCAACGTGGTCAGCTTCACGCCCAGCTTGGCCAAGTGCAAAGCCGCGACCTTTTCGTCAAGATGCTTGGGCAGAACGTAGACGTCGTTGCCGTACTGCTCGCCCTTGGTCCACAGTTCGATCTGCGCCAGCGTCTGGTTGGTGAAGCTGGCCGACATCACGAAGCTGGGGTGGCCAGTAGCGCAGCCCAGATTGACCAGCCGGCCCTTGGCCAGAATGATGATCTGCTTGCCATCGGGGAACTTGACCAGATCGGTGCCCGGCTTGACCTCGGTCCATTCGTAGTTGGACAAGGCGGCGATCTGGATTTCGCTGTCAAAGTGCCCGATGTTGCAGACGATGCTCATCGGCTTCATCGCGGCCATGTGTTCGGCGGTGATCACGTCGGCATTGCCGGTCGCGGTGCAGAAGATGTCCGCGCGGGTCACGGCTTCTTCCATGGTGACGACTTCAAAACCTTCCATCGCGGCCTGCAACGCGCAGATCGGGTCAACTTCGGTGACCATCACGCGCGCGCCGCCGTTGCGGAGCGATTGCGCGCTGCCCTTGCCGACATCGCCGAACCCGGCGACGCAAGCGACCTTGCCGGCCAGCATCACGTCAGTCGCGCGGCGGATCGCATCAACCAGCGATTCCTTGCAGCCATATAGGTTGTCGAACTTCGACTTGGTGACGCTGTCGTTGACGTTGATCGCCGGGAACGGCAGTTCGCCCTTCTTGGCGATTTCGTATAGCCGGTGGACCCCGGTGGTGGTCTCCTCGCTGACGCCCTTCAGGTTGCGGACCGTTTCGGTCAGGTAACCCGGGTACTTGGCGATATAGGCCTTCAGCGCGCGCTGAAACTCGATCTCTTCCTCGTTCTCTGGTTCGCCCAGCGTAGCGCCGGCTTCCAGCTTGGCGCCCCACAGCGCAAACATGGTCGCATCGCCGCCATCGTCGAGGATGATGTTGGCCGTCTGGCCATCGGTGTCGGCGCCCCAGTTGAAGATGTCGCCGACATAGTTCCAGTAATCGGCCAAGGTCTCACCCTTGATCGCGAACACTGGAACGCCGGTCGCGGCGATCGCAGCGGCGGCGTGGTCCTGGGTCGAGAAGATGTTGCAGGTCGCCCAGCGCACTTGGGCGCCCAGCGCGGTCAGCGTTTCGATCAAGACCGCGGTCTGGATCGTCATGTGCAGCGAGCCCGTGATCCGCGCGCCTTTGAGCGGCTGGCTCGCGCCAAATTCGCTGCGCAGCGCCATCAGGCCGGGCATTTCAGTTTCGGCAATGTTGATTTCAGCGCGGCCAAATTCAGCGAGGCTGAGATCGGCAACTACGTAATCCTGGGCGGCTTCGAGCACTGTGGCCACGGGTAAACTCCTGTCAAATTGGTTGGGCGCACCGCTGCAAATGCAAAAAGCGGCGCCCGTAATGACGCCGCCCTTAGCCGCTTGCATGCTCGGAAGCAAATATAACGATATCTTTATATGTTTTTTTGGGCGCGCTTAAAGCGAGCGGGTGAAGAAGCAGGGACCCGGTCCTGCTGCTTCACCCTCGTCCGGAGAGAATATGTCTCAATCCCGCCCCCCGGACGATTCAAACTTGCCGCTTGGCTCAGCGTAGCCAGGCCAAGCGGTGCGAGCCGCTGTCGAGCAGATCGTTCGCCGCTTCGACCAGCGGCTGTGGTCCGCGCATATCGGCTAAGGTGCCAGCCACTTCCTTCAGCTGCCCGCAATTAAGCCACGGGTGCCCCTGCCCGTATTGGTTGGCCATCTGCACGCTCAGCTTGTCGAGCGCGCGGTTGGCCCCGGCTGCCCCGTACTGCTTGGCCATCTGCAGCTTGAGCGTATCGCTGGCGGCGTTCAGTTCGGACAAATGATTGGTGGTGAACCGGCCATATTCGCGATTGAAGTTATCTGCCGTGGTCCGGCAGCGCAGCCCGGTGACCATCAACATGATATCCAGCCGCCGCAGTTTTTCAGCCGAACTCATCCCGCCAGCCGCCACTGGAAAAGACAATACCATACCCACTGCGGCCAGGCTGGCCGCGACCCCTTTAATACCCATGTGTAGTCTCCCGCCGGGTTTGTCCCCGCACTCAGGAGCTTCCTCCATTCGGTTTACTCAATCTTAAAGCGGGGCAGTAAAGCAAAATTAAGCATAAGCGGGATCGTTGCCGTTGCGCGCTGCATGACTATATGAGCGCAAGATTCGTGACCTACCCAACCAGGAGAACAGACATGACAATCGCAGTTGGCGATAAGCTGCCCGACGTAAAATTGGTCAAGGTGACCGACGCCGGCCCCGATGCGGTGCAGAGCGCGGACTACTTTGCCGGCAAGCGCGTCGCGCTGTTCTCGGTCCCGGGGGCATTTACCCCGACCTGTTCGGCCAAGCACTTGCCCGGCTTTGTTGAAAAGGCCGCCGAGTTCAAAGCCAAGGGAATCGACGAGATCGCCTGCACCGCAGTCAACGATCCGTTCGTGCTGGGCGCGTGGAACAAGGCTGGCGGCTCGGCTGATGTCACCATGCTGGCTGACGGCAACGGCGATTTTGTAGAAGCGCTCGGCCTGACCATGGATGGCAGCGCCTTTGGCCTGGGCAAGCGCGGCCAGCGGTTCGCAATGGTGGTCAATGACGGCACGGTGGAACAGCTCCACGTCGAAGGTCCGGGCGAATTCAAGGTCAGCTCGGCCGAATACGTCCTCGAACATCTGTAAGCGCAAATGATCTGGGGGCAGCTCGCGATCAAGGCGGTCCTGTCGGGCCTGCTGATCGCGGCTGCCTCTGAATTGGCTCGGCGCAGTCCCGGCTGGGGCGGCCTGATCGCCTCGCTGCCGTTGGTCTCGCTCACCGCGATGCTGTGGCTGTGGCGCGATACCGGCGATGCCGCGCGGATCGCTGATCTGGCGCTGTCATCCACGCTCTACGTGGCAGCCTCGCTGCCAGCGTTTTTCGCACTGGCGCTGCTGCTGCGGCGCGGCACCGCCATTCCGCTGGCCTTCGCGCTGTTCGTCGTGGTCAGCTTTGCCGGCTATCTGGCGCTGACCGTGGCCGGCAAGCGGCTGGGCTGGCCGGTTTAATCAGGATCAGGCGCCGGGCAGGGCATAAGTTACGGTCGCCTGCCCGACCGGCCGCTCACGGTCATCTTGCCACAACAAAACATCGACCGTGGCGAGCCGCCGCCCTAGCCGCAGCAACCGGCCTTCCGCAAAAAGCATCTGCAGCTGCACTCCGCGCAGGAAACTGTAATTGAGGTTGCTGGTGACGGCCATCGCCACCGGTCCGATATGCGCTAGGATGACTGCGTAAGCCGCGTGATCGGCTAGGCCCATTTGAGTGGGGCCTGAAACCAGGTTCCCCGGTCGCAAGTGGGACGCTGATGGCTCGAGCCCGATCAAGGCTCGGCACGGACCCAATTCCAGCACCTTAGGATGGCTCCCGCGGTCCGGAAACGCGCCGACGAAAAACGCCTCGAGCTCGGCGGCTGTCATCACCGGTCCAAGCGGCCCTGCCAAGCTTCAATACCCCATCAGCGACAAGACTTCCTTGCGGCTGCGCGAATCGTCGAGGAAGCAGCCGAGCAAGCGGCTAGTCACCATTTCGACCCCGGGGGTTTTGACCCCCCGCCCGGTCATGCAGCCGTGCTGCGCCTTGATCACCACCGCCACGCCGTGCGGATTGAGTTCTTCGGCAATGCATTGCGCCACTTCGGCGGTCAGCCGCTCCTGAATTTGCAGCCGCTCGGCAAAGCCGTGGAGCACGCGCGCCAGCTTGGAAATGCCGACCACCTTGTCGCGCGGCATATAGGCAATTGCAGCGGTACCGGTGATCGGGGCCATGTGGTGTTCGCAGTGTGACTGGAACGGAATGTTCTTGAGCAGCACCAGTTCGTTATAGCCGCCGACTTCTTCGAATTGCCGTGCCAGATGTTGCGCCGGGTCCGAGCTATAGCCCTGGCAGTATTCCTTCCACGCCCGCGCCACCCGCGCCGGGGTATCAACCAGCCCTTCGCGCGCCGGATCATCGCCTGACCAGCGGATCAGCGTGCGGATCGCTTCTTGCACATCATCCGGCACCGGCAACTTGGCCATTGGCCCGCCATCACCGCAATCGCTTTCACAGCTCATTCGTCACTCTCCAGGCACAGACTAACGTGGACGCCGCAGCAGGCCGCCACGGCGGAACAGACCGCGGCGCGCCGCAAACGGCTCGAACAGTTCCTCGGGCCGCTCAGGATCGAGCAGCGCATTGTCGGCGACAGCTTTCTCCCCATCGCTTAGCGGACGCAAGGCAAAAGGTTCCAGATACTTGCCGCGCCGGGGCGCTGCTTCGATCAAGGCAATCATCGAGGGATTTGCCGCGAGCCCGGCCTCAACTTCTTCGCAGCTGAGCCCGGCGTGTTCGGCCAACAGCGTCACGCGGATCCGCGTGATCGCGGGCTTGGCATGGCCATTGCCCGGTCGCTCCGTATCGATGAACACATCGCATTCGGTATCGAGCCCCATCGAGCGGTTGTTCATATTGGCCGAGCCGATCCGGATGATTTCGTCATCGACGATCATCATTTTCGAATGGACATAGATCGCCGTGCCCGCCCCATTGAACGGCATGTAAATGCGGAAATGCTTGCCCGGATCCTTGGCCCCGATCGCGTGAGTCAACTGCACCCGCGCCCCGTCCATTGCGGTCTGTTCCAGCCAGCCTTCGGCGCTCTCAGGGTTGATCAGCACAATTTCCGGCGGGTGGGGCTGAGCCAGCCTTTCGGCCACCGCCTCGGCAATCGCGCGTGAGGCAAAATATTGGCTTTCGGCATAGATGAACTGCTTGGCGCGCAGGATGTGCTCGACAAACAGCGCCTCGATCTCACGCTGTTCAGGCTGACCGCGCCAGGCCGCACGGGTTCGGGCGATGCCGATCTCGACATCAGTGAATTCGGCTTTGAGCTTGCTTGGCCACGGGCTTGCCTGCTGCGGCTGGCAAGGCTGGAGGGTCCGACCGCCCGCCGTCTCCCACCGCGCCCGCCCCAACTCGCCCAGCGCCAGCGCCGCTTCGCCTTCGACCAGCATCGTCAGATCGTGCCACGGGCCATACAGCTTGTTGCTGTAAGGCTTGCGGCGGCGCGGATCGTGTTCGAGGTGGTCGGGCGTGTCCCAGCGGTCCGAGGTCATGTCGATCCCGCCGCAGACCGCCATCCGGTCATCGATCACCACGATTTTCTGGTGATGACTGCAGCCCAGCGGGTGCGCCGAATCGAGTTTGAAATCGATCCCGGCATGCAGCCACCAGCGCAGCAGATCGAGGATCATCGAGCCGCGGAACAGCGATTTGAGCGCGCCGAAATTCCACTTGAGCACCCGCACCTGCAGCCCTTCGGTCCGCTCGCACAGCCAGATAATAAACGGCCCGAGCCGCGCAGGATTGACCTTCTTGCGGGGCAGATTGTAGATTTTGCGGCCCTTGCCCAGCCGCATCCGCGTATCGAAATCCCACCCGATCAGGAGAATCTGCTGGCGCGCGCCCTTCATCGCCTGCTGCATCAGATCGTAATAGGCGGCGGCATCAATCACGACATGCGCCCGGCTGGCGCGGGCAAAGCGCCACACGCTGGGCGATGAAGGTTCGGCTGGCTCCGGGCTGTCCATCGGGTGGTCATATCCACCGAAGCCTTGCGCGTCACGCGCGCTCTGCGCTTTTCCTGCGCAACGCGATGTGACATGCCGCACTGATGGAGAGCACCGCCGCCCCACCCCTGCGCCAAGTGATTGCGTTGCTGCTGCTAGTCGGGGCAATCGCGGGCTGGCTGTGCTTCAACAGGCTGGGCGAACCGCGCGCGCCGGTGTGGGATGAGACCTATTACCTGACCACCACCGCGCGTTATCATCAGGGGCTAACCCAGTTCTCCTCGCACCCTCCGCTCGGCACGATGCTGATCGCAGCGGGTGACCAGCTGAGCGGCAAAAACGCCGAGGCCGATTGGCGCGCAATCGGCGCGAGCAAGGCGATCACGCTGCAGCAGATGCCGCCGGGATTCGACTATGCCGGGCCAAGGCTTGCGCCAGCTGCCGCCGGGTTAATTGCAGCAGTGCTGTTCGCGCTACTGATGCTGCAACTGACCGGCAGCGTGCCAGCCGCAGCTGCGCTGTCACTGTTGGTGCTGGCTGACAGCGCCTTGCTGGTCCAGTTCCGCACAGCTCAGCTCGATGCCTTCCAGCTCGCGTTTGTGCTGGCCGCGTTACTGTCGGCGCTGTGGGCACTGCGGCGGCAAAGCAGGTGGGCCTATATTCTATTCGGGCTGTTCGTGGCCGCCGCCGCATTGGTGCGCGCCAATGGGCTGATGATGGGCGCACTGGCGCCGTTCATGCTCTGGCCGCTGCTGCAGGAACGTGACTGGCGCGGGCTTGCGTTGCGCATTTTGAACGGCCTGCATGGAGCGTTTCTCGCCGCCATAGTGGTGCTGGCTGCGTGGATTCATTTCACCTCGTTGCCCCCTGACGTCAACACCCCGGCGGGCCAGCAGGATATGGCCTTCGTATCGCCCCAACATGCTTACGCGTGGAAATACGATGCGTGGAATTTGCGCACCGTCCTCGCCGCCGCGTCCGATATCCAGCGCTTTATGGCCCATGATCTGGCGATCACGCCGCATGCCGACGCCAATGGTTCGCACCCGGCGCAGTGGCTTATCGGCCAGGGCCTGATCCGCTATCGGACCGATGCTTTGAACGGCCAGCCGGTCTCGATCGGACTGGTGCCCAATCTTGCTGTCTGGCTGATTTCGCTGCTCGGGGTGCTGACCAGCCTGATCCCGTCGCGGCTGAAGGAAAGCCCGCTGCGGGCGATGCTGCTGGCGGGCTGGATCGCCAATATGGCGGCACTGCAATGGCTCGATTTCCACCGCGTATTGTACCTTTACCACTACTTTATCCCGCTGCTGCTCGGCCACGCGATGGCTGCGCTGGAGTGGAAGTATCACGGCCTGCCGCGCCGCCCGGCGCTCATATTGGCCCCGCTGGTGATCGTCGCCGGAGTGCTCGCCTGGCCGCTCGCCACTGGCCAAGCACCGCTGGGCTGGCCGCTGGGCTAAGTCCCCGCTACGATTGATCGGGCACAGGAGAGCGCAGCATGGCCGCCAAGTTCGAACGGATCCCCTACCTCGTCGTGTTTGACGAGGTCAGCGCCTTCAAGGACACTTATGGCGGCGCGATCGGCAAGGTTGCGGTCGAGGCGATGTACCTCAAGCCGGCCGAACCCTCTGATAGCGTGGTGATCTTCTCGCACCCGATCGGCGGCGGATCGTGGCTGCCGCTAGTCGGCATGCTGGCCAAGCAAGGCGTCCACACGATCTATTGCAACACGCGCTACCGCGGCAACGATACCGCGCTGATCATGGAGCGCGCGGTGATGGATCTGGGCGCCTGCATCAAGGACGCGAAGGAGCGGCTGGGGTACAAGAAGGTGTATCTGGGCGGCTGGTCAGGTGGCGGCGCGCAAAGCCTGTTCTATCAGGCCGAAGCGCAGGACCCGCGCGTTACCCACACCCCGGCGGGCGATCCCTATGACCTGACCGCCGCCGGGTTCATTCCCGCCGATGGCGTGCTGCTGCTAGCAGCGCACTTGTCACGCAACCTCACGCTGACCGAGTGGATGGACCCGTCAATCGAAGACGAAAGCCGCCCGTTTGAGCGCAACCCGGCCTGGAACCTCTATGCCGCAGATGGCCCCAAGCCTCCTTATTCGGCTGACTTCGTGGCTGAATACCGCGCCCGCCAGATCGCCCGCAATCGCCGAATCACCGCCTGGGTGCAGGATGAGCTGGCAGCGCTGAAAGGGCAGGGCCTCGACAATCACGAGCGCTGCTTCACCGTGCAAGGCACGATGGCCGATCCGCGCTGGCTCGATCTCTTGGTCGATCCCAACGAGCGCCAGCCGAACCATTGCATGCTGGGCGATCCGTTCGTGGTCAACGACGGCCCGGTCGGCCTCGCGCGGTTCACCACCTTGCGGTCGTGGCTGTCGCAGTGGTCCTATGACCTGTCCAATGGCGACGGGCTGAAATGCGCTGCGCGGATCAAGTGCCCGCTGCTGGTGATCGAGAACGGCGCCGACGATGCCTGCACCCCCAGCCACGCCGCGCGGCTGATGGCAGCCGCCAATCAGTGCCAGATTGAGCATCACCTGATCGCCGGGGCAAACCACTATTACTTCGGCCAGACCGATCTGGCTCAGCGCTCCGCGCAACTGGTGCGCGATTGGATTGCGGCGCAGGCTTAGCCCAGCGCTTCAGCAATCAGCTTACGGGTATTGGCGACCCCATAGAGCGCAATGAAGCTGCCCATCCGCGGACCGGCGGATGAGCCCAGCAGGGTTTCATACAGCGCCTTGAACCAGTCGCGCAGGCCTTCAAAACCGAAGTCGGGGTTCTTGCCGATCTCGTAGACCAGCGTCTGCAAATCCTCGGCGCTCGCCGTTTCAGGCTGCTCGGCCAGCACCGCATCGAGCGCGCGCAAAGCCAGCGCTTCACCCGCCGCCGGCGCGCGGCGCACTAGCGTTGGCGCGACGAAATCGCGGTTGTAGGCCAGTGCCTTGTCCACCAGTCCATCAAGCGCGGGGTGCGCTGCCGGATCGGCATTCTCCACATAATTGGACAGATACGACCAGACTTGCGCCCGGTCCGCCCCCGCCCCGAGCACGCCGACCAGATTGACCAGCAGGCCATAGGTAACCGGCAAGCTATCGCCCGCGCCACTCTGCCCGCCATTAACGCGCAGCAGGTGCCACACTGGATTGCCCAGCTGCTGCTCGACTGGCTGGCTCGGCAGCTTTTCGCGGAACTGCCAATACTCATCGACCGCGCGCGGGATCACCCCGACATGCAGGCTCTTGGCGCTCTTGGGCTCGCGGTAAATGTAGAACCCCAGGCTCTCCTCGCTGCCATAGGTCAGCCACTGATCGATGGTCAGCCCGTTGCCCTTGGACTTGGAAATCTTCTCGCCGTTTTCATCGAGGAACAGCTCGTAGATCAGCCCCTCGGGCTTGCGGCCGCCCAGCACAGTTGCGATCTTGCCCGATTGGACCCCGCTATCGGTAAGGTCCTTGCCGTACATTTCGTAATCGACCCCCAGCGCCGTCCAGCGCATCGCCCAGTCGACCTTCCACTGCAGCTTGGCCTGCCCGCCCAAAATCGATTGCTCGATGGTCCGCCCGTCATCGACAAACCGCACGATCCCGGCGTCGGCATCGACTACTTCGATCGGCACCTGCAGTACCGCGCCACTCGTCGGGCTGACTGGCAGCACCGGCGAATAGGTCGCGGCGCGCTCGGCCCGCAAGGTCGGCAGCATGATCGCCTGGATCGCATCATAGCGGCGCAGCACATTCTTCAACGCATCATCGAACGCGCCCGAATTGTACTGCTCGCTGGAGGAGACGAATTCATAGTCGAACTCAAACCGGTCCAGAAACGCGCGCAACATCGCGTTATTGTGATGTGCAAAGCTTTCATGGCAGCCGAACGGATCGGGAATGCGGGTCAGCGGCCGGTGCAGATTGGCCTGCAGCACCGCGGCGTTCTCGATATTATCGGGCACCTTGCGCAGCCCGTCCATATCATCGCTGAACGCCACCAGCCGGGTCGGCGCGCCGCCTGACAGCACTTCATAAGCGCGCCGTACCAAGGTGGTCCGCAGCACTTCCTGAAAGGTGCCGATATGCGGCAGCCCGCTGGGGCCATAGCCGGTTTCAAACAGCACCGGGCTGCCATCGGGCTTGCCCTGCGGATAGCGTTTGACCAGCCGGCGCGCCTCTTCAAACGGCCAGGCCTTGGAAGTGGAAGCAGCGGCGAGCAGAGCGGGGTCAGTCATAATGACCCGGGCCTTTGCGCGAATGGGGCGTTTTCGCAAGTGCGAAGGTGATTGATGACGGGGTCTGAACCAGCCTCACCCCCGCAGGATTAGCCCCGCCCCCGGCTTATGCGCCCTGATCTCGGCCTCGCTCAGCCCGCAAATCTCGTGCGGGAAGACCAGCCATTCCTCGGTTTCATGCACGAAGAAGTCTGGTTTTAGCTGGGTCCGATTGCGGCTCGGCTTGTAATAGGCGGTGGCGATCTTGACCGTTTTGGGCATGTTGTGGCGGCAGCGCGCGGCCAGTTCGCCCAGGAAGGCTTCGATCGAGCGGCCAGTATCGAACACGTCGTCGATCACCAGCAAGCGGTCATCGGGGTCGAGCACGTCGATCAGATAGCCCAGCGCATAGACCCGCACTTCCTTGGCTTGCTGATCGATCCCGGCATAGCTGGCAGTGCGGATCGCGATGTGGTCGCTTTCGATCCCGTGGTAAGCGAGCAGTTCCTGCACCGCGATCCCGACCGGCGCGCCGCCGCGCCAGATCCCGACGATGTGCGTCGGGCGAAACCTGGCGTCGAGGATCTGATTGGCCAGTGCGAAGCTGTCTTCGAGCAGGCGGTCGGCGGTCAGATAGAGCTTTTCAACCACGCGCCGCCTCCGCGATTGCCGCCAGGTGGCGGGCTTGCTCGTCGGGCGGCAGGAATGACCCGGTGAAACTGTTTTCCGCCAGCCGGACCAGCTCGGCTTCGCTCAGATTGAGCGCCTGCGCCACCGCGTGGAAGTTGTCGTTGATGTACCCGCCGAAGTAAGCTGGATCGTCCGAATTGATCGTCACTTTAAGCCCGAGGTCGAGCATCTTGCGCACCGGGCTCAGCGCGATGTCGTCAATCACGCAGAGCCGCAGGTTGGATAGCGGGCAGACGGTCAGGGTCAGGCCTTCGGCTGCGATCCGCTGGACCAGTGCCGGGTCCTCCAGCGCGCGGTTGCCGTGGTCGATCCGTTCGACCTTAAGCAGGTCGAGCGCTTCGTAGACGTACTCCGGCGGGCCTTCCTCACCGGCATGCGCGGTCACATGCAGACCCAGCGCCCGCGCCCGAGCAAACACCCGCGCAAACTTGCCCGGCGGGTGCCCCAGTTCGGAGCTGTCGAGGCCCACTCCGTGGATGCGGCCAAGGTGCGGCTCGGCCATGGCCAGCGTCGCAAAGGCGTCCTCCTCGGGCAGGTGCCGCAGAAAGCACATGATCAGGCGGTATGTGATGCCTAGTTCGATTTGTGCCTGTTTAAGTGCCGACTCGATCCCGTTGAGCACTGTTGTGAATCCAACACCGCGCTCTGTATGTCCTTGAGGATCAAAGAAAATCTCGACATGGCGAACATTGTCGGCCTGGGCGCGCTGCAAGTAAGCCCATGATAAGTCGAAGAAATCCTGCTCGGTAAGCAGCACTGACATGCCCTGGTAGTAGATATTCAGGAAATCCTGCAGGTTGGAAAAGCTGTAAGCGGCCCGGACATCCTCCACGCTGGCGAACGGGATCGCCACCCCGTTGCGCTCCGCCAGCGCGAACAGCAGCTCGGGTTCAAGCGAACCTTCGATGTGGAGATGAAGTTCGGCCTTAGGCAGGCGGTCGATCAAGGCAGTGCGGTTGGGATTCGGCATAGCCCATGGCTGAAGCAGCATTCGGCTGCGGTCAACGCCCGATCGTCACTGCGCGGCGGGCCGGTCACCCGGCCCGCCTCGCACAGCTTCAGTTGGCAGCAGGCCCCCAGGTCCCGGTCCCCGCGCCGCTTCCACCCCTGCCGCTGAAGGTTATGGTCCCGCCCTTCCCGGCGTATTTTCCGGTCCGCCCGGTCAATCCTCCGACACAGCCGATCGCCTTCATGTCCTTGGACACAAACTGACAGCCGAACACGGCGGTGTAAGTGCCGTCGCTGTTGCCGGCGTCACAGATCGTGTGCACGTCGAACAGCTTGTCATGGCTTGGCTGGGTCGTGCCGATGCAGGTATACTTGTCGACCGTCTTCGAGCCGTCGGCCCAGGTCACGTTGCTGGTCCCGGTTGTGTAAGTCCCGGCCACTGGATTTCCCCGCATGTCCGGCCCGCCGACCGCTACCGAGGTCGAGTCGGCTGAGCTATATGTAAAATTCTGGGCCGATACGCCCGTCACGGCGAATGCGATAAAGCTCGTTGCAATTGCAAATTTTCCGATGCTCATGGATCATCCCCTTGCTTTTGATATGAAAAATATCCAGGGGGCCCTTGGCAAACTACCCCAGGACAAAAATCAAATTCCTGAAAGTTTACTCTCATGGAATTCAAGCGAGTTGCAACCCGAGGCCGAAAAGCTACTCCTAAACTTGCAGTTTGCACAGTGCTTTGTTGCGGTTGATTGCCGCCCGGCCCCAAAATCGTGGTGGTGCCGATCGAGCTGCGGTTCGCTCAGCTAGCCCGAACGAACTGCGCAAAAATCCTCAGCGATTGCGCTTTGGGCAGCGCCGCGACAGCTTTGAGCAGCTCCAGTGCGACCGTGCATTTGCGCAACGAGGCTGCCTCATTCGCGCCGGGCCGGTCAAGATCCTTAAGCTCCTCGACCGCGATCCCGCGCGCCCGGAGCGATCCAATAATTGCCTGCTGGTCGGACGGGTAAATCCCCGGCCGCTTGACCGGATGATCGCGCCCGGCCGCCGCCCCGGCAACGAAGCTGTACTGATTGGCCGCCATCTTGCGCGATTCGTCGGCAGACAAAGCCGGCAGCTTGCCCGGCACTCCACTGAGGCTGCGCTGACACAGCTCGGGCTTGGTCACCGCGATGCCCAGCACCTTAACCTGGCCGCTCAAGATTGCGGCCAATTGCTCATCAGGCGCGTTGGCCACTTCGGCCGAGTGGCTGTGCTGGAATTCATTGGCCTTGCGCAGGATCATCATGACCCCGTCGGTCGCATTCCCGCGCTCAACGACCGGCATCACAGCGGCATTCAGCGCGGCATATTCCTGCGGGTAATTGCGCTTCAAGCCAGCGTAAAAGCCCTTTGCCTCAGGCGAATTGGCAATCGCGCGGGCCAGCTTGGTCTCGGGGCTGACCAGCACCGTATTGTAGACGCCAAAGGCAAAGGCAGCGATCAGCGGCAGGCCAATCAGCGCGGCCAGCGCTATCGCGATCTTCCCGCCGAGCCCAATGCCGCCGCGCCGCTCAACATAATCGTCGCCGTAAGCCATGCCCGCTTCCCCCAAATACCCTCGCGATTGAACGGCAGCAGCGGGGCCAAAGCAAGGCAAATATTGCTGCCCGATCCTTGCAATTTGTTCCATTTCCGTTCTATCGCTGCGGCGGTGAGTTCCGCGCTGCCCCTCCCCGCCCTCCACGCCAGTCACAGCGGCTGCTGGCTGCGCGATGGTGCCGGCAGCACTCGCACCGTCAGCAAGGGCGATGCGATCGTCGCCGCTGCCGATACGCCGCTGTTGATGCTCAACGCGCCGCTGGTTGCGACCCGGCTGGGCTATCCCGACCTGTCGGGGCTCGATCTGCTGGAACTGTTCGCGTTCGTCTATCCAGCGCGGTTTGTGGTGCCGACGCCCAAAGGTCTGGCCCACGCCACTGGGCTAAGCGAGCCCGACAGCGACGATCAGGTCCCGCTGCTGTTGCAGCAAGCGGCCGAGCAATTGCTCGCGGTCTGTCAGGCCCCCGATTGGCCGGCCCGCGAAGGCGCGTGGACCTCGCTGCAATCGCTGATCCGGCTGCGCTGGGCCTGGGCCCCGCTACTGACCGCGCGGATCGCTCCGCCAGCCGCGGCTGAGCGTTGGTTGTTCTCGCGGTTGCCTGAGTGGGATGAAGCGCCGGAACGGCCTAAGCCCGCGCAAGTCAGCCTGCCCGTGGCAGACATTGCCGAACGACTGGCACTATTGGCCGGAGCGGGTGCTGAGAGCCGCCCGGCGCAGGCTGCCTATGCGCAAGAGGCCGCCCAGGTATTTGCCCCGCGCCTGCGTCAAGATGCGCCGCACCTGCTGCTGGCGCAGGCCGGAACCGGGATCGGCAAGACGCTGGGTTACCTCGCGCCAGCATCGCTGTGGGCGCAGACTTCGGGTGGAACGGTGTGGGTTTCAACCTTCACCAAGGCCTTGCAACGCCAGTTGCGACAGGAGAGCCGCCGCGCTTGGCCCGGGCAGCGCAGCGATGGCAGCGAGCCCGTGGTGGTCCGCAAGGGCCGCGAAAATTACTTGTGCCTGCTCAACCTTGAGGACGCCCTGCAAGGCGGCTTTACCGGCCGCGCGGCGGTGCTGGCGCAACTGATCGCGCGCTGGGCTGCGTACAGCCAGGACGGCGACATGATCGGCGGCGATCTGCCCGGCTGGCTCGGCACGCTGTTTCGCCAGCGCGGGGTCAAGGCGCTGACCGACCAGCGCGGCGAATGCGTCTATGCCGGGTGCCCGCATTACCGCAAATGCTTCATCGAACGCGCCAGCCGCGCGTCGGCGCAGGCCGATCTGGTGATCGCCAACCATGCCCTGGTGATGATCAACGCCGCGCGCGGGCGGGACGCTTCGCAGCGACCGACCCGGATCGTGTTCGACGAGGGCCATCACGTATTCGAGGCTGCCGATTCGACCTTCTCTGCGGCGCTGACTGGGACCGAGACAATTGAACTGCGGCGCTGGGTAATCGGGCCCGAACGCGGTGCTAAAGGCCGGCGGCGCGGGCTGGCGGCGCGGCTGGCCGATGTGGCGAGCTATGACGAAGCCGGCGGCAAGGCGATTGCCGCTGCCCGCCACGCCGCCGAAGCCTTGCCCGGCGATGGCTGGCTGCAGCGCCTGCATGACAACACCCCCTCGGGCCCGCTGGAAGAACTGTTCGCGGCAGTCCGCGCGCTGACTTATGCGCGCGACGAAAGCAGCGGGCAGGACGCGGGCTACGGTCTGGAGACCGAGGCTGCGCAGCTCGATGGCCCGGTGGTTGAACTGGCCGGGGCCGCGCAAGCCGCGCTGGCCGAGCTGCGCGGGCCCCTGATGCGGCTAAGTGTGCGGCTGGAGGCTGTACTGGCCGAACCGCCCGATTGGCTCGACGGATCGGGCCGCGCGCGGATCGAGGGCGCGCGGCATTCGCTGAGCTGGCGGATCGACCTGCTCGCGGCGTGGGAGGCTTTGCTGGAGCGGCTGGGCGGCCCGGCCGATCCGCGCTTTGTCGATTGGCTGGCGGTTGAACGGGCCGAAGCGCGCGAGTTCGATGTCGGGCTGCACCGCCGCTGGCTCGATCCGATGCAGCCCTTTGCGCAGGTCGTGCTCGAAGGCGCGCACGGCGTCATGCTGACTTCGGCGACGCTGAAAGACGGCGGAGATTGGGACAGCGCGGTGGTCCGCAGCGGCGCGCCGGTGCTGGGGCTGGCTCCCCGCTTGTCGAGCTTTGACAGTCCGTTCGATTATGGCGCGCAGGCCGAAGTGCTGATCGTGACCGATGTGCCCAAAGGCGATGTCTCGGCCTTGGCCGGGGCCTATGCCCGGCTGATCGAGGCGGCGCAGGGCGGCGCGCTGGGGCTGTTCACCGCGATCCGGCGGCTGCGCGCGGTCCATGGCCGGATCGCTGACCGGCTCGCGCGCGGCGGGCTGCCACTTTATGCCCAGCATGTCGATCCGATCGACACCGGCACCCTGGTGGACATTTTCCGCGACGATCCGCGCGCTTCGTTGCTCGGCACCGATGCGCTGCGCGACGGGGTCGATGTGCCTGGCCATTCGCTGCGGCTGGTGGTGATGGAGCAAGTGCCGTGGCCCAAGCCCTCGATCCTGCACCGCGCGCGGCGGCTGGCCGGCGGCGGGGCGAAGCATGACGACCGGATCATCCGCGCGCGGCTGGCGCAGGCGTTTGGCCGGCTGATCCGCAGCCGCAACGATCACGGCGTGTTCGTGGTGCTGTCTGCTGCGTTTCCCAGCCGGTTGCTCAGCGCCTTTCCGCCCGGCACGCCGATTGCACGGGTGACGCTGGACGAGGCTTTACAACGCGTGGCAACCGGTGTTTCACGGGCGCCCGTCCAACCCGAGCATCACACTTGAAAACCCTGGGACTGTTTCGCCACGCCAAGTCCGATTGGCAAGATCCGCGCGCGCGCGATTTCGACCGTCCGCTCAACGCGCGCGGGCGCAAAGGTGCAAGCCTGATGGGGCGGCATGTGCATGATCACGGGGTCCAGTGGGACCGGATGATCTCGTCCCCCGCGATCCGCTGCGCCGAAACGATTGAGCTGGCCTGTCAGGCTGCCGGCCAGCCGGTTGCAATTCAATGGGACCGCCGAATCTACCTCGCCAGCAGCGCCACCTTGCTCGATCTGCTGCGCGAACTGGATGACAGCGCGCAAGCGGTGTTGATGGTCGGGCACAATCCCGGGCTCGAAGACCTGATCTTCGATCTGGTCCCCGACGATGGCTCAAGCCCGCTGCGCGATGTGGTCGAGGTCAAGTTTCCCACGGCGAGCTGCGCCGTGCTTGAACTCGAAACCAGGAACTGGGCTGACCTCAAAGAGCGCTGCGGGCGGCTCGTCCATCTGATCCGCCCGCGCGATCTTGATCCCTCATTAGGGCCAGTTGCCAGCTAAGCCTGATGGCCTACGCCTGATGGATCGCCTTGGTGACCAGGTAGCTGTCCATCCCTTCAAGCCCGCCTTCGCTGCCAAAGCCTGAATCCTTGACCCCGCCAAACGGCGCGTCGGGGGCGCTGACTGCGAAGGTATTGATCCCGACCATCCCCGCCTCGATCGCATCGCCCAACAGGTTGGCGTTGCGCAACCCTTCGGTGAAAGCGAACGCGGCGAGGCCGAACGGTAGCCGGTTGGCTTTGGCCACGGCATCGTCAAAGTTGCTGAACGGCGCGGCCACGGCGACCGGGCCGAATGGCTCGTTTGACATGATATCGGCGCTGTCAGGCACATCGGCCAGCAGCGTCGGCTGGAAGAAGAACCCGCTTTCGCCGCGCTGTCCGCCCGCCATCACCCGCGCGCCCTTGGCCGCCGCATCATCGACCAGGGCGGCAATCGCGCCGGGCCGCCGGACATTGGCCAAGGGACCCATGGTGGTGCCGGCATCGGACCCGCGGCCCATAGTGACGCCGCGCGCCCGCTCGGCAAAGCCGGTGACGAAGCGTTCGTAAATTGCCTCTTGCACATAGAACCGGGTGGGCGAGACACAGACTTGCCCGGCGTTGCGGAATTTCTGCGCGACCACCATGTCGAGCGTCTTGTCGAGATCGCAATCGGCGAACACCAACACTGGCGCATGCCCGCCTAGCTCCATAGTCACCCGCTTCAGCCCATCCGCCGCCAGCCGCATCAAGTGCTTGCCAACCGGAACAGAGCCGGTGAAGCTGACCTTGCGGATGACGCTTGAGCCCAGTAAATGCCGGCTGACCGCATCAGGCACCCCGTGAACCAGTTGCACTACGCCGGCTGGCAAGCCCGCGTCGGCCAGGCAGCGCACCAGCGCTCCGGTGCTGCCCGGGGTTTCTTCGGGCGGTTTGGCGATCACCGAGCAGCCCACTGCGAGCGCGGGGGCGAGCTTCTTGGCCATCAGATAGATCGGGAAATTCCACGGGCTGAACGCCGCCACCGGGCCGATTGGCTGGCGCGTTATCAAGGCCCGCTGGCCGGTCGGGCGCACTAGTGTGCGGCCATAGATCCGGACCGCTTCCTCAGCGCACCAATCGAACAATCCGGCGCTGCTCAGCACTTCGGCGCGGGCTTCGGCCAGCGGCTTGCCTTGTTCCATGGTCAGCAGTTGGGCAATCGCCCCGGCGCGATCACGCAGCAGGCCTGCGGCTTTCTTCAGGACCACAGCGCGGGCTTCAGCCGGGGTCGCGCGCCACAGCGCGAAGCCTTTGTCTGCCGCATCAAGCGCTTCGTCGAGGTCGGCCGGACTGGCCAGTGGCACCTCGGCGATTGCCTCGCCGCTGGCCGGATCGACCACCGGAAAAAGGTCGCGGCCTTCGCCGATTTTCCAGCTGCCGTTGATGAACAGCGCCAAATCGGCATCATAATCGTGTTGCATCAGAAATCCTCACCACAGTGAGGCGCTGATCTAGGCCTCGTGCAGCGCGTTTACCAGTGTCGTGCGCAGCGAAATCAGCCGCGCGCGGTAGGCAAAGTTGGAGGTGATGTCAGGCGCGGCCAGCGGAGTCGCCGAAGCAACTGGCGCTGACGCAACAGTCGCGATAACTGGCGTAGCTGGACCGCCGGTTCCGCTCAGCAGCGCCTTGTTCGCGCCTTTCAAGGTATAGCCTTCGCGGTGTACCAATCGGTCGATCTCTACAACCAGCCGGATATCCTCAGCTCGGTAGTAACGCCGCCCGCCACTGCGCTTGAGCGGCTTGAGCATCGGGAATTGTTCTTCCCAATAGCGCAACACGTGCTGGCGAATGCCCAGCCCATTGGCGACTTCGCCGATGGTGCGCAGCGCATCGGCCGCCTTGCCATCGGCAAAGGGCATGGCTGCGCCTTCGCTCATCCCTTGTCGATCCGGTCTTTGAGCATCTGGCTGGCGCGGAAGGTCAGCACGCGGCGCGGGGTGATCGGAACTTCGACCCCGGTTTTGGGATTACGCCCAATCCGCTCGCCTTTGTCTCGCAACAGGAAAGTGCCGAAGCCGGAGATCTTGACGTTTTCACCCTGCTCGAGTGCGTCAGACATTTGATCAAGAATTGCTTCGACCATGCCGAGCGATTCAGAACGAGAAAGCCCCAACTTGCGGTTGAGCGCTTCGGCCAGATCGGCCCGCGTTAAAGTACTCATGGAACGCATCAAGCCCCTTCCCTTGACTCGCGATACGACCCGCGAGCTAGACAATAGCCTTTCCAAATCCGTTTGCAAACTATCGCGTCGCTAAATTGTCGCAAGTTTCCGCCGGTTAGACGCGGAGCAGACAAGCACCCCAGGTGAACCCGCCGCCCATCGCCTCAAGCACCAGCAAATCACCGGGCTTGATTCGCCCGTCGCGCACCGCTGTATCCAGCGCCAGCGGCACCGATGCGGCTGAGGTGTTGGCATGGCGATCGACCGTCACCACGACCTTCTCGGGCGGCAGGCCCAGCTTGCGGGCAGTGGCGTCAAGGATCCGCTGGTTGGCCTGGTGCGGCACCACCCAATCGACATCAGCGGCGGTAAAGCCTGATTCTGCCAGTACTTCCGATAGAACCGACGCCAGATTGACCACCGCGTGACGGAACACTTCCTGGCCCTTCATCCGGACATGGCCGACTGTGCCGGTGCTCGATACTCCGCCATCGACATACAGCAGCCCGGCGTGTTCGCCATCTGCATGCAGCCGCATGGCTAGCACGCCGGGGCCATCATCGATCACATCCTGCGCTTCGAGCACTACCGCGCCTGCGCCGTCGCCGAACAGGACGCAAGTGGTGCGATCCTCCCAGTCGAGGATCCGGCTGAACGTTTCCGCGCCTATCACCAATGCGCGCCTGGCCATGCCAGCGCGCAGCATCGAATCGGCTACCCCCATCGCATAGAGAAAGCCCGAGCAGACTGCGGCGACATCGAAGGCAATCCCGCCGTTCGCGCCGATTGCGTGCTGGACAGCTGTCGCGGTCGCCGGAAAGGTCTGGTCGGGCGTAGCGGTCGCCAGCACGATCAGCCCGATGTCCTTGCCCTCCAGACCGGCGGCGGACAGCGCCTGGCGCGCAGCTTCGATCGCCAAGGTTCCGGTGGTCTCGCCCTCACCTGCGATATAGCGGTTGCGGATGCCGGTGCGGCCCACAATCCACTCGTCGCTGGTGTCAACAGTCTCAGCCAGTTCGGCATTGCTGACCGCCCGTTTGGGCAGCGCCGAGCCAGTGCCAATCAAGACCGAGCGCAGGGTCATCCAGCGGCCTTGGGGGCCAGCTGCAAGCTGCCCGCGCCCAGCCGCGCCAGATCGGCCGCGATCCGCTCAGTGATGTTTTCTTCGAGCAGTCGCGCAGTCACCGCGACGGCATTGGCGACGCCCACCGCATTGGCCGAACCGTGGCTTTTCACCACGACGCCGTTGAGTCCCAGGAACACCGCGCCGTTGTGATTGTTGGGATCGAGGTGATGCTTGAGCAGCGCGGTGGCCGGACGCGAAATCAGGAAACCGAATTTGGAGCGCAGCGAGCTGGCAAAGCTGCGGCGCAGCAAGTCGGTGACGAACCGCGCGGTGCCTTCGACTGCCTTGAGCGCGATATTGCCCGAAAAACCATCCGACACCACCACATCGACATCGCCGCGGTTCAATTTGTCCGCCTCGGCAAACCCGTCGAACGACATCGACAGGCTGGCCGCTGCTTCCTTGAGCTGCGCCGCCGCGATCTGCAGGTGCCCGGTGCCCTTGATCTCTTCGCTGCCAATGTTGAGCAGCCGCACGCGCGGAGCAGCGCGGCCAGTCACGATCCGCGAATAGGCCGCGCCCATGATCGCAAATTGCACCAGATTGCGGGCATCACACTCAGTGTTTGCCCCCAGATCGAGCATAACGACGTCGTTTTCGCCCAAGGTTGGCAGCAGCGCTGACAGCGCAGGCCGGTCAATCCCCGGCATGGTCCGCAGCGCCAGCTTGGCCATCGCCATCAACGCGCCGGTGTTGCCCGCGCTGACCGCGGCGCCAGCATTGCCAGCCTTTACGGCGTTAATCGCCATGCCCATCGAGGTGGTCTTGGCGCGGCGCAAGGCCTGGGTCGGCCGCTCCTCGCCGCTCACCACATCGTCAGAATGGAGAATTTCAGAAGCAGCCCGCAAATTGGGGTGCAGTTCCAGCGCGGCTTTAATCCGCACTTCATCGCCGACCAGCAGGAACTTGAAACGATCGTGCTCGCGCCGCGCCAAGGCTGCGCCTTCGATCATCACCCGGACGCCATCATCACCGCCCATCGCGTCAACGGCGATACGCGGCAGGCTCATGACAGGCGATCCTCCTGGAGTTCGAGCTTAGAGCCCGACCGCGATGACTTCGCGCCCGTTATAGTGACCGCAGGCCGGGCACAGATTGTGCGGGCGCTTCAGTTCACCACAATTGGGGCATTCATGGAATGCCTCAACCGGCAGCGCATCATGGCTGCGGCGCATGCCCCGACGTGAGGGCGAAGTTTTTCTTTTGGGGACAGCCATTGCGGCACCTGTTCCTGCAAATTATCATTCGGTCTAAGTAAGCCGCGCTAGGGCCTGGGGGGCCGACGGCTTGCGAAGGCGGGCCTATAGCGAAATTGGCGCGGCATGCAAGCGGCGTTGTCCCCCCGGTAACCGCCCACGCAAACAGGGAGAGTGAAATGATCTTGCAAACAACACTGTGCATGGCCGCTGCGGCCGCCATGATCAACTTCTGGCTGGCGATGCGCTGCGGCCAGGTGCGGATGAAAGAGAAGATCAATGTCGGCACCGGCGGCAATGATCTGATGGAGCGGCGGATGCGCGCGCAGCTCAACTTCGCCGAAAATACACCGTGGGTGCTGGCCTTGATCGGGCTGATCGAATTGGCCGGAAAAGGCGCTGGCTGGCTCGCAATCGTCGGCGGGATCTACATGCTGGCGCGGGTTGCGCACGGTTTTGGGATGGACGGCGGCAGCCTTGAAAAAGGCCGCGGCCTTGGCGTGATGGTGACCATGCTGACGCAAATCGGGCTGGCCGTGGTCGCGCTGCTGATCGCCACCGGAACGATGTAATCTGCGCAGTTCCTCCCTGTCCGGAAAGGCCGGACGGGGAGGCGCTAGCCCTGCGCTAGCTCAGCGCATAATCGCTGACAAAGCCGTTGACCTGCCGCTCGCGGCCAAAGGTGCTGGTCGGACCATGGCCGGGGATAAAAGTCACATCATTACCCAGCGGCCACAATTTTTGCGTGATCGAATCGATCAGATCCTGATGGTTGCCGCGCGGGAAATCGGTCCGCCCGATCGATCCGGCGAAGATTACATCGCCGACAATCGCCAGATGTCCCGGCTGATAGTGGAACACCACGTGCCCCGGCGTGTGCCCCGGGCAATGGATCACTTGCAAGGTCGCCTCGCCCACGGTCACGGTATCGCCATCGTGCAGCCAGCGGTCGGGCTCAAATGTCTCGGCCTTCATGCCATACTTCATGCCGTCCGCGCCGAGTTGCGCGATCCAGAACCGGTCATCCTCATGCGGGCCTTCGATCGGCACGCCCAGTTCCCTGGCCAGCATCCCGGCTTGACCGCAATGATCGAGGTGCCCGTGCGTGATCAGCAGCTTCTCGATCGTCACCCCGACTTTCGCCACCGCCGCCTTCAACTTATCCAGATCCCCGCCCGGATCGACCAGCGCCGCCTTCATCGTTTTGGTGCACCACACCAGCGAGCAGTTCTGCTCAAGCGGGGTAACTGGAATGATGCCAACGCGCAGCGGGGGTTCGGGGGCTGTCTGGTTAGGCTGGGACATGCGGCGTAATTACCTGCTGCTGCCCACTGGGGGCAACCGGTTATTTGGACCGGGCAAGGATCGGCGCGTGGATCGAGAAATTCCGCAACAATCAGAAGCCTGTCGCGTATTCACAAGACTGCGCTAGTCGATCATGCAATGAACGCAAAGGCTGAGCTAGTGAATCGGCTTCAGGGGGACATAGCTATGAAACCGACCAGCATTCTGCGTTGCACTTTTACGGCCTTGGCGGCCTGCGTATCGGTCGCCGCCTTGACACCGGCCAGCGCTACCTTGATCGGGTCCTGGGATTTTCAGTCGAGCGCGAAACTTTGCTCGATCGGCACTAAAGGAAGCACAGGCAAGCTGATCATGCTCTACACTGCCAGCGGTTCCAGTGGCATTCTGGTCGTACCTGATGACCAGTCTTCGATCACCGCCGATCACGATTATCCGCTCAAGGTCAGCATTGAAGGGTCGCCGGACGCAGATATGACTAGCTCTGCCTTGAACTTCGGCGGATCGAACGTGTTGATCCTCAATGTAAAGGCCGCCGGGCTGGCCGCCGACGCAGTCGATGGGTTTTCGTTGAGCGTCAAAATGAATGGCGCGCCGGTGTTCGAGAAGGACATGCACGGCTCGAAAGATGCTTTCGCGGCATTTGTTGCCTGCACCAAGACCCTGACGAAATGATCACAAGGCTGGGCCGGGGATGGCGCGCCGCACTGCTCGCATTGGGCGCGGTGCAGGCACCTGCGCCCGCCACTGCGGGCGAAGCGGGCGAGGTATACTATTCCCAGTTCAAGCTCGGATCGTATCTGCACAAATGGTCAGTCAAGGATTGGACCATCTGGGCGCTGCCCGATCATGTGTGCCTGGCGCTCAAACAGGACGTCGATCCCAGAGCGCCCCATTTCTGGGGATTCATTGTCAAAAACGGCCTCGACGTGGAAATGTTTTTTGGAAATGTCGAAGATGCTGCGCCGCAAACGGTTCAGATCACTTTCAATTCTGGCAAACCAGTAAGTTTCCCGGCGCGGGTTCAGCCGATGGATGGCGCGAATGCATACGTCATTCCATTCACGCTGGAATATCTGTGGACCATGCAGGACGATATCGACATCGATGTTTTTACCGGCGGTAACCGGGTTTTTTCGGGCTGGACCAAGGTAATGGGCAAGGTCGCCGAGGGTCTGGAAAAGTGTGACAACTGGCAGGACGCGCACTGATCAGCACGGCTAGGTTCAAGATTTTAGCGCAAAAAGAGCATTCGTAGAAAGGACAGTTGATGAGGAACGTGTATCTGACCGGTGTGCTCGCAGCCGCCCTGCTAACCGTCCCGGCTTACGCTGGCGATTCAGGTTTCACACCCGATGCCGCCGCCACGTGGTCGGCGCGGACGATGCGGATGGCGCACATCGTCGATCCCGCCAATCTGCAAGAACTTACTAAAGACGATTTCAAATCCGCCTGCGATGGACTGACCGGCGAACAGATGAAGCACGAATATGGCAAAGTGCCCCGCTGGGCGCTGTCTTCCCAGATCAACATCTGCAGCGCCTATGCTGGATGGCGAGGTAGTCTGATGGG
>JANNYT010000101.1:0-2450 GCA_031410255.1 Novosphingobium sp. | reverse complement strand
TAGCGGTTTTTCGCCGAACCGGTCCCGCGCCAGCGTCAGGCTGCGTTCGCGGTGGTCCCATACGGCCAGCGCGAACATGCCCGAGAGCTTGGTGATCCCTGCGCGCAGACCATAGGCGGAAAACACTGCCAGCATCACTTCGGTGTCCGAAGTTCCACGCCACGGCGGCGCTTTTCCAGCCGCTTCCAACTCGCCGCGCAGGGCTTCGAAATTGTAGATCTCGCCGTTGTAGGTTAGCGTGTAGCGCCCACAAGCCGAATGCATCGGCTGTGCGCCGGCCTCCGACAAATCAATGATCGCCAGTCGGCGGTGCCCGAAGCCGACCAGCCCATCGGCGCTGAGCCACACGCCGCTTGAATCCGGGCCGCGTCGGACCAAGGTATCGGTCATCGTACGGATCAGCGTCTCACCAACCGGCGCTTCGCATCGCATCAAGCCCGCGATCCCGCACATCGGATTGAACGTCCTTCCACTCAGGCTGCACTTGCGGCGAAAACCAGTCTGTCGCCTATGGCACTGAATTGGGGGCAGCAATGGTTTTTGTCGATCAGAGCGATGTTTGCCTCCACTTCCGGCTTGCCCTAGGGCTGGTTTAGGCGATCAGATGGGGCCATGACGCAGGCAGGCGAACTTCAACACTATTCCGAGCATGTGGCATTTCTCTTGCCCAATCTTGGCCTTGGCGGTGCTGAGCGGGTTACCCTCGATTTGGCGCGCGGCTTTGCGGCGCGCGGCGCCAAGGTCGATCTGGTGTTGATGGAACGAGCCGGCGAATTCCTTGAACAGGTGCCGGACGGCGTGAACGTCGTCGATCTTGGGGTGAACCGCTTGCGCCGCGCTATCTTGCCCCTGCGCCGGTACTTGAGGGAGCATCGGCCTGATGCCTTGGTGGCAGCGATGTGGCCACTCACAAGTGTTGCCGTGCTGGCAGTGACCGGACTGAGGCCGCGGCCCAGACTTGTGCTTACCGACCATGCCCCTCTGCTCGCTCAATACGCGGACAGTTTGTCGGCGACCCTTAAACTCAAAAGCTCGATCCGGGCGACTTACCGGTTTGCTGACAGGATCGTGACTGTTTGTGATGGGCTTGGCGACGAACTGGCAAAGCTGGCCGGGCTTGCCCGCGACAAGGTGACGACGATTTATAATCCGATCCCCCGGCCGGGTTTTTCCCCGTCGGCGAAGTCGCTCTGGCCACGGGGACCCGCAAAGCGGATCGTTTCGGCGGGGCGGCTGAAGCCGGTCAAGAATTACCCCTCGCTGGTCGAAGCCTTTGCGCCGCTGGCTCATGAAGGTGACGGTGCATTCCTGACGATATTGGGCGAAGGCGGCGACCGGGCCGCCATCGAAGCAATGGCTGCGCGTTTGGGAGTGGCCGATCGCGTTCTCCTTCCCGGTTACACGCCGTTTCTGGGCGATTGGCTTCGCGACGCTGATTTGCTGGTATCGGCTTCAAACTACGAGGGGTTCGGTAACGTTCTGATCGAAGCGCTTCATTTCGGACTGACAGTTATATCAACCGATTGCCCGTATGGGCCGCGCGAAGTGTTGGGCAATGGCCGCTGGGGAGCCCTTGTGCCGCGAGGTGATGCCGCTGCGATGACCGCCGCGATGAACTCTGCGCTCCAGCGCCCACTCGATGCGAGGGCGCAAGTGGCCCGCGCAGGCGAATTTCAGCTTGACCGGGCGGTTGAAGCCTATTGGCGGGCGTTGTTCGCATGAGCGACGCGGCAATGTCCCCGTTACGGCGGTTTGGCCGATCATCGGGCATAATGGCCGGATTCTATGGTGCGGCCATGGTGCTGGCATTTGTGACGGGAATTGTCCTCACCAGGTCACTGGGTGCGCATGGCTATGGGGTCTATTCGTTGGCGTTGACCACCGCGACACTGGTCGGGCTGATCACCGAATTCGGCCTGCCAGTGCTGGCAATGCGTGAGGCTGGAAGCGCCAGAGCAAGCGGCAACTGGGGTATCCTGCGCGGGCTGATGCACTGGGCCGACCGGACGATCCTCTGGCTTTCGCTTGTCCTGATTGCCGGGACCTATGGCTGGATCCGGCTTTCCGGCGGAGGAGGTGACTCCGAATTTCTGGCGACAATGCTGTGGGCTGTGGTTTTGGTCCCGATGGTGGGATTGGCCAAATTACGCTCATCTGTCTTGCTCGCCCTTGATCGTGTCGCCGCAGCGCAGTTCGCGGTGATGGTCGTGCGGCCGCTGGTTTTCCTGGCGATCTGTCTGGCCGTACTAACCGGATCAGGCAGTCTTTCGGCCGCTGGCGCGATTGTTGCTCAGGTCGGCGGGGCGGGAGCTTCGCTGGCGATTGTGGCCTTGCTCTACCGCCGCTGGAACCCACCAGAGCTGGCCAGCGCTCAGCCGCAACGCGACGTTCGCGGCTGGGTCGCTGCAAGTCTGCCGATGGGGGTGACCGAAGGCTTGCGGCTGCTTCAA
>JANNYT010000100.1:0-21041 GCA_031410255.1 Novosphingobium sp. | reverse complement strand
GCGCCATTCTGCTGGTCAGCTTCGGGACGCTCGAATGGGCGGTCGAGCATCTCGTGCCCGAGGCGTGGCACGAGGGCAGCGCGTTGTTCAGCGCCGGGATCGCGGTCGGGCTGTTCCTGCTGTTCCACCGCATCCGCGACGGCGTCGAGCACGTGATCGAACGGCTGTTCTTCCGCTCGTGGCACCGGAACGAAGCGGCGCTCAAGCGCTTCGTCGCGGCGGCGGCGCATGTCGAGAAGCCCGAGGCGCTGGCGGCGAACTTCTCCGCCGAGCTGGCCCGCTTCACCGGCGGCGCAGCGGCGGCGCTCTATGCGCGGACGACAGAGGGGCACTATGCCAGCGCGAAAGGCGGCATCATCGACGCCGACGATCCCGCCCTCGCCGCGCTGCGCGCCGAGCAAGGCGCGGTGGTCCCCGCCGAAGTCCACTCCCCGCTCCCCGCCTCGCTGGCCCTGCCGATGATGCACCAGGCCGCGCTGGCTGGGTTCGTGCTGCTCGGCCCCAAGCCCACCGGCGAGGATTACCGCCCCGACGAGATCGCAGTCCTCGGCTGGGCGACGCAGCAGGTCGGGCTGGACCTGCAAGCGATTCGGGTGCGCGCGCTGGAGCAGCAAGTTGGGACGTTGGAGGCGCGCAATGCGAACCTGTCGGATATTCTTGCCAAGGCAGCGTTAGCCGGACCCTGACGCGGACAAAAAAAGGCCGGGTCATTGCTGACCCGGCCT
This sequence comes from Novosphingobium sp., assembly GCA_031410255.1. Taxonomy (GTDB): domain Bacteria; phylum Pseudomonadota; class Alphaproteobacteria; order Sphingomonadales; family Sphingomonadaceae; genus Novosphingobium. The sequence goes on along the minus strand of JANNYT010000100.1, from coordinate 20,316 downwards.
ATGGAAGTTTTGGGAGAGGATGCCTGAAAAGGCACGATCTAAATGCCGCGACCCCGCTTATTGTGCAAGTGCGAAAAGCGCATTTGCCGTTGCATAATTTGCAACTACTGGTTCAAAAGCCCTAAGGACGGGGAAATTTCAACATAAACCGGTCGGTCTTGCCGCGCACGGCGGGGTCAAAAACCAGCTTGCTATGATCATCTTCGCTGCGGCGCAGCACGGTGCTCTCAGCTTCAAGCACGAATCCGGCGGCCAGCATATCGGCCTTGACCCGCTGTGGATCGATCCGGTGCAGGCGTTCGGTCACTTCGCGCGGATCGCCGCCGGGATTGGCCGCATGATCGATGATCACCACGTGCCCGCCGGGCTTCACTGCCGTGAACCAGCCGGCCAGCACCGGGGCAACATCGACCCGCGGGAACTTGTACTTGTCCGATTCCCAGTAAAGATCATGATAGTTGAGGTTGGTGAAAATCAGGTCGAGCGAGCGCGGACCAAATTGCATCGCCGGGATCGGCATCACCATGACGTGCAGCTGCGGGATCTTGCCGACGAACGGGGCCCAGGCCTTGTCGTCGTTCTCGCCCGCGATATTGGTCGCATAAACCGCGCCTTTGGGCCCGACTGCCCGCGCCAGCAACAGCGAATAATAGCCGCTGCCGGCAAAGAAATCGAGCACGGTCTGGCCCTTTTTGACCCCGGCAAAGTCGAGCACCTGTGCTGGCAGACGCCCTTCATCCAGCTTGCGCATATCGTCGCTGCGCAGCGGGTCAGCCAGCATCGGGGTGTAATCAGCAGGCTTGGCCAGCAAAGGTGCGGCCAGCAAGGCGGCGCTCAGCAAGGCAAGCGGGATCAGGCGGCGGTTCATGGCAAATCTCCCTAGTTGAGCAAAGCGGTCAGCCACTCCGCCACGGGGCAAATGTCGCACTCTTTTCGATGAAGTGCCAGTCTGCTCGATGAAGTGCCAGTCTGCGCCGATTAGAGTCTGCTCCGCTCAATGCGCCAGCAGCAGTGCGGGCTCTTTGGCATCCTCCAGAAAGTAGCGGGTCACGCCACCGAACATGAATTCGCGCAGGCGGCTGTGGCTGTAGGCCCCCATGACCAGCAACTGCGCGCCCAACCTGGTGACCTCACTCGCGAGCGTCTCTTCGATCGAACCACTTTTCGGCAGGGCGATCAGCTCCGCCGTGATCCCGTGGCGCGCCAGATAGCGCAGCGCATCGGTCGGCGGAAAACTGGAGCCGTCGTTGTCCGCCACAGTCAGCACGTGCACATTGCGGCACGTGCGCAGCAGCGGCGTGGCCCAGCGCAGTGCCCTTGCAGCAGGCGCGCTGCCGTCCCAGGCGATGCAGGCGGCGGTCAGCGGATGCGGCAGCGGACCGGCGCTGCCCAGCACCAGCACGGGCGCACTCGCTTCGAAGGCGAGATTGCCAGCCAGGCTGCTGCCCCTTGAAACCACGACCAGATCGGCCAGCTGCGCGGCCGCGGACATGGCCTCGATCGGCGCGGCTTCGAACTTGGCCACGTCGAATGCGACGTCGCCGGCGGCCAGGCGCTGTTCACATAAGCTCCCCAAGGCATCATCGGCAGCGATCGCCGCTTCGAGCGCCTCGCGCGCCAGATAAGTCCCGCCATAAGGGTCGACGGTCATGTACTGGTCAATCGGGGTGTCGATCAGCAGGGTCACGTGGCCCTGATTGGCGCGGGCAATCGCGAGCGCACTGTCGAGCCGCGCGGCATTTTGCGGATCGCGGCGGGTTTGAACTAGGATCGAGCGCATAGCGAGGCCTCCTTAATGAATCGCACCATGCGCCGCGACGCGCTCTGGTTCCATGATGTGGATCAATCGCCGCGCTTGCGCCACTGCCTGCCTTGCGCCACTGCCCGGCGAGCAATTGAGTGAGGAGCAGGCGCAGTGCCGAAGGCGAAATATCAGGCGGTGATTTTCGATTTTGGCGGGGTGATCACCTCGTCGCCGTTCGAGGCGTTCAACCGGCTGGAGGACGAACGCGGGCTACCGCGCGATTTCATCCGCAGCGTCAATGCCAAGAATCCGCATGGCAACGCCTGGGCGCAGTTTGAGCGCGCTGAAATCGATGCCCGCCGATTCGATGTGCTGTTCGAGGCTGAGGCCGAGGCCTTGGGCCACCCGCTGGAAGGCCGCGCGGTCTTGGCGGTACTGTCGGGCAGCATCCGCCCGGCGATGGTCACAGCGCTCGATCAGCTGGCCGCAGCGGGTTACCGGCTGGCCTGCATCACCAACAATGTGCCCAGCGGCCACGGCGCCGGGATGGCCCGCAGCGGCGATGCCAAGGATGCTTATGAGCAGGTTTTCGCGCGGTTTGAGGCGGTGATCGAAAGCTCCAAGGTCGGCCTGCGCAAACCCGATCCGCGGATTTACGAATTGATGTGCGAGACGCTGGGGCTTGCCGCCGCCGATTGCGTCTATCTCGATGATCTGGGGATCAACTGCAAACCGGCGGCGGCGCTGGGCATGGCGGCGATCAAGGTGACCAGCGGGCAGCAGGCGCTGGCCGACTTGTCGGCATTGCTGGGCATGGAGCTGGGCTGAGCCCGGTTGCAATCGCTGCAACGGTCCCGGCGAATTGCGCAATTGCCGCCGCACCAGCGCTCGCCTAACGGCTGACGCTACGGATTGAGGAAAAACCATGGCTCAGAAACGCTACCCCACGGCTACAGCGGCGCTCGATGGCTTGCTGCATGATGGCCTGCTGATCGCCTGCGGCGGGTTTGGCCTGTGCGGAATTCCCGAACGATTGCTTGATGCGGTGCGCGATTCGGGGGTGAAGGACCTGACCTTCGCCAGTAACAATGCCGGGATCGACAACGAAGGCATCGGCAAGCTGCTGCGCACGCGGCAGGTCAGGAAGATGATCGCCAGCTACGTGGGTGAGAACAAGGAATTTGAGCGGCAGTACCTGTCGGGCGAGCTCGAGGTGGAATTTTCCCCGCAAGGCACCTTGGCCGAACGGATGCGCGCCGGCGGCGCGGGCATTCCCGGGTTCTACACCAAAACCGGGGTCGGCACGCTGGTGGCCGAAGGCAAGGACGTGAAACAGTTTGGCGGCGAGGACTATATCCTCGAGGCCGGGATCTTCGCCGATTTGGCCTTGGTCAAAGCGTGGAAAGCGGATGAGACTGGCAACGTCGTGTTCCGCAAGACCGCGCGCAATTTCAACCAGCCGGCCGCCACGAGCGGCAAGGTCTGCGTGGTTGAGGTGGAAGAAATCGTCCCGGTCGGCAGCCTCGATCCTGACTGCATCCATCTGCCGGGGATTTACGTCCAGCGGCTGATTGTCGGCAGTCCCTACGACAAGAAAATTGAATTTCGCACCACTCGCACCACGGATGTCGGCTGATGACCACGCACGATCATATCGCCCAAGGCTGGACCCGCGACCAGATGGCGGCGCGTGCCGCCAAGGAACTGCGGGATGGCTACTACGTCAACCTGGGCATCGGGATTCCGACGCTGGTCGCCAATCACGTTCCTGCCGGGATGACCGTCACGCTGCAGAGCGAGAATGGTATGCTGGGCATCGGGCCGTTCCCGACCGAGAACGAGATCGACGCGGACCTGATCAACGCCGGCAAACAGACCATCAGCGAGCTACCGCACTCGGCTTATTTTGACAGCGCCGCCAGCTTTGCGATGATTCGCGGCGGGCATATCGACTTGACTGTGCTGGGCGCGATGGAAGTCGCCGAAAATGGCGACATCGCCAACTGGATGGTCCCGGGCAAGATGATCAAAGGCATGGGCGGGGCGATGGATCTGGTCGCCGGGGTCAAGCAGATCATCGTGGTGATGGAACACTGCGCCAAGGACGGGTCGCCGAAATTCATCCCGGCCTGCACCTTGCCGCTAACTGGCCGGAACGCGGTCGATCTGGTGATCACCGATCTGGCGGTGTTCCAGCGGCCCGATCACCAGTCGCCGTTCAAGCTGGTCGAGCTGGCTCCGGGGGTCAGCGCTGCTGACGTGGCCGCGAAAACTACGGCGCATTACATCGGCTGACTTGCCGCGCAGGCGCATGCGTTCCATCATCTCCCCCAACGGGAGAGAACAATGAATAACGCAGTATGCCGCCTGACCGGGTGCGAATTTCCGCTGTTTGCCTTCAGCCATTGCCGCGATGTGGTGGTTGCGGTCAGCAAGGCTGGCGGGTTCGGAGTGCTCGGCGCGACGCGATTTACGCCCGAACAGCTGGAAGAAGAGCTGGTCTGGATCGACGAGCATATCGATGGCGCGCCTTACGGGGTTGACGTGCTGGTGCCCGAGGTGGTCGATCCGCGGGTGGCCGATCTGGCCGACAACGACCGCCGCGCGGAGGCAATCTCGGCCGAGCACCGCGCTTTTACCGCCGAGCTGCTGGGGCAATATGGCATTGAAGTGCCGCCCGCCGAAGTGGTGGCGTGGCGCGGGCGATCCGGGATTACGCCTGAAAACGGCTATGCGCTGATGGAGGTCGCCTTTCGCCATCCGATCCGCCTGATCGCCAACGCGCTGGGGATCGCCCCGCCCGAGATGATTGCGCAAGGCAAGGCGCGCGGCATCCCGGTCGCGGCTTTGGTCGGGGCCAAGGAACACGCTCTGCGCCAGGCCGCCGCCGGGGTCGATATCATCGTGGCGCAAGGCACTGAAGCTGGCGGCCACTGCGGCGAAGTTTCCACCTTGGTGCTGATCCCCGAAGTGGTCCGCGCGCTGAAGCAGGCCGGGCATCACATTCCGGTGCTGGCGGCGGGCGGGATCATGACCGGGGCGCAGATGGCCGGGATGATGGCGGCGGGCGCCGATGGGGCGTGGACCGGATCGGTCTGGCTGGCGACGCCCGAGGCCGAAACCAGCGAAGCCTTCCGCGACAAGATGATCGCCGCGCGCAGCCGCGATACCGTGCGTTCGCGCAGCCGGACCGGCAAACCGGCGCGCCAGCTCAAAACCGCCTGGCACGAAGCGTGGGACGGGGCCGGCAGCCCGGGCGCTTTGCCGATGCCGCTGATGGGCATGGTCTCCGAGCCGAGTTTCCAGAAAATCGAAAAGGCGGTATTGGGCGGGAACCAAGAGGCGCGCGAACTCGTTTCGTATTTTGTCGGTCAAGGTGTTGGCCTGGTCGATCAGGTACGCAGCGCGCGCGGAGTGGTTCAAGAATTCCGCGAGGAATTCGCCGAGGCGGTGATGGGGCTGGCCGCCATGATGGAGTAACCGTTCGTGCCTGTCCGTTCTGCCTTGCGTCAGCGCTACTTCGATGTGCTCGCCTCGATCTACCTCTACAACGAATTTCGCGGCTATACCGCGCTTGACCGGGTGCTGGCGGCGGTGCGGGTGCGCTGCCCCGACGATCCGGTGTTTCAGGCCGAGATTGCCAAGCACCGCGATGACGAGCGCAAACACTATGTGATGTTCCGCCGCTGGTTCGAGCGGCAGGGGCGAATGCCGCTCCAGGTCGATTCGAGCGTGGGGCACATCGACCGGTTCATCCAGTGGATCTTCCGCTGCAGCATTGACGAAATGGACACCGCGCAAGTGCTGGCCAACCCGGCCGAGTTCGAGCAGCTGTGCCGGATTATCATGCTGACCGAACAGCGCGGCTTTGCGCAGGTCAAGATCATCCTCAAAAGCAAACTGATCATGTCCGATCCAATCATGAAACGGATCTTCCAGATCGTCCACAAGGATGAGCCCGATCATTTCCTGCCGTACCAGCGCTGGCTTGAGCGCGAGGGCCGCGCCACCGCCAAGTGGAACGAACGTGCCGCCGACTGGTGCATCCACAAGGTTCTGATGCTGGCCAAATTGCCCGCGCTGTACCTTCATTCGGGCCGCGCCCGGATGGAACACTGGCCCGACGAGATCGAAGCAGCTTACGCGCATTGACGCGGTGGCCACTTGCTGCTGATTAGCCTCTGGCAATTGCGGGCAGGCAGGGAGCGGGTGTGGGCAGGGTAAGCGACTATTTCGGCAAACGCGGGCAGCGCTATGTCCGGCCCATCAAACCTGACCGGGTGGAACAGGCCTGCGGCTTGCTGGCTCTGGTCTTGCTCGGCTTCGTGATTGCGGCGGTGCTGCGCGGGCGGCCCGACTGGGGGCATATCCCGTGGATCATCTGGGCGCATCTGGCGACGATCGGCACGGCGCTGGCGCTCACCCCGATCATGCTGTGGCGCAAGCGGGGCGACTTGCTGCATCGCTGGCTTGGCTGGATCTGGTCGGTCTGCATGTTCACGACCGCGCTGCTCAGCTTCGGGCTGCGCTTCATCAATCGCGGCCACTTCAGTGTGATCCATCTGCTGTCGGCGCTGACGATTATTGGCGTGCCGGTGCTGCTGATCGCGGCCCGGCGGCATGATATTGCCCGCCACCGCCAGCAGGCGCGCGGCTTTGTCATCGGCGCGCTGCTGGTCGCAGGCTTCTTCACCTTCCCGTTCAACCGCCTGCTGGGCGGCTGGTTGTTCGGTGCCTTGCCCGGCTAGGAAAGCGCATGACTTACACGCTGATCACCGCCAACCGGAACTATTCGAGCTGGAGCCTGCGGCCGTGGCTGCTGATGAAAGCGTTAGGAATCGAATTCGAGGACCGGCTCGAGCTGTTCGCTCAGCCTGATAACTACGCCGCCTTCCGCCAGTTCTCTCCGACCGGGCAAGTGCCCGTGCTGATCGACGGCGCGCGCGTGCTGACCGATTCGCTTGGGATCACACTCTACCTGGCTGAGCGTCATCCCGGTGTCTGGTCGGCGGACGAAGCCGCGCGCATCTTCGCGCAAAGCGCGGCCTGCGAAATGCACGGCGGCTTTGGCGCGCTCCGCAACGATTGCACGATGAACGTCGGCGTGCGGGTCAGCCCCAAGCCGATGAGCGAAAACCTCCGGCGCAATGTGGCGCGGCTGCGCGAGATTTTCGAGACCGGGCTGGCGCAGTTCGGCGGGCCGTGGCTGGCCGGGGCCGCGTTCTCAGCGGTGGACGCGTTCTACGCCCCTGTGGCTTTCCGCATCCGCACCTATGGTCTGGACGTCGGCCAGGGCCAAGCTTGGGTCGACCACGTGCTGGCGCACCCGGCGATGCTCAACTGGGAAGCCCAGGCGCTGGCCGAAGACTGGCGCGAGGTCAGCCATGAAGAAGAGCTGGCGGCGGCCGGGGTGATAACCGCCGATTATCGTCGCTAGCCCAGCGCCGCCTTCAGATCCTCAACCAGGTCGAGCCGTTCCCACGGGAACAGATCGCCCTCTGACTTGCGGCCAAAGTGGCCGTAAGCCGCAGTCTGGCGGTAGATCGGCTTGTTGAGGCCAAGGTGGGTGCGGATGGCGCGCGGGGTCAGCCCACCCAGCTTGGCGATGCTCATGATCGCGGCCTCGATCTTATCATCACCCACGCTGCCGGTGTCGTGCGTATCGACATAGAGCGAGAGCGGCTTGGACACCCCAATTGCATAGGCCAGCTGGATCGTGCAGCGCGTGGCGAGGCCCGCGGCGACGATATTCTTGGCCAGATAGCGGGTGATATAGGCGGCTGAGCGGTCGACCTTGGTGGGATCCTTGCCCGAAAACGCGCCGCCGCCGTGCGGGGCTGCGCCGCCATAGGTATCGACGATGATCTTGCGCCCGGTCAGCCCAGCGTCGCCGTCAGGCCCGCCAATTTCAAAGCTACCGGTCGGGTTGATGTGATATTCGGTGTCGCGCAGCAGCACCGGCGGGATCACGTCGGCAATCACCCGGCGGACATAGGCGTGCAATTCAGCTTCGTTGTCGCCCTCGTCATAGCCCTTGGCGTGCTGAGTCGAAACGACCACCGCTGTGGCGGCCACCGGCAGGCTGCCTTCATAGCGCAGGGTTACCTGGCTCTTGGCATCGGGCTCAAGGAACGGGGCCACACCTGAGTGGCGATCGGCCGCCATCCGCTCAAGGATCTTGTGGCTGTAATAGAGCGTGGCGGGCATCAGATCGGGGGTCTCGTCGGTGGCATAGCCGAACATGATCCCCTGATCGCCGGCGCCTTCATCCTTGTTGCTGCTGGCATCGACGCCTTGCGCAATGTGCTCCGACTGGCCGTGCAGGCGATTGATGAATTCGAACTTTTCCCAGTGGAACCCGTCCTGTTCGTATCCGATTTCGCGCACAGTCTGGCGCACGGTCGCCTCGATCTCGGCTTGCGCGCCGGCGGCCCACTGGCCGTCCTCATAAACGCCCTTGCAGCGAATTTCGCCCGCCAGCACCACCAGCTGGGTGGTTGTCAGCGTCTCACAAGCGATTCGCGCTTCGGAATCTTTGCTCAGGAACAGATCGACGATGGCGTCCGAAATTTGGTCAGACACCTTGTCAGGATGACCTTCGGATACGCTTTCGGAGGTAAACAGATACGAATCGCGCATGGGGATTTCCGATATAAAGAAAGCTTTATGTGTGCTTCCCCTTAACCGCGCGCGCGGCGCAGTGCAACCAGCGACGCGGCCAATAGCAACACAGCCCAGCCGAGTGACAAGGCGTTGCCCACTTGCGCAAACAGCGTGGGAGCATGGGCCCGCGGGATGCGGCCCAGCAGCACTCCGGCAGCATGCAGCGGAACCGATTGTCGCACCACGCCATCGGCGTCGATCACCGCGCTGATCCCGGTGGTGGTGGAGCGCAGCACGGGCAGTCCTTCTTCCAGCGCGCGCAGCCGGGCCTGTGCCAGATGCTGCGGCGGGCCCCAACTGCCGAACCAGGCATCGTTTGACGGGGCAAAGATATAGTTCGGCCGGTTAGCGGGATCGACAACATGGCCGGGGAAGATAATCTCGTAACAGATCTGCATCCCGGCCTTGCCGTAAATGCCAAAATCGATCGTGCGCGGCCCCGGACCGGGCCAGAAATCGAGATCCCCGGGCACAAACCGCGATAGCCCCAGCGGGGTCAGCACCGAGCGGAGTGGCAGATATTCGCCGAACGGCACCAGATGCGCCTTGGCATAATTGGCGCGCAGCGTTCCGGTGCCGTCGATCGCGGTCAGCATATTGCGGACCCCGGCGACCCGGTCACCACGCAGTTCCAGATCGACTGCGCCGGTCAACAGCAAGTTCTCCGGCCCCAGCAACCGCGCAATCCGCCCCCGCGCCTGCGCCGGATCAGCCCCGTAAGTGTCTAGGTAATAGCGGTCCGGATAGCCCGATTGCAGCAAGTCCGAGACGCCCGATTCGGGCCACAGCACCAGCAACCTACGGCCCGCCACCGGCGGCGGGACCAGCGCGGCGAGCTTGGCGAAATTGGCCTGCGCCATGGCCGAATCGTTGAGCTCGTCCTGCGGAATGTTGGGCTGGATCAAGGCGTAAGAGACAGCATTTGGACTAGTGGCCTGATCGCCCGGCCCATGCGGCCAGAATTGCGCCAACAGCGGCACGATCAGCAGCAAAAGCGCGCGGCGGTTGTGGCGAAAGTGGAGCAGCCCGGCATACCACAGCCCGGCAAACAACACGGCCAGCCCCGATAGCCCATAGGTTCCAAGGTAAGGTGCGAGCCGCGCCGCGCCCGGTTGTTCAAACGGGCCGAGCAGCAGTGCGCCCAGCGGGTTCCACGGAAAGCCGGTCAGCACCCAGCCGCGCAGCCACTCGGTCATGATCCAGGCTGCGGCCAGTCCGGGAATCACGGCCAGCACGCGGCTGCGGGTATGCCAGGCGAGCAGCACCGCCAGCGCCGGGTAAAGCGCCAGATAGCACCCGATCAGCACCACCGCGACCCAGCCCAGCCACATCGGCAAGTCGGCTTGATAAGTGAAAGCGGTGGCAACCCAGTTGAGCGCCAGCGCAAACTGCCCCAGCCCGAAACACCAGCCAAGCTGAAACGCGGCCTTGCGGCTGGGCGCGCCGCGCAGCAGCGCGATCAACCCGGCCAGCGCCAACAGCGCCAGCGGCCACAGTTCAAGCGGTTCGAAACCCAGCGCGGTCAGTGCGCCAAGCAGCAGCGCGGTCAGCCGCGGATTGGTCAGCGCCAGGGTGGTCAGACGGGGCAAGTGCCCGGATCAGCCGACCGTTTCGAGCGTCTCACCGGCGTCATCGCCAGCCGGCTTGCGGCGCGGACGGCCCCGGCGCGGCTTGGCCGCTTCGGCGTCGCCCTCAGCTGCACTATCGTCAGCGCGCGTCACCGAAATTGCGGGCGGCAGCAGCGCGGGATCGAGCCCGGCTGGTTCGCGCTCGGCCTCATCCTGTGGCTGGCTGCGCGGGCGGCGTTCTTCCCGGCGCGGGCGCAACCCGCCGCGGTTGCGGTTTTCGCGCAGGAACGGATTTTCAGCTGGCTCAAACGGATTGGCTGCGGCCACATCATCGTTCTGCTCAACTTCGGGCTCAGCGCTGCTTACGGCTTCACTGGGCAGGTCGGAATCGGTCTCAGCCGCATTGCCGGAACTGCGCTCATCCTGTGCAGGACGGGCCTGACGCGGGCGATCTTCACGTGGCGCGCGTTCTTCGCGGGGCGCACGTTCTTCGCGGGGCGGGCGATCTTCACGCGGCGCACGGGCAAAGCTGGGTTGATCGAAGCTGGGGAAGTCGTTCTCACCGCCGCCGAATTCGCCAGCGTCATCACCGTCGTCGCCGCTGCCTTCCCAGCGCTCGCCGGGGCCTTTGCGCTGTTCGTCGGTGCGCACGCGGCTGTCTGCGGTCACGCGGAAATAGTGATCGGCAAATTGCAGATAATATTCAGCCTGCACCCGATCACCATTGAGGTGCGCGTCGTGCGCCAGCTTGCGGTATTTTTCAAGCAACTGGGGGGCATTGCCGCGCGCCCGGCTATCAACCCGGTTCAGCTGTTGACCGCCACCGCCGCCTTGCGGACGGTTGCTCCGACCGCGCCGACGGTTGTTGTTGTTGCTGTTATTGTTGTTACCGCGATTGTTATTATGATTGCTAGTATTCAAGGGGTTAACTTCCCTAAAGACCAGTCTCGCCGGCAATTCCGGCTGTCTGACTGGATGACCCTGTGCCGCGGACACCACTTGCGCCGCGCGGTCCCTGCATTTGCTGAATTTCGAGGCGAAATGCCAAGCTGCTCGCATCTGCTGGATTTGGCCGGCGGGTCTCACGAGTAAGTGGACCGGCGCTGGCTTGGTTCCGATTTAGGCGGGCGCGGGCGGATTGCCAAGCGAAATCGTCAAGGCCAGCGCGCGCGGTCGTCCGCCAAGGTCGTGATGGAGCACCGAGGTAAAGCCAGCCGCGGCGGAGATCGCGCTGACTGCCTTGGCTTGCGTTGCCCCGATTTCGACCAGCGCAGTGCCGCCGGATGCCAGCAGCGCGGGCAATTGCGGGATCAGCAACCGGTAATCGTCGAGGCCCTCAGGCCCCGCAAACAGCGCTTCGGCTGGCTCATGATCGCGCACATTTGGCGCCAGGTCAGCCGCCGTTTCAACGTAAGGCGGATTGGCCAGGATCAGGTCGAACTGGCCCAGCTCCAAGGCCCAGTCCGGCTGGGTCCAATCGCCCAGCAGCAGCTGCGCGCGTTCGGCCAGCCCCAGCGCGCGGGCATTGGCGGTGGCGACGCTGAGCGCGGCGACCGAGCGGTCGATCCCCAGCCCCTCGGCCTGCGGCAGTTCCGACAATGCCGCCAGCAGCAGCGCGCCCGATCCCGTACCAAGGTCGAGCACGCGGCGCGCGGCGGGCTGTGCTGCCAGCCCCGCCTCAACCAGCACTTCGCTGTCGCCGCGCGGGATCAGCACAGCGGGCGTGACGCGAAAGCCCAGCCCGAAAAACTCCTGATACCCCCGGATATAGGCGACCGGCTCATGCGCCGCGCGGCGCGCGACCAGCGCGGCATAGCCAGCCGGTTCAGGATCGCGCATCCGCCGCAGGAACAGTTCCGAGCGGGTGCAATCGAGCGCTTCGGCCATCAGCAATTCGGCGTCGAGCCGGGCGGTATCGGTCTGCGCGCCAAGCAGCGCGGTGGCCCGGCGGATCGCCTCGGCGACGGTGCTGTGGGGCGAGGCACCACCCCCAACCCCCTCCTCTGAAGAGGAAGGGGCTTCTTGGCTCCTCCTCCTCGTCAGAGGAGGGGGTTGGGGGGTGGTGGCGTCGTCCACTTCACTCTCCCAACGCCGCCAGCCGCTTGGCTTGGTCCTCGGCGATCAGCGCGTCGATCAATTCGCCCAGCCCGCTGCCTTCGAGCACTTCGGGCAAGCGGTGCAGGGTCAGGTTGATGCGGTGATCGGTGACCCGGCCTTGCGGGAAATTGTACGTGCGGATGCGCTCAGACCGGTCGCCCGAACCGACCATCGCCTTGCGCGCCTCGGCCTCGGCGCCCTGCGCTTCGTCGCGCAACTTCTCGTAGAGCCGCGTGCGCAGGACCTGCATCGCCTTGGCCTTGTTCTTGTGCTGGCTGCGCTCGTCCTGGCAAATCACCACCAGCCCGCTGGGCAGATGGGTGATCCGCACCGCGCTGTCTGTGGTGTTGACGTGCTGTCCGCCGGCGCCGCTCGCGCGGTAGACATCGATCTTGAGGTCCTTGTCCTCGATCTGCACGTCGACTTCATCGGGCTCGGGCAGCACCGCGACGGTCGCCGCGCTGGTGTGGATGCGCCCGCCGCTTTCGGTGACGGGCACGCGCTGGACCCGGTGGACCCCGCTTTCAAACTTGAGCCGGGCGAACACGCCGGTGCCCTGAATGTTGGCTACCACTTCCTTGAACCCGCCGACATCGCTGGTGCTGGCGCTGATCACTTCGACCCGCCAGCCCTGCTCGATCGCGAACTTTTCGTACATTCGGTACAGATCGCTCGCGAACAGCGCCGCCTCGTCGCCCCCGGTGCCAGCGCGAATTTCGAGCATCGCCGGGCGGCTATCGGCGCTGTCACGCGGCAGCATGGCAATGGCGAGGGTGTGCTCAGCCTCAAGCAGCCGAGTGTTGAGCTCGCCCAGTTCCTCCTGCGCAATGCTGCGCATTTCGGGATCGTCGAGCATTGCGGTCAGATCGGAAATTTCGCCGCGCATGGCGGTGACGGCCTGCGCGGCCTTGGCCACCGGTTCCAGCTCGGCATAGTCGCGGCTGGCGGCGATGAAGTCCTTACCCTCCAGCTTGCCCGAAGCCATGCGGGCCTCGAGCTCAGCAAAGCGCTCGGTGAGTTGCGCGAGGCGGGTGTCGGAGATGGTCATCAAATAAAATCAAATAAGCGGAATTCGCGAGTTTCTTGATTTTCTTCAAGACGTCCCGCCTTCGCCAAGGCTTCACGAATACGCCTGCGAACAGAGGGCGCATTCTCTGCATTCAAGTCCCGTATCCGAAGCGTGATAAATTCTGCTTCAACCCACCCAAGCGTCAAAGCCCGGAATGCGCCACTCTTCTTTGCCTTCTCGTATCGCTTCCTGGAAGTACCACCGAACGCCATGTCACAGCGAATCCCAGCATTTCGGAGGATTTTCAGGATTTTGACGCTGTCGTCGAGTGCCGAATCCTCGTCTGGTATCAGAACTAACTCGGTTTGATCGTTTGGCGCGTCCCGAACCAACATCGCCAACCGCTCGATCCCAGCCGCCCAGCCGACTGCAGGCGTTGGCGGACCGCCCAAGCTCTCCATCAGCCCATCGTAACGCCCACCGCCGAGCACGGTCCCTTGCGCGCCGAGCCGGTCGGTGACGAATTCGAACGCGGTGTGGCGGTAGTAATCTAACCCCCGCACCAGCGACGGCGCTCTCGTCCACGCAACTCCTGCCGCATCTAGCCCGCTGGTCACCGCGCCGAAAAAGTCCTGCGCTTCGCCTGACAGGAAGTCGTCGATCTTCGGCGCGCCGGCCACGAACACCTTGTCGCGCGGGTCTTTGCTGTCCAGAATCCGCAGCGGGTTGCGTTCGAGGCGGTCCTGCGAATCTTCGCTCAGCTCGCCCTTCACCGCGCGGAAGTAGTCGATCAGCGCCAGTCGCCACGCTTCCCGGCTCGCACCGTCGCCCAGCGTGTTGAGCATCAGGGTCACGCCATCGGCAATGCCCAGCTCTTGCAAAAGCTGATCGGCCAAGACCAGCAGTTCAACATCGGCCTGCGGTTCCGCCGCGCCGATGATCTCGGCGTCCAGTTGGTGGAACTGCCGGTAACGTCCCTTTTGCGGGCGCTCATAGCGGAACAATGGCCCATGCGTCGCCACCTTGAGCGGCGTGTGCTGCTGCCAGCCGTTGGTGATGTAAGCCCGCGCGATCCCGGCGGTGAACTCTGGCCGCAGGGTCAGCGATTCGCCGCCGCGATCCTCAAAGCTGTACATCTCTTTGGAGACGACATCGGTGGTCTCGCCGATGCTGCGGCTGAACACTTCGGTCTTTTCGAACACCGGCATTTCGATCCGGCGAAAGCGGTAGAGCTTGCGGACCCGCTCGAACGTTTCGACCACATGCGCGAAGGCCTCGGCCTCGGCGCCGAAAATGTCCTGGGTTCCACGGATGGCTTGCGGTGTGTTCATGGCGCTCGCCCCTACCCCGTTTGGCGCTGGTCGAAAAGCTCTGCCAGCAACTTGCCCGCTGCGCGCGCGCGCGGCATGCTAGGGCCCATGAAAAATGTCGCGCTGTCCGCCCTGTTGCTCAGCTCTGCGCTGGGTCTGTCATCCGCCGCCGTGCTCGCCGCCAATTCGGCACCACAAGCCGTGCCGCTGTCGCGCCTGGTGCCCGATGCCGCCGACCGCCCCTACCCCGGCGGCACGATCAGCCTCGATATCGACGCGACCGATACCCCGCGCGGGGTCTACCGCGTGGTGGAGACAATCCCGGTGGCGGCGGGCACGCGCGCGCTGACGTTGCTGTTTCCGCAGTGGCTGCCGGGCAACCATGGCCCGCGCGGGCCGCTGGCTGAACTGGTTGCGCTCAGCTTTGAAGCGGGCGGGCAGAAGCTGGAATGGAAGCGCGATCCAGTCGAGGTCAACGCCTTCCATGTGACCTTGCCGCCCGGCGTGCGGGCCGTGACGGCGCGGTTCATGCACACCTCGCCGCTGCAGGCCAGCGAAGGGCGGATCACGATGACCCCGGCAATGCTCAACCTGCAGTGGGAGAAGATGAGCCTTTATCCCGCCGGGCATTATGTTCGCCAGATCAAGGTCAGGCCCACGGTCAAATTGCCGGCCGGGTGGACCGCCGCGACCGCGCTCGATGGCGGCAAGCAAGCCGGGCAAAGCTGGTCATGGGGCGAGACCAGTTACGAAACGCTGGTCGATTCGCCGATCTTTGCCGGGGCCAATTTCCGCAAGTGGGATCTGGGCCAGCGGGTCACGCTCAACGTCGTCTCAGACAAGCCCGAGCAGCTCGCCGCGACGACTGGGCAGATCGGGCTATACCGTAACATGGTGACAGAGGCGCGACTGGCCTTCGGCGCGAACCATTTCGATCATTACGAATTGCTGCTGGCAGTATCGGACAAGATCGGCGGGATCGGACTGGAACATCACCGCTCGAGCGAGAACCAGCTCGAGCCTGACAGCTTCACCGCGTGGGACAAGAACGAGTTTGATCGCGGGCTGCTGCCGCATGAATACAGCCACAGCTGGTCAGGCAAGTTCCGCCGCCCGGCGCGGCTGTGGACGCCCGATTACCGCCTGCCGATGCAAGGCGATCTGCTGTGGGCCTATGAAGGGCAGGACCAGTTCTGGGGGCTGGTATTGTCGGCTCGTTCGGGCTTGCAGAGCAAGGAGATGGTGCTGGCGCAACTGGCCACTTACGCCGGGAATTATTCAGTGCTGCCGGGCCGCCAGTGGCGTTCGGTCGAGGATACCGGCAACGATCCGGTGTTTGCCGGGCGGAAGGCCAAGCCCTATGCTTCGCTGGCGCGGGGCGAGGATTATTACACCGAAGGCGCGCTGATCTGGCTCGAGGCCGATCAGCTGATCCGCGCCCGCAGCGGCGGCACCAAAAGCATCGATGACTATGCCAAGGTGTTCTTCGGGATGCGCGATGGCGATTGGGGCGACCTGACCTTTGAGCTGCCCGATGTCGCTGCCGCGCTGAATGCGGTGATGCCGTATGACTGGCAGACATTCCTTGAAACCCGGTTCAACCAGCCGGGCCAGCCCGCACCGCTGCGCGGGATCGAGGCGGGCGGCTATACTTTGGTCTGGAAGGACGAGCCCAATATCTATGACAAGGCGCGGATGGCCGATGCCAAGCAATTGTCGCTGACCTATTCGATCGGCCTGACGATCGACAAAGACGCCAAGGTGGTCGCCACCCAGTGGGACAGCCCGGCGTTCAACGCCGGGATCGTGAACGGCGCAAAGATCCTTGCAGTCAACGGGACCACGTATGATGCCGACGGCATCAAGGCCGCGATCACCGCTGCCAAGACCGGTGCGCCGCTGGCCTTGCTGGTCCAGCGCGGCGACCGGTTCGATACGGTCAGCATCGAATATCGCGGCGGGCTGCGCTATCCGTGGCTGGAACGCCCGGCCGGTGCCACTGGACCCGCCGGGCTCGACCGGTTGCTCAGCCCGCAGCGCCCCGGAGCCAGCAGTGGGGCGGGCGCCGGACGCACATGACCCGCCAGATCGCCCCGCCTTCGGCCGCGCCGCTGGTGGCGCTGGGCTCGCGGCTTGCACCGCCGCGTTTTGTGATGTTCGTTGCGGCGATCGGCGCGGTTGCGGCCGGCTGGCACTGGCTGAAGCACGACACCTGGAGCGACGCGCTGGTGATCGGCTTCAATCTGGCGGTGCTGGCTTTCACGGCTTCGCTGTGGCCGCTGACCCGCGATCACACCGCTGCGCAAATGCGCCGCCACGCCGCCGAAAACGATGCCAATCGCGGTTGGGTGTTGCTGATCACTGCGGCCATCACCCTCGCGATGATGCTGGCGATGATCTATGAATTGCCCGACGCCAAGCGCCACGTCACCCCGGCATTGGTCAAACTGATCGCCACGCTGGCGCTGGGCTGGCTGTTCAGCAACCTGATCTTTGCGTTGCATTACGCGCATATGTTCTATGGCGCCGGCGATACGCCGGGCAAGGACCGCGGCGGGCTCGATTTTCCCGGCACGCCCGAGCCCGATTACTGGGACTTCATCTATTTCTCATTCACTGCAGGGATGAGTTTTGCCGCGTCCGACGTCAACGTCACCAGCGGCGCGATGCGGCGGGTGCTGGTGGTGCAGTGCCTGCTGGCCTTCGTGTTCAACATCGGTGCCTTGGCCTTTTCGATCAACGTTCTTGCTGGAAGCGCTGGCTGACCACCGCTTGCATGTTGCAGCGGCGCAGCAACCGCATTAAGGCCCGCCCTCATGCGTATCGAAATGATCCCGGTGGGGGACAACCCGCCCGAAAGCCTGAACATCGTCATCGAAGTGCCGCTGGGCGGTGAGCCGGTGAAGTACGAGTTCGACAAAGCCTCTGGCGCTTTGTTCGTTGACCGGATTTTGCACACTCCGATGCGCTATCCGGCCAATTACGGCTTCATCCCGCACACCTTGTCAGACGATGGCGACGCGCTTGATGCGCTGGTGATCACCCGCTCACCGTTCGTGCCGGGCTGCGTGGTCCGCGCGCGCCCGATCGGCGTGCTCAACCTGGAAGACGAGCACGGCGGTGATGAAAAGCTGATCTGCGTACCGGTCGATTCGACCTTCCCGTATTACTCGGACATCGGCGAGCAGAAGGATCTCCCGTCGATTGTGCTCCAGCAGATTGAGCACTTCTTCACCCACTATAAAGACCTTGAGCCCGAGAAATGGGTCCGCGTGGGCAAGTGGGGCGACGCCGACGACGCCAAGCGCGTGGTGCTGGAATGCATCGCGCGGTACGAAGCCAACAAGGACGGATAGCTTCAGGTTCCGCCGGGACGTCTTGGCCGCTGCTTGGCCGAAACCGATTTGACGATCAACTGACCGAGCCGCGCTGGATCATAGGGCGTCGGTGAGCGGGCGATCGCTTGCTCGACCAAGGCATTAATCGCGGGCAATTCCAAATCGCTGGCGGCAGCGAGGCGGACCGAGCGAACCTGCGAGCCCGAACCGTTCAGCAGCCCGGCAGGATCATCGAGGCCGATCCCGAACAGGAAGCACAGCGTTGCCCAGCGCGGGGCCTGTGCGATCGACAGAAAAGCATGGCCCGGCTTGCCGTCGGGCGAAAAACCCACAACCATGAAATTGTAATTATCATAGACCAGCGCGTCGCAGCCGGGCAGGCGCGCTCGCAAACGTTCAACCGCAAGGTGGCCTTGCTGCGCCACGTCGGGCAGGTACTTTGCGCGGAACGTTTCGAGTTGGGCTGCCGCATCGTCCATCGCGCGAGGCTATGCCGTGCGGCGCTAAGGGTCAATCGCCCGCGATCATCATCCCGTCGATCCGGATGGTCGGCACGTTGACGCTGCGGTGCCATTCCAGGTCATTGGCTGGAGTCAGCGCCGCAAACATGCTCAGCAGGTTGCCCGCGACCGTGAATTCGGCGACTGGCCCGGTGATTTTGCCATTGACGATGCGGAAGCCAGCGGCGCCGCGGCTGTAATCGCCGGTCACGCCGTTGACCCCGGACCCGATCAACTCGGTCACCAGCACGCCTTCGTCGATATCGGCGATCAATTCGGCAACTGACAATGGCCCGGCGGCGAGATGCAGGTTGCTGGGGCTGACCCCGGGCGCGCCGCCGCCGCCCCGCGCAGCGTGGCCGGTTGGCTGGGCACCCAATTGGCGTGCTGCCGCACTGTCCATCAGCCAGCCGGTCAGGCGGCCATCTTCCACCAGCGAGCGCGGCGCGGCCGGCAGGCCTTCGCCGTCAAACGGGCGCGAGGCGAGCCCGCGGCGGCGCAACGGATCGTCGGCGATGGTGATCCCGCGCGCGAATATCTGCGCGCAGTCATGATCGAGCAGGAAGCTGGCGCGCCGGGCGATGGCGCTGCCGCTGATCGCGCCGGCCAAGTGCCCGATCAATGATCCGCCAACGCGCGGATCGAACACTACCGGCATCGCTCCGCTCTTGAGCTTGCTGGGGTTCAGCCGGGCGACCGCGCGCTCCCCAGCCTGCGTGCCGATCTCGGCCGGGCCGGGCAAATCTTCGAGGTAATGCGCGCTGCGATAGGCATAGTCGCGCTGCATAGAAGCGCCTTCGCCGGCGATTACCGAGGCGCTGATCTGGCGGCTGGTTCCGCCATAGCTGCCGGCAAACCCATGGCTGGTGACCAGGGCAAAACTGCGCGCGCCGATCACCGCGCCGCCGCCTTCGCTGTTGGTCACGCCCGGCACCGCACGCGCGGCATCTTCGGCGGCGAGCGCCAGTTCGCGCAGCTGCGCCGGACCAAGCTCACGCGGGTCAGCCAGATCCAGATCAAGTACCGGACCGCTGGTGAGCAGTTCGGCGGGGGCAAGCCCGGCGTAAGGGTCTTCCGGGGCCAGCCGCGCCATGGTCACCGCGCGCTCCGCCAGTTCCTGCAGCGCCGCATCGCTTAAGTCGCTCGAACCGATCGAGGCCGAGCGCTGCCCGGTAAAGACCCGCAGACCAAGATGCTCGCTTTCTGACCGCTCGACATCCTCGAGCTTGCCCAGCCGCACTTGCACCGCTTCGGATAATTGCCCCGAGTAAACTGCATCGGCGGCATCGGCCCCGGCGCGGCGCGCATAATCGATCAGCGCAGCGGCGCGGTCCTGGGCGGCAGTGGGGCTCAACATGGAATGATGGTCTCTCGATCAGCGGGCGAGGCTGATCTAGGGAGCCGCCAGCAAAAGCGCAATCAGCGCGCGAGTAGCGCAAGGCCTTTGAACAGCCCGGTCACGACAAACGGCAGCCCGATCGCCATCAGCCACAGCCACATCCGGTCGCGCCGGAAATATGCGGCGAACTCGGGATCGGCGGCTTGCACGTCGTTCAACCGGTTCCAGCGTTTTTCAAACCGGCGGCAGGCCGGGATGATCGCGGCGACCAGGATGATCAGGGCAAAATAAGGCAGCAACGAACCGCCCTTGCCTTCCAGCGCGCCCATCGTGACGAAGATCTGCAATCCGGTGTAAACCAGCAAGGCATAAGCAATGTTGTTGCTCATCCGCTTGCGCCAATCGAGCGCATTGGCATGACCGGGGACCGGCTGGCTCAGCGGGGTCTCTTGCGGTTTGTTCAGCGCTTGCGCCATGACAGACCTCTCTCCTGGTTTTTTGTTTATCGCTGCTGAGTAGAACACCGAAGCCAGCAATGATCAAGCGCCGTTAAGCATTTGTCCGGAGCGGGCCATGCAACAAACCTGCCAATTTGCCGCAAGCACGCTTGCCGAGCCGAAATTTGCAACTTACATGACCCGGTAATGACGCAGATGGATACTCAGCCCGCCCCGGTCATCAGTGCGGCCCAGCCGATCCCGCAAGGCGGGCTTGAGGTGATCTCGATCGCCAAAAGCTATGACAAGCG
>JANNYT010000099.1:0-27116 GCA_031410255.1 Novosphingobium sp. | reverse complement strand
ACAACCGAATTGGCCAAGGTGATGTTGGCGGTGTTTTCCAGCGTGCCGCCCGCAAAGTTAAGCGTGTTGAGCGTGACATTGTTGGCATTGCTGATCGCAACAACCGAATTGGTGCTGAAATTCATCACGCCGAGCAGACCGGTATTGTTGTTGGTCAGGGTCAGCACTGCGGTTCTGGAAGCATTGCCGATGAAGGTGGCAGAGCTGCCGCCGGACATGATGCCGGTGAACGTGCCGCTGCCATTGCCATTGGGGCTGAGCGACTGATCGAAGACTAGGCTGGCCGACCCGGTGGTGTAGATATCGCGCTGCAACGAACCATTGGTGGCGGTTGAGCCGGCATAGCCGATCAACGTGCCGTTAAAGACATAGGTATTGCCACTGTAGGTGTTGGAACCCGTCAGCGTCATTGTCCCGGTGCCGCTTTTGGCCAGGGCGCCTGCGCCAGCAATCTTGCCGGCAAAGACGGTGTTGGTATTGAGGCCGCCCGCATCCAGAATCACCCCGGCTGACAAGTTGACCTGAGCGTTGGCCCCCGTCCCGGCCAGCGATCCGATGGTGTCGCTGGCGGTGACGTTGAGCACGCCGGTGGTGGTTGCGGTCGAGTTGACCGTTACCGCAGTGGTTGCCGCCAAGGCTCCGCCGATATCGTTAACCGTGCCGTTGTTGACGATCAGCGCGCCCGGAGCGATCTGGTCGGCGCCCGACAGGTCGAGGACTCCGGTCGAATACTTGATCAGAGTGCCCGGACCATTGATCACGCCGCCGTTGTCGCCGAAATGCCCCGAGCCGACGCTGTATGAAGTTCCGCTGGCGATGTTGATCACATTGCTGGGGCCGAAGTAGTCAGACAGATATATCGAGGTCGAGTTCGCGTTGATGTTGAGCGTGCCATTCCCCATGTACATGGCCGACTGGGCCGACAAGGCCCCAGTGCTGTTGGCGTTGAGGGTCCCGCCATTGATGTAGGTGTTTCCGGTGTAGGTGTTGGTGCCCGTCAGGGTCGTGGCATTCGGGCCCCTTATTTCCGTCTGCCCTGTTCCGTCGATGTTGCCGGCAAAGGTCCCGGCGGTGGTGCCGTTGAAGACCAGGCCGTCGAGATTCCCCGTTGCCACATTGTTATGCACCGTGGTTGCGCTCGACCCCAGGAACGAGGCGTCGTCGACCGAAAGCACGCCGGCATTCAGGTTGACCGTGGTCAACTTGCCCGCCGCGCCATCAAGCGTGTTCTTGATCGTCCAGGTGCCGCTGTCGTTTTTGTTGACCACGCCGAAGTTCAGGACGTTCGAACCGGCTTGCAGCGTGCTTAGGCCGGTGCCGTTGAGGTTCAGCGTGTTGTTGGCCGAATTGGCGGCCAGCCCGGTTAGAGTGCCTGTGACTATGCCAGTGGGCGTGCCAGTGCCATCGACTGCCGAGCCCGGCAGGCGCAAGCCGTTGTCACCCGCAGACCCGGACGAACCAGCATTATAGGTGTTGGTGCCGGTGCCGTTCATCGTCACATTACCGGTGATTGTGCCGTCGTTGTTAACGGTGTTGTTCTTGTCAGCCATGATCACATTGCCGACGATCGTGGCATTACCGAAAGCTTGGCTGCCGTTGGTCAGCGATGAAGTGCCGGTACCCAGTGAGCCCAGCGTGATGCCCGAAGAAATCACGCTGCCGGCTGCAGTGCCGCCGCCGTGGTTGACCAATGTAGTGCTGCCTTGCGTGTTGATCGCGTTGCCAGTTCCGTAAATCACCCCGTTCTTGAGTGACACGCCGCCGATCGTATAGGCTGAAACATAACCGCCATCGATTCCGTTGCTGATCGTTACGGTGCCCGCGCCGGTCTGGGTGATGCCGCCGCCGCCGGTCAGCCCGATGACACCCTTGTTGTTGACGGTCAGATTGCCGACCGCGATCACGCGGCCATCGATCAGACCGATATTGTTGGTCGCGCCGCTTGACGAATAATTGTTGTTGAGCACGTTGGTTACAGCGCCGGTGGCATTGCCAAAGGTTACCGTTCCGCGCAGCGCCGCGCCCGAATCGTTGGTGACGATGCTGCCTGCACCGACACTGATCGCACCGCTGGTAACCGCGCCGGCGTCGATCCCGTAAGTCGCCGCGCCGCCGTTATACAGACCCGAGAAGTTGATCACCGCGCTGCCGGTACCCGTGCTGATGATCGCTGGTCCGCCCACGTTGGTGGTGACGGTAGAGCCTGAGTTGACGGTGACTACGATGGCGTTGGTTGCAGCGCCATTCCAGCCTGCCGTGCCCGGATTGTCGCAAACGACTTGGTTGGGGTTGACTGGGGCCTGCGAGATGCAGTCAGCCATGGCCGGGGTGGCGAACAAGACACCGGTCAGTGCGGTGGCGGTATACAGGGCGGTGCGGGTGGTAACTTTACGCATCATCTTCTCCAACGTTGGCAATTTGAAAACCAGTGGTGATGTGCGACCCGAGCGCAGCTTTGCTGCGTCTCAAAAGTAACTATCTGAAATAAAAGGAGGGTATTGCGCGAGTTCAAGCGGACATCCACTTAACTGCGTCAGCTTTGCTGGTTTCCCCCCTAACAAGTCTCTCTAATATTGCGCCGTATATCGCCGTTAACTATAGAAGGGAAGCGCTGTTGAGGCTGATCTTCAAAATCGCAGCGATTACGGTTCTATTTCAATCGAATGCATTCAACCTAGCAGATTGATTGGCCAAGACAATTCCGGGCATATACTTGACGGGGAGAAACGCAGCGGCGGCGGGCTGAATCAGACCGCCTTGATCCGCAGCGGCAGCGTCTTCAGTCCGCCGACGAAGGTGCTTTTGGCGCGCTTGGGGGTTCCGGCCAGCTCAACATTGTCGATCCGGTCGAGCAATTCCTCGAACAGGATCCGCATTTCCAGCCGCGCGAGGTGCAGGCCAAGGCACTGGTGCGCGCCCGCGCCGAACGCCAAGTGGCGATTGGCGGGGCGCGCGGCGTCAAACTTGCGCGGATCTTCGAACTGCGCGGGATCGTGATTGGCGGCGACGTAGTTGATCATCAGCCAGTCGCCGGCCTTGATCTGCACCCCGCCCAGCACCACGTCAGCCGCCGCAGTGCGCATGAAGTGCTGCACCGGGGTGGTCCAGCGGATCGCTTCCTCGACGATCCCGGCGACCAGGCTGCGATCGGCCTTGACCCGCGCGAACTGCCCCGGATCGCGCGCCAGCGCGAGCATCGCGCCCGCCGTGCTGGCGCTGGTGGTATCGTGCCCGGCCGCCGCGATGATGATGTAGTAGCCGGCCAGATCGCGCGCGCTCAATGGCTCGCCGTCGATCTGCGCATTGGCCAGGATCGAGGCGACATCGGCAGTCGGATGGGCGCGGCGCTGCGCCGCCATTCCTTCAAAATAGGTCTCGAAATCCTTGACCGCGCCGGTCACGATCTGGAGGATCTGGTCGGGAGTCAGGCTGGCGAGCCCCGACTTGTTGAGGTCTTCATCCTGCCCGCCGAACATCTGCTGGGTCAGGAACAGCATCCGCGCTTCGTCTTCCTCGGGCACGCCGAGGATCTGCATGACCACGTGCAAGGGATAGGGCGCCGAGACCAGTTCGACAAAGTCAGCTTCCCCGCCCGCCGCGATCAACCGGTCAACCGTTCGCACCGCGAGTTCGCGGATCGCGGCTTCGATGTTGCGCAGGTTCTTGGGCATGAACCAGTCCTGCGTCAGCCGCCGCAATTTGGGGTGCTGCGGCGCGTCGATCACCACCAGACTGCTGACCAGATTGGGGCTTTCCGCGCCCTGCTGCGCGGTCACGTGCCGGGCAAAAGCCTCCCCGGCCTTGTTGGTAAACACCGTCGCGCGCGGGGCGTTGAGGAAGCCTGCGTTATCCTTGCTGATCCGCATCACCTCGTCATAGCCGGTGACCAGCCAGAACGGATCGTGCTCGCCATTCGCGCTTTCGACCAGCGTAACCGGGCTCTCACTGCGCAATTCATCGAACAGGTCGAGCAGCGGGTCCCAGTCGGCATAGCTCTGCGGATCGAGCACTGCGATGGCAGCGGCAGGCGAGGCGGTGGGGATGGTCATTAGAATTATCTCCCAGAAAATCGTTTAACTACAACCTCCGTTCGCATCGAGCGAAGTCGAGATGCCGCGCGCGGTGTCTCGACTTCGCTCGACACCAACGGGGTTGGGAATATGTGTGTTTCAGGTCTGCGCAGCTTCGTGGGCTGCCTTGTATTCGTCGCGCAAGTGCCGCTTGTAGAGCTTGCCGGTCAGCTCGCGCGGCAATTCGGCGCGGAAATCGATCTGGCGCGGCATTTTGACGCGGGACAGCTGCGGCGCAAGGTAAGCGGTCAGTTCCTCGGCCAAGGCAGGTCCGGCGTCGGCCATGTCGAGCGGCTGGACCACCGCCACCACGCGTTCACCCATATCGGCATCGGGCGCGCCGATCACCGCCGCGTCGGCCACTTTGGGGTGGGTGACCAGCAGGTTCTCGATCTCTTGCGGGTAGATGTTGACCCCGCCCGAGATGATCATGAAGCTCTTGCGGTCGGTCAGGTACAGATAGCCGTCGGCATCCTGATAGCCGACATCGCCCAGGCTCGACCAGCCGTGCTTGTTCAGCGCGTCGGCGGTCTTGACGGGATCGTTGTGGTATTCGAACGGGACCATGCCTTCGGTCGGTTCGAAGTAAATCTGCCCTTCGGTCCCGGCTGGAACCTCGTCGCCTTGCTCATCGCAGACGTGGAGGATGCCAGACAGCGCCTTGCCGACCGAACCGGGGTGCGCCAGCCACTCGGCGCTGGTGATAAAGGTCGAGCCGTTGCCTTCGGTCCCGGCGTAGTATTCGTACAGCACCGGCCCCCACCATTCGATCATCGCGCGCTTGATCGGCACCGGGCACGGCGCGGCGGCATGGATCGCGCATTTCAGCGTCGACACATCGTAGCGCGCGCGGGTCTCGGCCGGCAGCTTGAGCATGCGGACAAAATGCGTCGGCACGAACTGGCTGTCGGTGATGCCGTACTGCTCGATCGCCGCCAGCGCGGCTTCGGGATCGAACCGCTCCATCACCACTACGGTGCCGCCGATCTTGTGCACGGTCATCGACCAGCGCAGCGGCGCGGCGTGGTACAGCGGCGCAGGCGAGAGATAGCGCGCCTCGGCATTGATCCCGTATGCCAGCATCGCCAGCTGGACGAGGACATTGGTCTGATCGATCGCCGGATCGGCCGGCAGCGGGATCTTGACGCCCTTGGGCCGCCCAGTGGTGCCCGAAGAATAGAGCATGTCGGTCCCGGCGCGTTCATCGGCAATCGGGGTGGCGGGCATCGCCGCCAGCGCTGCCTCGGCCGGGCCCCCAAAGCGCAATTGCGGCACTTGCGGCGCCAGCACCGCCGCTTCATCGAGCAGCGGGGCGAGGTAGGCTGAGCCGAACAGCAGCTTGGCCGCGCTGTCTTCAAGGATATAGGCCAGTTCCGGCGCGGTCAGGCGGCTGGAGACGCAGACGAAATGCACCCCGGCGCGCTGGAACCCCCAGGTCAGGCAGAAGAACCACGGGTGGTTTTCCATGCACAGCGCCACCGTATCGCCCACCCCGATCCCGCGCGCCCGCAGCAGCTGCGCGACCTGGTTGGAGCGCCGGTCAAGCTCGGCATAGGAAATCGTCTCGCCGCTCGCCGCCATGATGATCGCGGGCTTATCCGGGTGAGTGCGGGCATGGACGCTGGGATGCATGGCAAGGGCTCTCCTGCGCAGCTCAGACGGCAGCGCTTGGGAGTGGTTTAAGCGATCGGTTAAACGAGGTAAACGAGATTCTTTTGTCCGGCTTGAGCGGGCTGGCTAGGCTAAGCTCTTCGCGGAGGCAAATAGCGCACCCGACAAACAAAGAAAAAGGCGGCGGTTGCCCGTCGCCTTAATCCCAGCATCCTCCCAGAAGCTGACGTTGGCCGGGGTCTTTGCCCCGTACCGGATGTTAAGTGCTTACTCGCCGTCGCCGTCGTCAGCGCCGCCCATGGCCGCCGAAGCAGGCTGGGTGTTCGCGGCGAGGACTGGCAGGGCCGAGCCTTGCATGTAGGGAATCGGGTTCACGGCGGTGCCGGCGATCCGCACTTCATAGTGCAAATGCGGGCCAGTCGAGCGGCCGGTCGAGCCGACATAACCGATCAGGTCACCTTTGTGGACGGTCTGGCCAGCTGCGACATTGAGCCGCGAGAGGTGGCCATAACGCGTCTGGATATTGCCGCCATGTTCAACGCTGATGAACAGGCCGTAGCTGGAAAACCATTCGGCCTTGCTGATCACGCCATCGGCGGTGGCATAGACCGGGGTGCCAACTGGCTGAGCCAGATCGACGCCCTTGTGCTGGCGGCGGCCGCCGATCACCGGGTGCCAGCGCAGGCCGAAGCCGCTGGTCATGGTGGCGCTGTTGACCGGCATCCGCGAAGGGATCGAAACCGAGGTCGGACGATAGCTGGTGGTCGCAGCAGCCGTGATCGGCGAAGCGGCCGGCATTGCGAAAGTGCCGTTGTCAGACGACTTCCAGCCAGTGAACAGGCGGTTGAATTCTTCATCGCCGCCTTGCGGGGATGGCCGGGCGGCCTGGGCGGCGCGCAGCGGGGCGGTGACATCGGCGTTGGCAGCGGCGCTGTTGGCAGCCGCTGGGGTGGCAATCGCCAAACCCGAGATTGCGGCAATCAGGCCCGCAAATCCGCGCAGCTTAGTCAGAAACGAAATCACAACCACACAACATACCTTGTCTTCAGCGGCCCCGCGAAGGACCGAGCGAACCCGTGAGTGCCGATCCAATGTGGCCGGCATTCTTCGTAGTTAGAGATGGTCGGTAACCCCCCGCCGTCTCGAGTTGTGACCTAGCGGGGTCGGCCGTTAACAAGCAACCTCGGCATGGAAAGAGCGCGGTAGACCGGCACGAAGACGGGTTGAGTCGTTGAACAGTGGCTTAATCGCACCTTTGAAATGGCGAGAATCCAACATTTTCCACAAAAGCTGCGGTGAATCGCCGCGCAGCTGCGCCCAAGCGATGAAATGTCTGGAACCGATTCCGAGATGCCCGATTTCGTCGTCAACGATTCGTTGGGGGATAGGCTCGCGGCGCGCAGACACGCTTACAATGCGCGCGCCGCCTCCAGCACCTCGGCGGCGTGGCCTTTGACCTTTACCGGGCTCCAGATCCGGGCGATCATACCGTCAGCGCCGATCAGGTAAGTCGAGCGGACCATGCCCATGTATCTGCGGCCGTACATCGACTTTTCGGTCCAGATTCCCAGCGCATCGCTCAAGCCGCCGGTCTCCGCGTCGCTGGCGAGCGGTGCAGTCAGGCCGTGTTTGGCTGTGAACTTGGCATGCTTGGCGGGCGGGTCCTTGCTGATCCCCAGCAAGTCGGTGCCGGCCTGAGCGAAGTCTGCCGCCAGTGCCGAGAAGTCGAGGTTTTCGGTGGTGCAGCCGGGGGTGTCGTCCTTGGGATAGAAGAACAGCACCAGCTTGTGCCCGGCGAATTGGGCGGTGCGCAGGGCGCTGCCATCGGGGGCGGTCAGGGCCAGATCGGGCAGTTTGTCGCCCACGCCGGGAACTTGAGCCATCATGCAATCTCCAAAGGTTCAGCGAATGTCTGCAGCCACGCCGCCGCGATCACCGTGCGCGCCGCCAGTAAGGTCGCCAGCAGTTCATCCCAATCGCCGCATTGGCAAGCCTGTGCAAGCACGCGGCGGGCGGCAGGCGGCGGCGGCTTGGCATCGGGCGCCAGCAAGCGGCTGGCGATCAGGCAACGGGTCAGCACTTCGTGCGCCGCAATCACGGCGGGATCGAGCAGCCCGTCTTTGGCCAACGCGGCCATGGCCAGCGGCAAGCTAGGCTCCAACCCCTGACCATGGCGCAGTTGCAGAAAGTGGACGATGAATTCCGCGTCGACCAGCCCGCCGCGCGCCAGCTTGACATCGAGCGGCCCCTTGGGCGGTTTATGCTGCGCCATCTCGCCACGCATGTGCAGCGCGTCTATGCGCAGTTTGGCCGGATCGCGCGGCGCAGTCAGCACCCCGGTGATGATCGCGGACAGTTCGGCGCGGGCTGGTGCGGGGCCATACAGCACCCGCGCGCGGGTCAGCGCCATGTGCTCCCAGGTCCAGGCGTTTTCATGCTGATAGCGCGCGAACGAGGCCAGGTTGACCGCCAACGGGCCTTGCGTGCCCGAAGGCCGCAGCCGCGTATCAACCTCATAGAGCGCGCCCTCGGCGGTGGGGACGGACAGCGCCGCGACCACCCGCTGCGCCAGCCGGTTGAAATAGTGCGTTGTGCCGATTGGGCGTTTGCCATCGCTTTCACCGCTATGATCGCCGGTGAACAGGAACACCAGATCGAGGTCGGAGGCGTGAGTTAGCGTCCCGCCGCCCACCCGCCCGAGCCCGAGAATGACCAGCTCGCTGCCCGCAACCTTGCCGTGCGCCGCTTCAAATTCAGCAGTTGCGGCACGCGCCAGCACATCAATCGCGGCTTCGGCCACTCGGCACAGCGCGCTGCCGATAGCGAGCGGATCGCGCGCGGCTTCGATCAGCTGGACGCCCAGGGCAAAGCGCCGCTCGCCAACCCGGCGGCGGACCCGGTCCAGCAGCGCCTGATAGTCATCATCTGCCTCACCGCGCGCAAACTCGGCGATCAGGCTGGGCACGTCGCCGGGCAGATCGAAGGCGCTGGCGTCAATCAACGGATCGAGCAGATCGGCCCGCCGCGCCAGCTCGTCCGCCAACGGCGGGGCGAGCCCGAGGATCCGCGCGAGCAGGCCGATCAGCGCGGGCCGCGCCTCCAGCAAGCGGAACAGCCCGACCGCGCTGGGCAAGTTGGCCAGCAATTGCTCCCACCGCAGCAGCGCCCGCTCGGGTTCGGGCGACTGCGCGAACGCGGCGAGCAGCGGCTGCTGGACCGCCGCGAAGGCCGCCAGTGCGGCTTCACTGCGCAAGGCCCGGACTTTGCCCGAACGCCACCCGGCGATCCGCCCGGCCAGCGCAGGTGGATCGGCGAAGCCCAGCTGCGCCAGCTCCGCCGCCAAGGCCCCGCCGCGCGCCGCGACCGGCAAGCTGGGCGCGCTGCTGTCCAGATGCTGCGCCAGCAAGCTGTCATAGCGCCCGCCCACCGCCTCGCTGATCCCGGCCAATTCTGCCACCAGCGCCGCGCCATCGGGCAGGCCATCAAGCTGCGCCACCCCGTCAAGCGCAGCGCCGCTGGGTAAGCTGTGAGTCTGCTGATCGGCGACCATCTGCAGCCGGTGCTCGATCGTGCGCAACCGGTCGTAACTTTCGCCCAGCAGCAGCGCATCGGCCGGGTCGATTAGCCCCGCCGCCGCCAGCGCATCGAGGCTGGCGCGGGTGCCGCGCTGGCGCACCGCCGGGTTACGCCCGCCGTGGATCAGCTGATGCGCCTGCGCGAAAAATTCGACCTCGCGGATCCCTCCGCGCCCGCGTTTCAGATCGAAGCCGGGGCCGGGGCGGGGCGGCCCGGCATAATTGGCGCGGATCTGCTGGGTTAGCCGTCCGATCTCGCTCAATGCCCCGAAATCGAGACTTTTGCGCCACACGAACGGCCGGATTGCGCTGAGAAACGCTTCTCCTGCTGGAACGTCTCCGGCGCAGGCGCGGGCCCGGATGAAGGCCGCGCGCTCCCACGCCAGGGCTGAACTTTCATAATGCGTCAGCGCGGCTTCCAGCGGGATTGCCAGCGGGGTAACCTCGCTCGCCGGGCGCAGCCGCAGATCGACCCGGAAGACATAGCCTTCGGGGGTGACGTGGCTCATCAGCTCCATCAGGCTGCGCGCGACCCGCTGCGCAGCTTCGCCCGGATCGTCGCGGCTGCGGCGCGGCAGCAGCGCGGGATCGTAGAGCAGGATCGGGTCGATGTCGGACGAATAGTTGAGCTCGCCCGCGCCATGCTTGCCCAGCGCCAGCGCGAGAAACCCGGCGGGCTCCGCGCCGGGTACGCGGTGGCGGATTGCAGCGGCGATCGCGGCATCGAGCGCGCGGTCAGCAAATTGCGACAGTTCGCCCATCACCCGGCTCAGCGGGAAAGCTCCGGCCAGATCGCCGATCGCCAAGGCCAGTGCCAGCGCACGCTTTTCGCGGCGCAGGGCGATCCCGGTATCATCGGTGTCAGCACCGGCTTGCTTGGCCCAGACCAGCGCCGCTTCACCATCACCTCCGCCAAGTAGCGCAGCCAGCGCGGGCAATCGCTCCAGCCCTCCCGCCAAATGCGGCGCGTGAGCCTGCGCGCGCGCAATCGCGCCGGTCCAGTCAGGGCGTTTCATGCTCCGGCGATGCACCCTGCAGGGCGGGCGATCAAGTTGTTCGTCGGATCGCGGCTTGCGCGCGGGCGGGGGCTTTGCCAGAACCCGGTCAGACCTAAACAGAGGGCCAGTGACCATGATTCCCGCAGCTTTGAAAAAACCCACGCTGATCGCTGCTGCCGCCGCGCTGGCACTCGGCGCGGCCGTCTCGGCCCGCGCGCCGCTAAGTGCGATTCTGCCGGTGCCCAAGATCGTAGTGCCCAAGTTCACCAGCACCACGATGAACGCGGTGGTCAAGGAACTGTCGTCGGATCGATATGAAGGGCGCGGCCCCGGCACGCGGGCCGAAGACCTGACCATCACTTACATCATAAACCGCTTCAAAGCCGCTGGGCTGCAGCCGGGCAACAAGGGCTCATGGCTGCAGGACGTGCCGATTGTCGACATCACCGTCAAGAATGCCGATGGGCTGGCGGTCAATGCTGGCGGGCAGACGCTGCACTTTGCCTATGGCCCGGACATGGTGGTGGGCAGCTACCGCGTCACCCCGCGCACTGCGCTCAAGGACGCCCCGCTGGTCTTCGTCGGCTATGGCATCAACGCGCCCGAGCTGGGCTGGAACGATTATGCCGGGGTGGACATGAAGGGCAAGATCGCGGTGATCCTGGTCAACGATCCGGACTATGAGACTGCCGATGAAGGCGGGCTCTTCAAGGGCCGCCGGATGACTTACTACGGGCGTTGGACCTACAAGTTTGAGGAAGCCGCGCGGCAAGGCGCGGCGGGCGCGCTGATCGTCCATGACACTTTCCCGGCGGCTTACGGCTGGCAAGTGGTCAATTCGAGCTGGACCGGATCGCAGCTTTATACCCAGAGCGCCAATGACGGGATGGACCAGACTCAGGCCAATGGCTGGGTCCAGAAGCCGGTGGCCGAAGCGGTGCTGAAGGCGGCGGGCCAAGACCTGACCGCACTGACCGCCGCCGCCAAGCGCAAGGGCTTCACCGCCGTGCCGCTGAGCGCGACCGCCAGCTTGTCGTTCGACAACGAGATCAAGCGCGGCACTTCGCACAACGTCATCGGCATCCAGCCGGGCCAGCAGCGCCCCGGCGAATATGTGCTCTACACCGCGCACTGGGATCACCTCGGCCGCTGCACGCCCGACAAGTCCGGCGATGACATCTGCAACGGCGCGATCGACAATGCCACCGGGATCGGCGCGCTGGTCACTTTGGCAGAGGCCAATCGCAAGGCTGGCGCAGCCGACCGCAGTCAGGTGTTTCTGGCGGTAACGCTGGAGGAATCGGGTTTGCTCGGCTCCAGATACTACGCCGAAAATCCGATCTTTCCGCTGTCGCAAACGGTCGGCGGGGTCAATATGGACGGGGTCGGTCCCGGCAGCCCGAGCCGCGATGTGCAGGTAACCGGCGGCGACAAGAGCGACCTGACTCGCTACCTCAAGGCGGCGATGGGCGCGATGGGGCTGTACCAGACCCCCGAAAATCACGCCGAGCGCGGCGGCTATTACCGCTCGGACCATTTCAGTTTCGCCAAGCTGGGCGTGCCGATGTTTTCGCTCGGGCGCGGCAGCGACTGGGTGCGCGGCGGCAAGGCTGCGGGGCAAGCGGCGGGCGAAGACTATGTTCAGCACCGCTATCACCAGCCCAGTGATCAATATGACCCCAGCTGGGACTGGTCGGGCGCGATGCAGGAAGTGTCGCTCTACTATCGCCTTGGCCGCAGCCTCGCGATGACCAATGACTGGCCCAATTGGCACAAGACCGACGAATTTCGCGCAGTGCGGGACAAGAGCCGGGCGGCAGGTAAGTAAGCCGATGACTTTGGCGCCCGTGCGGATGCCCCCTGAATGGCATCCGCAGCAATGGTTGTGGGTGGGTTTCCCGCACCTGGCTGATGAGTGGCCGGGCTTTCTGGGCCAGGCGCAAGAACAGATTGCGGCGTTTGCCTCTGCAGTGGCGGATAGCGGGCAAGAGGTGCGGCTGGTGGCGCGCGATGCGGCTAACGCCGCGCGCGCCGCTGCGCTGTGCTCGGCCGCGGTCAAGCTTGAGGTGCGGCGTTATGGCGATGTCTGGCTGCGCGATACCGGGCCCTTGGTGGTGCAGCGCGATGGCGCTCTGAAGGCCAAACGGTTCGGCTTCAACGGCTGGGGCGGCAAGTATCTGATGGATGGCGACCAGACGATCGGCGCGGAACTGGCCGCGAGCGCCGGGTTGGCGGTCGAAACTGCCGACTGGGTGCTGGAGGGCGGCGCGCTCGATTGCGATGGCACCGGGCTGGTGGTCACCACCGAGCAGTGCCTTCTCAATCCCAACCGCAATCCGGACCTAAGCCGTACGCAGATCGAGGCGCGGTTGCAGGCCGATCTGGGCTTTGACCGGGTGCTGTGGCTGGGCGAGGGGCTGATCAATGATCACACCGACGGGCATGTCGACAACCTCGCGCGGTTTTTCGCGCCCGGCGTGCTGGCGCTGCCGCGCGCCACCGGGGCGGACGATCCCCACGCCGCGATTTACGCAGATGCCAAGACCCGCGCCGAGGCATTCGGCGTGCAAGTGAAGGAAATTCCTTCGCCTGGGCGAATCGAAGTCAATGGCCGGATCGAACCGGCCAGCTACATGAATTTTGCGGTGACTTCGCGGCTGGTGGTGGTGCCGGTCTATGGTTCGCCGCATGATGCAGACGGAGTGGCGGCGATTGCCGAACTGTTTCCGGATCGCACCACGGTGGGGATCATGGCCGATGCGGTGCTGGCGGGCGGCGGCAGTTTCCACTGCGCCAGCCAGCAAATGCCGCTATAGGCGGCTCCGCCATGGCCAAACTCCTGCTCGCCTCGATCCACGATGTCGGCCCGCGCTTTGAGCGTGAGGTCGACCAGTTGGCCGGGCTGCTCAGCGGAATTCTGGGCGGGCCCAAATTTGCCATGTTGGTGGTGCCCGATCATTGGGGGCAGGCGCCGCTGGCCGATGCACCGGCCTTCCAGCGCCGCTTGCGCGACTGGGCCGATCAGGGCGTCGAGATGTTCGTCCATGGCTGGTATCACAAGGATCTGGCCGAGCATTCGGGC
This sequence comes from Novosphingobium sp., assembly GCA_031410255.1. GTDB lineage: Bacteria > Pseudomonadota > Alphaproteobacteria > Sphingomonadales > Sphingomonadaceae > Novosphingobium. Next base: position 13,780 of record JANNYT010000099.1, on the reverse strand, counting down.
GCAGCGGCGTTCAAGGCCAAACACATGACTGCGGGCGAGGGTGAGTTTCTGGGGCTGGCGCAATCAGTCGCCGCTCAGCGCATGGCCGATGGCCGCAAGCTGATTGAGGATGCAATCGGGCGGCCTGTTGCAGGGTTCATCGCGCCCGCGTGGCTCTACGGCGAAGGCGCGCGCGCCGCTTTGGCAGCAAGCGACTTTGCCTTGGCCGAGGATCATCTGCGGGTCTGGCAACCGGCCAGCGGGCGGGTGCTGGCCAAGGGCCCGGTGATCACCTGGGCCAGCCGGTCCAAGCCGCGCCAGCTGTCGTCGCGGTTCTTTGCCGGGCTGGCGCGTCACGCTTTGCAGCCGCAGTCGGTAGTGCGCGCGGCGGTCCATCCCGGCGATGTCACCGTGCCCGCGCTGCTTGCATCGATCACCGCTACTTTCAGCGCCTTTGCCGCGCGCCGCCCGACCGGGCGTTACGTTGACTTGCTGACGCGATGAGCGCTCCGCTGCGGATCGCGGTTCCGCTGCACAGTTTCGAGCCGGGCGGAGTTGAGCGGGTCGCGCTCAACCTGGCAGCGGCCTGGCAGGCGGACGGCGCCGAGGTCAAGGTGCTGCTGGGGCGCAAGGCGGGCGCGATGGCGGCCAGCGCGCCGGTGCTCGACTATGTGGTCCGCCCCGAACCGTTCCCCACTGCCGCGTGGGAAACGCCTTGGCTGATTTTTGCAAACTGGCGCTGGCTGCGCACCAACCGCGTCGATGTGCTGTTCGCGGCGGGCAATACCTATGCGATTGTCGGGGTGGCGCTGAAGCTGCTGCTGGGGCGGCGCTGCCCGCCGATCGTGATCAAGATCAGCAACGATCTGGCGCGGCGCGATCTGCCTGCCCCGGCGCGCGCCGCCTATCGCTGGTGGCTGCGCGTGCAGGGGCGCTGGCTCGATCATTTTGTCGGCATGGCCGCGCCGATGCGGGCCGAGATTGCCGAGGCGCTGCGGGTGCCGGGCGAGCGGATTACGATCATCGAGGACCCATCGCTCGAAGCCGCCCAGTTTGCGGCGCTGTCCTCAGTCCCGCGCAGTGCCGCTTTGCCGCGTGCGCCGCATTTTGTCGCGGTTGGGCGGCTCGCAGCACAGAAGAATTTCCCGCTGCTGCTGCGCGCTTTTGCAAGGCTGCGCGATCCTGCAGCGCGGCTGGTGATCGTGGGCGAGGGGGGCGAGCGGGCCAAACTGGAGCGGCTGGCCGCTGAGCTGGGAATTACCGAGCAGCTCAGCCTGCCGGGGCACTGCGATCCGCAGCCCGCGCTGGCTGCGGCTTCGGCCTTTGTGCTGTCATCCGACTATGAAGGCGTTCCGGCGGTGGTGATTGAAGCGCTGGCGGCGGGCTTGCCGATTGCCGGGACCGATTGCAGTGTCTCGATGCAGGCGCTGACCGGGCAGGGCGCGTTCGGGCAACTGGTGCCGATTCGTGTTGAGGCTGCTTTGGCCGGGGCGATGGAGCGGGTCCTGACCATGCCGTTCGACCCCGTTGCAGCGCGCGCCGCCACCCGCAGCTTTACCGTGGCCGTGGCTGCCGTGAGCTATCACGTGCTGTTCCTGCGGTTGGTGGAGGTTTGATGCCGCGCAAATTCACCGCGCGTTCAGCCGATTTTGGCCATGGCCGCGCCGGATGTCAGGCACCGTATCTGTCCGGCCAGTGGGGCCGTTCTTGCCGCACAGGCGCGCTGTGACCAGCAAAGCCGAACCCAACCCCCGCAAGAACAGGGTCGCCGCGCTGTTCAGCCTGGCCGTCTCGCTGGCGCTGCTGGTCGCGGTGGCGTGGCAGTTCCGCGATCTCGATCTGGCCAAGGCCCGCGCACTGGTGCCCGCCAGCCCGGTGTTCTGGCTGGCCTTCGCGGGCTATTACCTTGCCGGCCCGGTCAGCGAATGGGTGGTTTACCGGCGGTTGTGGGCGTTGCCTGTGGCCGGGATCGGGGCCTTGCTGCGCAAGCTCGTCGCCAACGAATTGCTGCTCGGTTATCTGGGCGAGGCGCAGTTTTACGCCTGGGCGCGGGCGCGCGGCAACCTCTCAGATCAGCCGTTTGCGGCGATCAAGGACATGACGATCCTGTCGGCGTTGGTTGGCAATGGCGCGACTCTGGTGATGCTGGCCCTGGCCTGGCCATACGTTTCGGCGGGGCAACTGGGGATGCAGGGCACCACCGCCTTTGCCTCGCTTGGGGTGGTGCTGCTGACTTCACTGGGGATCCTGCTGTTTCGCAAGACGCTGTTCACGCTGCCGCGCCGCGAGCTGATACCTATTTCGCTGGTCCATCTGGCGCGGATCGTGGCGATCCTGATCTTCTCGGCACTGATGTGGCACGCGGTGCTGCCTGCCGTGGCGATCACAGTCTGGCTGGTGCTGGCGACATTGCGAATGTTGATTTCGCGGCTGCCGCTGATGCCCAACAAGGACGTGGCCTTTGCTGGGCTGACGGTTCTGCTATTGGGCAAGGGCGCGGATGTGGCCGCGCTGATGGCGCTGATGGCGGTGCTGCTGCTGGTCACGCACTTGCTGGTGGGGACGATATTTGGCCTGCTGGGCCTGTTTGATGCGGAGAAAATACGATGAAGCAATTCGCTTTGACCCTAGCCCTGACTGCGGCCGCCCCGTTGCTGCTGGCGGCCGGACCGGCGCTCAAGTCATCGCCCGATCTGGGCAAGGCTGAGGGCAAATGCCGCCCCGGTGAAAGCGGGCCGGCCTTGCAGGTCGAGGCGCTGGGCCTGAAGGACCGCGCCGGCACCATGAAGCTGGAAATCTATCCCGCTAACGAGCAGGATTTTCTGGCGGATGACAATGTGCTGGTCGCGGCGGGCAAGACCTTCCGCCGGGTCGAAGTGCCGGTGCCGCAGTCGGGTCCGGTGGTGCTGTGCGTGCGGATTCCGGGTCCAGGCACTTACGCCGTCTCGATGCTGCATGACCGCAACGGCGACCGGCGGTTTGGCTGGAAGATCGACGGGATCGGCTTTTCGGGCAATCCCAAGCTCGGCTGGGGCAAGCCCAAGGCCAGCCAATCGAGCGTGCGGGTCAATGGCGGCGGCGTCTCGCGGATTTCGGTGGTGATGAATTATAAGAGCGGTCTGGGCGTCGCGCCGCTGAAGTAGGCGCGGGTTAAGGGGGCACTAAGGTGCGGATAGTTGACGTCTGCGCCTTTTATACCCCCCACGGCGGCGGGGTGAAGACCTACGTTGAGCAGAAACTGCTGCTCGGCCCGCAGCTAGGCGCGGAAATCGTGATCCTGGCCCCAGGCGATAAGCATGCAGTGATCGAATTTGGCCCCATGGCGCGGATCGTCACGATCCCCAGCCCGCGGCTGCTGGTGGACAAGAACTACTGGTATTTTGGCGATAGGGCGGCGCTCCATGCTGCGCTTGATGCGCTGGCGCCCGATATGGTTGAGGTGTCATCACCGTGGCGCAGCCCCTCGTGGGTAGCGGAATGGCGCGGACCTGCCCCGCGTGCGCTGTTCATGCATGCCGATCCGCTGGCGGCCTATGCCTACCGCTGGTTTGAGCCGCGCTTGCCGCGCCCCGCAATTGACCGGCTGTTCGGGCGGTTCTGGCGGCACCTGCGGCGGCTGGGCGCCAGCTATGACAGCGTGGTCTGCGCCAGCTTTGAGCTGAGCGAGCGGCTCACCGCTGGCGGGGTGGCGCATGTCTGCACCGTGCCGATGGGGGTGGAGGAAGGCGTATTTTCGCCGACGCACCGCGACCTCGCGTTGCGTACGCAGCTGCTGGCGCAGAGCGGCTTGCCCAGCAGTGCCGGGCTGTTGCTGGGCGTTGGGCGGCTCGCTTCGGAAAAGCGCTGGCCGATGGTGATCGAGGCGGTGCGGCTTGCCGCGCGTGAACGCCCACTGGCCTTGGCACTGCTGGGGGCGGGCGGGCAGGAGGCCAAGATCCGCGCGGCGATTGGCGACGATCCACGCATCCGCTTGCTCGATCCGGTGCGCGACCGGGCGAAATTCGCCGCCATTGTCGCCAGCACCGACGCGCTGGTGCACGGCTGCGAGGCCGAGACGTTTTGCCTCGCCGCGGCCGAAGCCAGGGCCAGCGGGGTGCCGGTGATAGTGCCCGATCGCGGCGGCGCGGCCGAACACGCGCTTGGCGGGGCCGGGCTGACTTACCGCGCCGCCGATCCCGCCGCGCTCGCCGCAGCAATCGGGCAGCTGGCAGCAGCGGGCTGGCCGCGCACCAATTCCCAGGTGCAGGCGCAAGTGCAGACCATGCGCGGCCATTTCGAGCAGCTGTTCGCGCACTATGCAAAGCTGATCGCAGCCCATCATACTTGACTCGGTTGACCGGCTAATATAGTTTCAATTGCAACCAATCAGCAGTGGAGCCCCCCGCATGACCGACCTGTTCGAAAACCCGCTGGGGCTCGACGGCTTCGAATTCGTCGAATTCAGCGCGCCGACCAAGGGCCTGCTCGAACCGGTTTTTGCCGGGATGGGGTTCAGCCAGATTGCACGGCACCGCTCAAAGGATGTGCAGCTGTGGCGGCAGGGCGGGATCAACCTGATCGCCAATTACGAACCGCGCAGTCCGGCCGCCTTCTTTGCCGCCGAACACGGCGCTTCTGCTTGCGGGATGGGCTGGCGGGTCAAGGATGCGGCCTCGGCCTACGCCGAGGCGCTGGAACGTGGGGCCGAACCGGTCGAGCTGAAGACCGGGCCGATGGAACTGCGCTTGCCGGCGATCCGCGGGATCGGCGGCTCGATCATTTACTTGGTCGATCGCTACGAAGGCCAGGCCCACGGCGACCTGTCGATCTATGACATTGATTTCGTTTACGAGGACGGAGTGGAGCGCCATCCGGTCGGGGCTGGGCTCAAGCTGATCGATCACCTGACGCACAACGTCTATGGCGGGCGGATGGCGCACTGGGCCTCGTTTTATGAGCGGATCGCCGGTTTCCGCGAAATCCGCTTCTTCGACATCAAGGGCGAATATACCGGCCTCACAAGCAAGGCGATGACCGCGCCCGACGGCAAGATCCGCATTCCATTGAACGAAGAAGGCAAGGCTGGCGGCGGGCAGATCGAGGAGTTCCTGCGTGCTTACAACGGTGAGGGGATCCAGCACATCGCGCTGATCTGTGACGATCTGATCGACACCTGGGACCGATTGGAAGCGCTCGGCACCCCGTTCATGACCGCGCCGCCCGCGACCTATTACGAGATGCTGGACGAGCGCTTGCCGAACCATGGCGAGCCCGCCGCCGAATTGCAAAAGCGCGGGATCCTGCTCGATGGCTCGACTCAAAACGATGACCCGCGCTTGCTGCTGCAGATCTTCGGCGAAACCCAGATCGGCCCGGTGTTCTTCGAATTCATCCAGCGCAAGAAGGATGAAGGGTTCGGCGAGGGTAATTTCACCGCGCTGTTCCAGTCGATTGAGCGCGATCAGATGAAGCGCGGCGTGCTCGGGCAGGTCGAGGCATGACCGTGCCCCCCGTCCTGAACCGCATCCATCACGTCGCTTATCGCTGCCGCGATGCCAAGGAGACGGTGGACTGGTACGCCCGCGTACTGGGGATGACTTACACCACCGCATTTGCCGAGGATCATGTCCCCTCGACCGGCGAATTTGATCCCTACATGCACATCTTCCTCGATTGCGGCGGCAGCAATGTGCTGGCCTTTTTTGAGCTGCCGCAGCAGCCCGCCATGGGCAAGGATCCCAACACCCCGGCCTGGGTCCAGCATATCGCCTTTGAAGTCGCCGATCTGAATGCGCTGCTTGAGGCCAAGGTTCATCTTGAGGCCGAGGGAATCGAAGTGCTCGGGCCAACCTACCACGGCATTTTCCGCTCGATCTATTTCTTCGATCCCAACGGCCACCGGCTGGAACTGGCCTGCAATATCGGCACGCCCGATCAATATGCCGAACTGCGCGCGCTGGCCCCGGTGATGCTCAACGATTGGGCTGCCACCAAACGCGCGCCGCGCCACGCCGCGTGGCTGCATGAAGACCCGGCCGAGCGCGGAGACGCGGCACCGTCGTAATTGACCCCATGCCGGGCTGAGGCCAATTCCGACGATGCCGAAGGGCCTTTTCATTGGCCGGTCTTTCGCTAAGGGCACCCGGTGCGTTGCTATTTGAAACTTGGACTGCTGGCCGGGACCGCGCTGGCATTATTGCCGGGCGTGGCCTGTGCTCAGCGCGCTGCGGACAACGTCACCACCCAGTCGAGCGATGCCTTTGGGCGTGCGGTCGGTAATGAAAAGAGCGGGCTTTACACCACTGACGACGTGCGCGGGTTCAATCCGGTCGATGCGGGGAACGTGCGGCTTGAAGGGCTCTATTTCGATCAGGTCGACAAAGTCTCGACCCGGCTAGTCGATGGCAGCACGATTCGGGTTGGCCCGGCCTCGCAGCACTATCCGTTCCCCGCGCCGACCGGACTGGTCGATTATTCTCTGACTCAGCCAGGCGCCAGGCACAGCTATAGCATTACGCTCGACAACGGCTCGACCAGTTCGCTCGGGCCGGGCGGATCGATCGAACTCAAGCAGCCGCTCGATGGGGAACGGCTGGGGCTGGCGGGCGGATTTGGCATGCGCCGCACTCACCGGACCGAAGGCGGGACTGGCCTGGTGCAGACGTTCGGGGCTTCGCTGGCGTGGCGTCCCGCTCCCGGCGCAGAGCTGCTGCTGTTCGCGGGTGACTTGCGGCTGCGCAGTGATGAGGCGCGGCCAACGCTGTTCCTGACCGGGACTGCCGGACCGCCCAAGCTGAAGCGCGGCGAGGACTTGAGCCAAGCCTGGACCCCGCGCAGCACCGATACCTGGCTGTGGGGCGCGATCGGCAAGCTGCCGCTGGGCAAGGATCTGCGGCTCGAAAGCGGGCTGTTCTACACCCGCCGTGATCTGCACACCGCCTTCGCCGATCTCTACACTGGAGTGCAGAGCAATGGCACTTCGAGTGGTCACCGAATCGTCGCCGATGCCGGGTCGTTCGACGCCTCGCTATCGGGGGAAACGCGGCTGGTACGGCGGTGGCACAGCGGCTCGCTCGGCCAGCAAGTCACGTTGTCGCTGCGCGGGCGGCACAAGGTCCGGCGGTTCGGCGGCAGCGCGGCGTTCCAGTTCGGGGCTTCGTCGTTGCTGGCCCGCGCACCCTTGCCAGAGCCGGTCTACGCCATCGGCCCCAAGAGCCGCGACCGGGTGGATCAACTGACTTATGGCCTCGCCTGGAGCCTGGTATCCAGCCGGGGCTTTGCGCTCGATGCCGGAATATCCAAGACCAGCTATACCAAGGCGGTCGATTTTGCCGATCCGCTGGTGGCCGACCCGGTCACGCAGGACCGGCCGATCACCTGGAACATGTCGGCCTCGCTCAGCCTGACCAAGCGGCTGAGCCTTTACGCCGGGGCCTCGCAGGGGCAGGAGGAAGCGCTGATCGCGCCCGACGTGGCGGTCAATCGCTCCGAAGCGCCGCCCGCGACCCACACCAGCCAGATCGAAGGCGGGGTGAAGCTGGCGCTAACTTCGCACCTGACGCTGATCGCGGGCGGGTTCAGCATCACCAAGCCCTATTACAACCTCGACGCGGGGCTGCGTTACCGCCAGCTTGGCAGCCTCAACCATCGCGGGATCGAGCTGTCGCTGACCGGGCAGATCGTGCCGGGGCTGAACGTGGTCGGCGGGCTACTATTGCTCGATCCACGCATATCGGGCGAAGCTGTCAGCAGCGGCCAGATCGGGCCGCGCCCGGTCGGGCAGATCCGCCGCCATGGGGTGCTCAACTTCGACTGGCGCGCGGGTGGCGGCAAAAGCCCGCTTTCGTTCGACCTGACGGTGGAGAGTTTTTCCAGCCGGACCGGCAACAGCGCGAACACGCTGTCGGCCGCCCCGCGCACCGTGGTCAACCTCGGCGCGCGTTACCGGTTTCACCTCAGCTCGGGCACCTTTCTGCTGCGGCCCTTAGTCCAGAATGTGCTGGGCAATTATGGCTGGCAAGTCTCGACCAGCGGCGGCTGGACTTACTCCGCCCCGCGTGCGTTTACCTTGCAAGTGGTAGCGGATTTCTAACCCTCACCCGGCACCTTGACCCGGCTCATCGCCGCCGCTGCCAGCACCAGGGTGCCCGCTGCAAAAGCCATGGTCCACAGCGGTTGGCCGGGGAAGAACGCCTTCATGATCGAACCCATCACGGTCGCGACCAGCAGCTGCGGCACCACCACGAACACGTTAAACAGTCCCATGTAAATACCCAGCTTGGCCTGCGGCAAGCTGCTCGCCAGGATCGCATAAGGCATGGCCAGGATCGAGGCCCAGGCGATGCCGACGCCCAGCTCGCTCAGCAGCAGCCACGTGGGGTCCTTGATCACGAAGAAGCTGGCATAACCTGCCGCGCCGCACAGCAGCCCGAACATGTGGGTGCGGGCTTTACCGAACCGGGCGGAGAACAAAGGCAGCAGGGTCAGCGCCGCGATTGCCGCCACGCCATTATAGACCGCGAACAACACGCCCACCCAGTTGCCGCCTTCCTGAAAAGCTATGCTCGCGCGATCGGTCGAGCCGAAGAAATCCTTGGCGACGGTCGGCGTCGTGTAGATCCACATGATGAAGAGCGCCGACCAGCTGAAGAACTGGACCAAGGCAAGCCGCTTCATCAGCTGCGGCATACCAGAAAAGTCGCCGACAATGCTCGCCAGCATGGCATTCGGCTTGCCCGCGCGGGCCTGCAGGATGCCGAGGATTGAGGCGGCGCCATAGGCCGCGAGCAGACCTCCGAGCAGATAGACCTCCTTTTCCAAGCCCCACTGCCGCACTGCCGCTATTACCAACAGCCCCGCGCCGATCCATGGCAACCCGCTGGCGAGGCTGCGCTGCGCCAGTGACGCCTGCGTCTGTGCACTGTCTTCATGCGCTTCGCCAAAGGCGCGCTGCTGTTCGGGAGAGTATTCGCTGGTCGACAGCACGGTCCACAGCACTGCCGCAAACAGCGCGACGCCGCCGGCCCAGAAGCTGTAATGTACCGTATCGGGGATGCCGCCACCGGCCGCGTCGTTCGATACGCCCAGCTGGTCGAGCAGGTAGGGGAAGATCGAACCGACCACCGCGCCCGCGCCGATAAAGGCGGTCTGCACAGCGTAGCCCGCGCTGTGCTGGTCCTTGCGCAGCATATCGCCGACGAACGCGCGGAACGGCTCCATCGAAATGTTCAAGCTGGCATCAAGCAGCCACAGCAGCAGCGCCGCCGCCAGCAAGGCATTGGCCTGCGGCATGCCGAGCAGGGCGATCATTGCCAGCACCGCGCCGACCAGAAAGTACGGCCGCCGCCGCCCCAGCCGGCCCAGCCAGGTGCGGTCAGACAAGTGCCCGATGATTGGTTGGACCAAAAGCCCGGTGAGCGGAGCTGCAGCCCAAAGCCAAGACAGATCGTCGAGGCTGGAGCCGAGCGACTGGAACACCCGGCTCATATTGGCGTTCTGCAGCGCAAAGCCGATCTGGATGCCGAAGAACCCGAAGCTGATATTGGCCAGCCCGGCCCAACTCTGGCGCGGTTTTTCCATGTTTTTGTCTCTCCCAGTCCCAGCCGTGAGAGGTTGCACGCGTAGCGGCGGGCGGCAACAGGCATACGAATACGTTCTTGCCGCAAGGGAAACCCTGTCGAGTCCCCGCACCGGCGTCAGCCGGACAAAAGCGTACTCCCCCGCACCATCAGCCGCGCGGACAGCGAGCGGTTGGGGGTGGGGTGATCCTGAATCGCCGCCAGCAGCGTTTCAACCAGCAGTTCGCCCGCCTGATTGAGGTCCTGGACGATCGTGGTCAGCGGCGGGCTGGTCAGGCTGGCGGCGGGGATATCGTCGAAGCCGATTACGGCCACGTCGCGCGGTACGTGCCGCCCAGCCTCGGCCAGTGCGCGCATCGCGCCGATTGCGATCAGGTCGCTCGCGGCAAAGATCGCGTCGAACTGGCTGCCTGAAGCCAGCAGCGCCTGAACCGCAGCGTGGCCATCGCCCTCGCTGCTCAGCGCGCCGCGTTGCAAGGCTAGGTCGGCGGGAAAGCCGGCCTCCGCCATGGCGGCACACAGCCCGGCATAGCGATCGGCGAATTCGGGATAGTGCTCGTCAGCCTGGCCCAGAAAGGCGATCCGGGTACGGCCTTGCGCCAGCAGATGCTCGCCCGCCAGACGCCCAGCGCCGACATTGTCCGATCCCACGGTAGCGCCGATATTGTCCGAGCGGACCGAGCCCCAGCGCACGAATTGCGTCTCGCTCGCCACGAGCTGCGTCAGGCGGCTTTCGTACTGCGTGTAATCGCCGTACCCCAGCAGGATCAGCCCGTCGGCGCGGTGTGCGTCCTGATAGCGGACGTGCCAATCGTCCTCCATCTTCTGGAACGAGATCAGCAGATCGAGGCCCCGGTTGGCAGTGGCGCGGGTGATCGATCCGAGCATCGCGAGGAAGAACGGATTGATGTTAGCTCCGTCCGGCGTCGGGTCTTCAAAGAACAGCAAGGCGATGGTGTTTGAGCGCTGCGAGCGTAGCGATGAGGCGTTCTTGTCGACCTGATAATTGAGCTCATGCGCGATCGCCTCGATCCGCTGGCGGGTGGCCAGACTGACCGATTTGGACCCGCGCAAAGCCCGGCTGACCGTGGGCTGCGACACCCCGGCGCGGTAAGCTATGTCAAAGCTCGTCGGCTTGTTTGAGCGCTTGCGGCCCATTGTCTCTCCCGGCCTGAGGCCTTCCCCGATCAGGATGCTACGCGCTTGCTACCGCGGCTGCAATCGGTTGAATATTGCTGCATAAAGCCGTGACAATCGGGCCACAGCCGACGCGATGCATAAAATGGGTATACGTATGCCATCTTCCAGATTGCCATTCACGCGCCGTATCAGGCTGCGAACGTTAGATCCGCAGACCAGCGGACAGTGACGTTTTGGGAATCAAAATGCCGCAGCATTCAAGCTGACGGCACAGTCTCTGGAGGGGATAGTCGTGGCTCTTCGTACCAATTTTTCCGGCGTTTCGGCATTGGCCGTAACGATTGCCTTGTTCGCGCTGCCCAGCGCCGCGCTGGCGCAAGCCGCCGCAGATCCGGCCCCGGCGGCCGATGATGCCGACAGTGGCGAGGCGATCACCGTGGTCGGCTACCGCGCCAGTCTTGAAAACGCCGTCAACAAAAAGAAGACCTCTGACCAGATCGTCGAATCGGTCTCGGCCGAAGACATCGGCAAGCTGCCCGATGCCTCGATTGCCGAATCGATTGCGCGCTTGCCGGGTCTGACCTCGCAGCGGCTCTCGGGCCGCTCGAACTCGATCACCATTCGCGGGTTTGCGCCAGACTTCTCAACCACGCTGCTTAACGGCCGCGAACAGACCTCGACCGGCGATAACCGCGCGGTTGAGTATGACCAGTATCCGGCTGAAGTGATCCGGCAGGTCAATGTCTACAAGACCCCGATGGCCAGCCTGATCGGCCAGGGCCTGTCGGGCACGGTCGATCTGCGCACGATCCGCCCGATTGAAGCGGGCAAGCGGGTGGTGTCGATTGGCGCGCGTGGTTCTTACGCTTCGCTGGGTAAGCTCAATGCCGGATCGAAAGACACCGGCTACCGCGTCAACGGGGTCTATATCGATCAGTTCAACAATGACACGATCGGCCTCGCCCTGTCGGCCAGCTACGTCGATGAAGCTTACCAGACGCAGGAATTCAACGCCTGGGGCTATGCCGATGGGCCTGGCGGGACCAAGGTTATTGGCGGCGAAAAGAGCTACAACACGTCCAGCCGCCTCAAGCGCCTTGGCCTGCAGGGCACGCTGGAACTGCGGCTGACCCCGACCCTGACCAGCACGGTCGATGCATTCTATTCGAACTTCAAGGACGACAATATCAAGCGCGGGATCGAGCTTCCGCTGGCTTGGGGCGGCGGCGTTACCCTGAATCCGGGCTACACCGTTTCCAATGGTCTGATCACGCAAGGATCGTTCTCGGGCGTCAAGGGCGTACTGCGCAACGATGCCTTCCAACGCCACGCCAAGCTCTATTCGTTCGGTTGGAACACCAGCTACAAGGGCGACGATGGCTGGGATGCGATGTTCGATGCCAGCTATTCGGAAACCGACCGCAACGAGCTGGCGATCGAAAGCTATTCGGGCACCGGCCGCGCGGGCGTGGGCGCGACCGACACGATCGGCTTCAATTCGAGCGCGACCGGCACGACCTTTACGCACAACATCAATTACGGTGATTTCGGCACGATCCTGCTGACCAGCCCGCAAGGCTGGGGCGGCACCCAGATTGCCACCAACGGCACCCGGATTGATGGCGGCCAAGACGGTTATTACAACAACCGCATCGTCAACGATAAGCTGTACCAGCTCCACGGCGAAGTCGGGCACCACTTCGACGGCGCGCTGGAAAGCCTGGTGGTTGGCCTCAACTACACCAGCCGCACCAAATCGCTGGTGCCTGATGAATTCTTCATTGGCCTGGCCGCTAACACCACTGGCAATGTCAGCCTGCCCGTGCCCACCCAGTTCCGGTTGGGCACCACCAACCTCGCTTATCTCGGCCTTGGTCCGGTGATCAGCTACGATCCGCTCGCGCTGATCAATGCGGGCATCTACAAACTGGTCCCCAATCCCTATGGCGATGTGGTGGTCAAGAGCTACCGGGTCGGTGAAAACCTGATGACCGGCTATGCGCAGGCCAACATCAAGGCTGATATTGGCTCGGCGCGGCTGACCGGCAACTTCGGGGTGCAGATCATCTCGACCGATCAGACCTCGACTGGCGCCAGCGCGGTTTACTTGGGCACCAACCCGAACGGTTCGCCTAACATCGGCACCGCCGTGCGCGTGGCCAAGCACAGCTATACCGACGTGCTGCCCAGCGTTAACCTGTCGCTGCGCCTGCCCAGCGACTTCGTGATCCGCTTTGCTGCGGCGCGCGAAATCATCCGGCCGCGGCTCGATGACATGCGCGCTTCGGCCAGCGTCGGCTATCAGATCACCGGTACCGTGGCCAATGTCACTGGCAGTTCGGGCAATCCCTATCTTGAACCTTGGCGTGCCAACGCGGCTGACCTGACCTTCGAAAAGTATTTCGGGACCAAGGGCTTTATCGGGCTGCAGTTCTTCTACAAGGACCTGAAGAGCTACATCTACAATCAGGACGTGGTCATCCCAACCTCATCGCTGGCCTTGGCTTCACCGGGTGTCGGGATCACCTTCTCACCCAACGCGGTGATCAATGTTCCGGTCAACGGCAAGGGCGGCACGATCTATGGGGCCGAGCTGGCGGCAACGCTGCCGTTTGGCGAGCTGATCCCGGCGCTCGATGGCTTTGGTATGACCGGCGGGCTGAGCTACACCAAGACCAAGATTCAGCCGAGCCCGGGCGCGGCGGCCGAAGATCTTCCCGGCTATTCGAAGTACGTCGCAAATGGCACGCTGTTCTTCGAAAAGGGCGGGTTCAACCTGCGCGGATCGGTCCGCTATCGTTCTACCTTTGTGGGTGAAGTATCCGGCTTTGCCGCCAATCGCACCCGTCGCCGCGCGGCACCGGAAACCATCGTCGATGCACAGATCGGCTATGATTTCCAGGAAGGCAGCGCGTTTCAGGGGCTGTCGCTTTACGTCCAGGGTCAGAACCTTACCAACGAACCGTTCGTAACCTATAACGGCGGCGATCCGCGTCAGGTGATCGATTACCAGCGGTATGGCCGCCGGTTCCTGGCTGGGTTCACGTACAAGTTCTGATGCGGACTTGCGGGGTTTGGCGGCTGCGGCGTGAAGTAGACTTCGC
>JANNYT010000098.1:0-19550 GCA_031410255.1 Novosphingobium sp. | reverse complement strand
GCCGAGAACCCCGAGTTCCGCGCCGATATGCTGGTGACTCTGCGAAATTCAGCCGACAAGCTCAACGCGCTGCTGGCCCGGCTGTCGCGCTATGGTGCGCCGTCGGTCGCGGCGATCGAGGCAGTCCGGGCCGACAGCGTGGCGCAAGGCGTCGTCGCGCAATTGCGCAATGGTCACCCGGTGACTTTGGTTGAAGTGGAACCGGTTGAAGTCGCTGCTCAGCGCAGCTCGCTGGAACAAGTGCTGCTGCATCTCGTCCAGAACGCGATTGATGCCAGCGCCGTCGATGCTCCGGTGTTCGTCCGGGTCGGCACCGAGGGGATTTACGGATTGATCGAGGTGGTCGACGCCGGCTCTGGGATGAGCCCAGAATTCGTTCGCAGCCGGCTGTTCAAGCCGTTCGATTCGACCAAGCCAGGCGGTTTCGGGATCGGCGCCTATGAAGCGCGTGAGCTGGTCCGCGCGATGAATGGGCAACTCGACGTCGAAAGCCGCGAGGGACTGGGCACCCGCTTCGTCATTCGCCTGCCGCTGGCCGAGGCGGCGCAGCTGCTCAAGACGCTGGACGCCAGTTCCGCCATTGCAACGAAGGTCGCTTGAATGTCCGATGCCAAACCCAAACTGCTGATCGTCGAAGATGATCCCGGTCTGCAAGCCCAGCTCAAATGGGCTTGGCCCGATTTCGAAGTGATCATCGCGGGCGACCGGGCCAGCGCACTGATCGCCTTGCGCAGCGAAGAACCGGCGGTGGTGACGCTTGACCTGGGCCTTCCGCCAGACGCCGATGGCACCAGCGAGGGGTTTGCGGTGCTCGATGCGATCATGGCGCTAACACCAGACACCAAAGTGATCGTCGCCTCGGGCCACGGCGCCCGCGAAAGCGCGTTGCAGGCGATCGCCAAGGGCGCTTACGACTTTTACCAGAAGCCGGTCGATATCGAGGCACTGGGTCTGATCGTGCGCCGCGCGTTGCAATTGCAGAAGATCGAGGCGGAGAACCGCCAGCTCGCCGCGCGCAGTGGGGAGGACAACAAGGTGCTCGGCCGGATGATCACCGCCGCGCCCGAAATGATCAAAGTCGCGCGGACGATTGAGCGCGTCGCCAACACCAATGTCTCGGTGATGCTGTTGGGCGCGAGCGGCACCGGCAAGGAATTGCTCGCGCGCGGACTCCACGATGCCAGCGACCGTTCGGGCGGGGCGTTCGTCGCGATCAACTGCGCGGCGATCCCGGAGAACTTGCTGGAAAGCGAACTGTTCGGGCATGAGAAAGGCGCGTTCACCGGCGCAGTCAAAACCACCGAGGGCAAGATCGAGCTGGCCGATGGCGGCACGCTGTTCCTTGACGAGGTGGGCGATATTCCACTGCCGTTGCAAGTCAAATTGCTGCGCTTCCTGCAGGAACGCGTGATCGAGCGGGTCGGTTCGCGCAAGTCGATCGCAGTCGATACTCGCATCGTTTGCGCGACGCATCAGGACCTTGAAGCGATGATCGCCGCCACGCAGTTCCGCGAAGATCTATTCTACCGGCTGGCGGAAATCGTCGTCAAAATCCCCAGCCTGGCCGAGCGGCCAGGCGATGCAACCTTGCTGGCCAAGGCGTTTCTGGGGCGGTTTGCGCGCGAGATGAACCCGGCGGTGAAGGGCTTTGCGCCCGACGCGCTCGCGGCAATCGACGCCTGGGCGTGGCCGGGCAACGTTCGCGAACTGGAAAACCGGGTCAAGCGCGCAGTGATCATGACCGAGACCAAATTGATTGGCGCGGTCGACCTTGATCTGGCCGAACCCGACGCGGCGGGCGGGCAGGTGCTCAATCTGAAGTCCGCGCGTGAGGCGGTAGACCGCAAGGTGATCCGCCACGCTCTGGCGCGCAGCGAAGGTAACATCTCGAACACTGCCAAGCTGCTGGGGATCAGCCGCCCAACGCTGTATGATCTGCTCAAGCAATACGACTTGCAGGCCTGACCATGGCCACGCCGCTGCGCATCCTGGCTAGCTCGATTTGTGCCGCAGCGGTGCTGGTCATGGCGGCACCGGGCGCAGCACTGCCCGACGCCGCCAAGCGCCACGTCGAGGCGGCCAACAAGGCGCTGGCGCGAGGTGACGGGATCGCTGCAGAAGCCGAATTGCAACGGGCGCTGACTGCTGGCGCGACCCGCCCTGAAGTGGCTGCCGCGATGGGTGAGGCGATGTTCGATCAGAGCGAGCTGGGCAAAGCCCGGCTTTGGCTCGGACCCGGCCAATTTTCCAAGGGCACCCAAGCACAAGGCTGGCGGCTGCGCGGCTTGCTGGAACGAACCGAAGGGAACCTTCCCGCGGCCGGCAAAGCTTTCGATCGCGGGCTGGCCGCCAATCCAAAAGATCCGCTGCTGTGGATTGAAATTGGCCGGTTGCGTTATGTCGGCGGCGAGCACTTGCAGGCGATGGACGCGGTCCAGCGCGCGCTTGAATTCGCGCCGGACAATCCCCGCGCACTCGAATTTCAGGCGGAGTTGACCCGCGATGCGCTGGGCTATGGAGCGGCCATTCCGATCTACGAACATGCGCTGGAGCAAGCGCCAAACGATACTGCGCTGCTGACCGGCTATGCCGCCGCGCTGGGCGAAGACGGCCAGAGCGCCGCCATGCTGACGGTGACGCGGCGGCTGATTGCGCGCAGCGGCGATCCGCACGGGTTCTTCTTTGCCGCCGTCGTTGCTGCGCGGGCGGGTGATATTGAGTTGGCCCGCGCGCTGCTCAATCGGACCAGCGGCAAACTGGCCGCGACGCCAGCCGGGCAATTGGTGGCGGGGGTGCTCGAACTGGAAGCGGGCAACGCCAATGCTGCGATCAGGCAACTCGCGCCGCTGGCCGATGCGCAACCAGCCAACCAGCGGGTGCAACTGCTGCTCGCCCGCGCGTTATACGATGCGGGCGATTACGGCGAGCTGTTCGGGCGGTTCGGTGGACTGGACCAGCGCGGCGATGCCTCGCCGTATCTGCTGACGCTGCTGGGCCGGGCGCTGGAAAATCAAGGCAATCGCGCCGCCGCGGCTCCGCTGCTTGACCGCGCGGCGGCTGCATCACTGCCGCCATTCGTGCCAATTGCCGAGCGTGAAGGTCCAGCCGCTTATGCCGCGCGAGCCATTGCCAATCCGGCGGCGCTGGGCGCGGTGCTACCGTATGTCCGCAGCTTGCTGGCCGCTGGCGACCTGAATGGTGCGCGACGCGTGGCGGGGCGGTTTGTCCAGCTGCGTCCCGGGTCAGCCGATGCGCAGGGCCTGATGGGCGATGTCGAGTTAAGCGCAGGCGCTGGCGGGGCCGCACTCGATCATTACCTTTTGTCTTCGCGGGTGCGCTTTCCCGATCAACTTTTGCTGCGGATTGGCTTGGCCTTTGACAAGGCCGGGCAGGGCGCAATGGCGCAGCCGCTATTGGTGCAATATCTGATCGCATTTCCTGGGAGCCGATTGGCAGCGCGCATCGCCGCCAATCAGGCGGCAGCGGCGGGCGATTGGGGGACGGCACGCGCCTTGCTCGAAAACCTGCGGCTGCGCGGCGGCAACCGCGATTTTCGTTTGCTGGCTGACCTCAGCCTGACCCGGCTGCGCAGCGGCGATCCGGCCGGCGCGCTGGAGGCGGCGCGGCGGGCAAGGGAGTTGCAACCGGCCAGCCCGGTTGCCGCGCAGGCCTATGCCATGGCCTTGGCTGAGCTGGGCCAGAATCCGGCCTTGGCCCGTCAACTGCTCGAAATGGCTAAGCGCGGCGGCGGCGATAACCCGCTGCTGGCTGCAACAGCCAAGAAACTGCACTAGCCCCTCGACAAGGCGCGCAACCGCCGTAAAGCCAATTTCATCGCGCGATTAAATTGTGAGGGATGACATGGCCGGAGTGCTTGCTGGGGTAACCGTTATCGAGCTGGCGGGGATTGGCCCGGCGCCGTTCTGCGGGATGATGCTGGCCGATCACGGCGCGCGGGTGATCCGGGTCGAACGGCCCGGCACCAGCGGGCGGTTCGGGGATAATGGCAATCGCGATATCCTCAACCGCAACCGCGAACGGATCGAGCTTGATCTCAAGGATCCGGCGGCAATTGCCAAGCTCAAAGAGCTGGCCGCCAGTGCCGACGCGCTGATCGAAGGCAACCGCCCGGGCGTGCTGGAGCGGCTCGGGATTGGCCCAGATGTTTTGCTGGCGTTCAATCCGAAACTGGTGATCGGGCGCATGACTGGCTGGGGGCAGGAAGGCCCGATGGCACCGCTGGCCGGGCACGACATCAACTACATCGCCTTGTCAGGCGCGCTGCACACCTATGGCCGCGCGGGCGAAAAGCCGACTTTCCCGGTTAATGCCGTGGGTGATTTCGGCGGCGGCGGGATGCTGCTTGCGTTCGGCGTGGTTGCCGCCTTGCTCCACGCGCGCAGCACCGGCGTGGGGCAGGTGGTCGATTGCGCGATGGTCGATGGTGCGGCGGTGCTTTCGGCGATGACTTACACCTTTCTGGGCAATGGCCAGTGGCGCGATGAGCGCGGGGTCAACCTGCTCGATTCGGGCACGCATTTTTATGACACTTACGAGACCAGCGACGACAAATGGATCTCGCTCGGCTCGATCGAACCGCAGTTCTACGCGCTGCTGCTGGAGAAGACCGGGCTGACCGGCGACCCCGACTTTGCCCAGCAGATGAACCCGGCGCAGTGGGGCCCGCTGAAAGAGCGGATGACCGCGCTGATTCTGACCAAGACTCGCGACGAATGGTGCGCGATCATGGACGGCACTGACATCTGCTTTGCCCCGGTGCTGAGCCTGCGCGAAGCACCGCAGCATCCGCACAATGTGGTGCGCGGCACGTTTGTGGAAGACGGCGGGATGATCCAGCCCGCGCCCGCGCCGCGCTTTTCCGCCACGCCCGCGCCGCCGGTCTCGCTCGCCGGGCGCTGAGTGCTCGCCCGGATCGACCCGATGGTGCGGCTACTGCTGGCTGCGATTGTGCTGGCCTCGCTGCTGCCGGTCAGCGGTGCCTGGCGCGGCGCGGCACAGGGCGTGTCAAACGCCGCGGTGTTCCTGCTGTTCTTTCTCAACGGCCTGCGCTTGCCGCGTCACGAGGTTATGGCCGGGCTGAGCAACCATCGTTTGCTGTGGCCACTGGTAGCCTGGTGTTTTGGCGCGATGGCGCTGGCCGGGTGGCTGCTGTGGCAATTGGGGCAGGGCTGGATGCCGCCGCTGCTTGCATTGGGGTTTCTGTTCCTCGGCTGCCTGCCCTCAACAGTCCAATCGGCGACTGCTTACAGCTCGCTCGCAGGCGGGAATGTAGCCAGTTCGGTGGTGGCGGCGGCGCTGCTCAATTTGCTCGGAGTGTTCGTCACCGCGCCGTTGTTTTCACTGCTGGCCGGCGGCGGCGATACTGCGCTGCATACCGATGGCTTGCTCAAGGTTGTGGCGATCCTGCTGGTGCCGTTCGTGCTGGGCCAGATCGCGCAGGGCTGGCTGGGCGAGTGGGCGCGCGGACACCGCAAACTTGTGACCGGCATGGACCGCAGTTCGATTGCGATCGCAGTTTACGTTGCATTCTCCGGCGCGGTTGAGCAGCGCTTCTGGGACCGGGTTGATCTCGCCGGGTGGCTGTGGCTGGCGGGCGGGACCGCGCTGTTGCTGTTGTTCGCGCACGGCGGAGCCTGGCTGCTGGGCGGGGCGCTGCGGCTTGACCGCGCCAACCGGGTGACCATGCTGTTCGCCGGCGCGCAAAAGAGCATCGCCATGGGCGCGCCCTTGGCCGCCGTATTGTTCGCGCCGCAAGCCGCCGGGATCGTGCTGCTGCCGATCTTGCTGTATCATCTGGTCCAGCTGGTGATCGCCGCGCCCTTGGCCGCGCGGCTCAAACCAAACTAGCTCTTCTTGGGCTGATAAGTCTGCTCGGAGCCGGGGAACGAGCGATCGCGCACCTCCGCAGCATACTGCGCCGCAGTGCCCGAAATCAGCTCGGCAATCTCGGCGTAACGCTTCACAAAGCGCGGCACCCGGTCGAACATCCCCAGCATATCTTCGGTGACCAGCACTTGCCCGTCGCATTGCGCCGAGGCGCCGATCCCGATGGTCGGGCAGGAAACGGCTTTGGTGGCGGCGATCGCAATTGGCTCGACCACGCCTTCAATCACAATCCCAAACGCACCGGCCTGATCGAGCGCGACGGCATCGCTGACGATCTTGTCCGCCTCGGCCTGGCTGCGGCCCCGCGCGTTGTACCCGCCCAGCACGTTGACCGCCTGCGGGGTCAGCCCGATATGCCCCATCACCGGGATCCCGCGCTGGTTGAGGAAGGCCACGGTTGGCGCCATCACCGCGCCGCCTTCCAGTTTGACCGCGCTGGCCCCGGTTTCGGTCAGCACGCGTGAGGCGGTGGCGAAGGCCTGTTCAAGCGATGCCTCATAGCTGCCGAACGGCAAGTCGATCACCACTGCTGCATGGTATGATCCGCGCACGACTGCGGCACCGTGGGCGATCATCATCTCGGTGGTGACCTGCAGGCTGCTGGGCAGGCCATAGATCACCTGGCCCAGCGAATCCCCGCACAGGATCAGATCGCAATGTTCATCGAGCAGCTGCGCTTGCCGCGCTGTATAGGCGGTAAGCATCACCAGCGGCTCGGCGGTGACACCGTCCACTTTGCGCTGGCGGATCGCCGGAATGGTCATCCGGCGCAGCGGCGTGGGGGTGGGATGGGAGCGGCTGGTGGCCGTATCGAGCTGAAAGGTCGTGGACATCGGGACGGCTTAGCCGCTTGGCGCAATCTGGGGAAGAGCGGGCAGTTAAGGCTTGCCAATATGGCCGCCGCCGCTAGCTTCCCGGCCAGCTTAGATCCGAGGTGCCAACACGCGCCCGGCGATATTTTAGGGGAACGGAATGTTCGGTCGCGTCAAATCGCTGGAGGCCATTATGGCAACGGCGGAAAAGAAATCACTTCATCGCACGCTTGGAGCGTTCCAGTTGACCCTGTTCGGGATCGGCTGTGTGATCGGCACGGGCATTTTCGTGCTCACCGCCGCCGGGGCGCAAAAAGCTGGACCGGGTTTGATGCTGGCCTTCGGCATTGCCGGCGCGATCTGCATTGTCGCGGCGCTGTGCTATTCGGAAATCGCTTCAATGATCCCGGTTGCCGGGTCGGCTTACACTTATACCTACGCTACGATGGGCGAAGTGCTCGCCTGGACGGTTGGGTGGGCGCTTGTGCTGGAATATGCGGTGGCGGCGTCGGCGGTGTCGGTCGGCTGGTCGGGCTATTTCACCGGGACCATCCTTGAACACACTTTCGGGATCCATCTACCTGCGTGGATGGTGGCCGGGCCGCTGGCGCTCGGCGGATCGCCCGGCGGGGTGATCAACTTGCCGGCTGCGGTGATTGCGCTGCTGGTTACCTGGCTGCTGATGATCGGCACCACGGAAAGCGCCCGCGTCAACGCCGCGCTGGTGCTGATCAAGGTCACTGCGCTGACTGCGTTTATCTTCCTGACGCTGCCCAAGGCCGATATGGCCAACTTCAATCCGTTCCTGCCGGCCGGGGTGTTCGGCGGCTTTGGTACCGGGGTTGGTGCGGTTGGCGCAGCGGCTACGATTTTCTTTGCTTACGTTGGCTTCGATGCGGTTTCGACCGCGGCGGAGGAAACCAAGAATCCGCAGCGCAATGTGCCGATTGGCTTGATTGGCAGTCTGCTGTTCTGCACGGTGTTTTACATGCTGGTCGCGGCCGGTGCGGTCGGCACGATTGGCGGCCAGCCCATCATGGGACCGGGCGGCGTGCCGTTCCCAGCTGGTTCGGAAGAGCTCGCGCGGCAGTGCGCGTTGCCGCAATATGCGGATATGCTGGTCTGCTCGAAAGAGGCGCTGGCACATGTCTTGCGCCAGATCGGGTTCGGGACTGTGGGCAATATGCTGGGCTATGCGGCTTTCATCGCGCTGCCTTCAGTGATCCTGATCCTGCTGTTCGGTCAGACCCGCATTTTCTTCGTGATGGCGCGTGATGGCTTGCTGCCCGAAGTGCTGGCGAAGGTTCACCCCAAGTGGAAGACGCCCTATGTGGTAACCTTCTTGACCGGGGTTGCCACGGCTGTGGCGGCGGCATTTCTGCCGGTTGGCCAATTGGCTGATATTGCCAACGCCGGAACGCTTTACGCGTTTATGATGGTGGCGATTGCGGTGATGATGTTGCGCAAAAGCGCGCCGAATTTCCCGCGGGCCTTCCGCACTCCGGCGCTGTGGCTGATCGGTCCGGCGACGATTGTCGGGTGCATTTTCTTGTTCTTCAACCTGCCGGCTGCGGCCATGCTGGTCCTGCCGATCTGGGGCGCAATCGGTCTGGTGATTTATTACCTTTATGGGCGCCGCACGAGCCACGTTGGACTCGGCCATGCCGAGGTGCATGAGGCTGACGACGATCGGCCGCCAGCGCAGGGTTACTAGGATTACAACCCCGGCCAAATAGAAACGGGCCGTCCCTGCAGGGGCGGCCCGTTCTGGTTGTGGCGCGGTGGCGGAGTTTACAGCGCGACCTGCGCGTAGCCGCCCTTCATGTCATCGCGCACGTTGATGCCCAGCATCATCTTGGCGGTATTGATTGCGCCCATTTCGCCCGACCAGATGGCGGCTTCGCCCAGCTCCATTCGCAGCAGCAGGGCGCTGTCCTTTCCTTCGGGGAACCACGCCTCGACGAAGTTGTTCCACAACGCATCCTTGCGCGCAGGGTCGGTTTCTTGCGTCAATGTGCCAGCAAAGCGGGCGTACAGATCATGCCCTTTGCCGCTGTAGGTAGCGGTGGCTGGGCCCGTGGCGGCAAAGCGGTTGTCCTTGCTGGTGAAGAACCAGATCGCGTGATTTGCATCCTTGTCGAGCTGCGCGGTCATTGGTGCGGCGCTGTCGGGATCGGCATCGAGCTGGAGCATCAGGAAGGGCGAAGCGCTCAGCGTCTTCCAGAACTTTTCCTTCAGTTCCTCGGGGTTGCCTTGATCGTATTTCATGGTGTGTCTCCTGAAAGGGTATCGTTTGAACGGGCGGCGGGCGGGGTGGTTCCGCTGGCCTGCGCCGGGCCGTGACAATTGCGCTGGGGAGCGATTGCAAAAGCTGTTTGCGAATCACGCCAGTTGAGAACATAAATAGAACATTGGAGTGATTCTCGTGCCCGAAACTGCGCCTGCCAATTCCTCCCCGGCACGGGGAGGGGGACCGTCCGCAGGATGGTGGAGGGGGCTCGCCTCCGGCCGCGGCCTTGCGCGTGTCGATCCCCCGCTGCGCAAGCCAATTCCGCGCCCTGCGGCAGGGGAACTACGCCACGCCGAACTGTTTGCCTCGTCGCGTGAGGCTGGCGGCGCGGCGCTGGCGCTGGCTTTTGCGCTCGATCAGCTGGGCGCGCATGATCAAGACCGGCGCTCGTGGCTGTGGGTGCAGGATGCGGCGGCGATCAAGCGCGGGGGGCGACCGTACCGCCCTGGTTTGCCGCCGGCGCTGCGCCACCGCCTGCTCCACGTTGCCGCCAAGACCCCCGAAGACGCGCTGTTCGCGCTGGAAGAAGGGCTGCGCTGCCGCGATCTGGCCTTTGTGGTGGGAGAGATCGCGGGCAATCCCAAGGCGTTGTCGTTCACTGCCTCGCGCCGGCTCAGCCTGGTCGCCGAGGTGCACGGGGTGCCGCTGTGGCTGATCCGGCTCGATGCAGCGTGCGATCTGTCCTCGGCGCGGCAGCGCTGGGAGGTCAGCGCCGCGCCTTCGCTGCCGCCGCGCTGGAATGCCGCTGCGCCCGGCTCCCCGGCGTGGCAGGCGCAGCTGTTCCGCGCGCGCAGCCACCCTCCCGGACAATGGATCATGCGCGATGACGGACAAGGCCATTTTACCGCAGAAGCGCCCGCCGCGCCGGATCATGGCGATCTGGCTGGCGCGCTTGGCGATCGATCGCTGGCAGCTGGCTGACAGCGCGCGGGCTGATCCAACTGCGCTGCCCACCGCGCTGATTTCTGAAACCGCGCATGGCCCGCGGCTGACTGCGGTCAACCACGCGGCGCGGCGCGAAGGCCTGCGCCCCGGCACCATGCTGACCGATGCGCGCGCGCTGTGCCCCGGGCTGGCGACAGCCCCGGCCGACCCCGCCGGTGACCTCGCGCTGCTGGAACAGCTGGCGCTGTGGGCGCAGCGTTGGGGTCCATGGGCCGCGCTCGATCCGCCAGATGGGCTGGTGGTCGACGTCACCGGGGTCGCGCATCTGTTCGGCGGTGAGGCGGCCTTGCTGGCCGATGCCGCGCAGCGGCTGGCGGCGCGCGGGCTGACCGCGCGGGTGGCGCTGGCGCCCACGGCCGGCGCGGCTTGGGCGCTGTCCCGCTACGGGCCGGAGCAGGCAGTGCTGCATCCTGAGGACAGTCTTGACCAGCTGCCCGTCGCCGCGCTGCGGCTTGATCCCGCGACGCTGCTGGTGCTGCGGCGGCTCGGGCTCAAGCGGATCGACGAGCTGTCGGGCGTGGCGCGCGATGCCTTGGCGCGGCGGTTCCGTTCGGTTCGTGCGCCCGCCGCCAATCCGCTGATCCGGCTTGACCAGATGCGCGGCCGGGTGCCAGAACCTTTGTTGCCGGTGCTGGCGCAGCCGCCGCCGCTGGTCCAGCGCCGGCTGGTCGAACCGATCCGCCACCGGGCCTTGCTCGATCAGGTGCTGGGCGATCTGGCGGGTGATCTGGTGCGCGTGCTGGAGGGGCTGGGGCTGGGTGCTCGGCGGCTCGAGTTGGCGCTGTGGAAGGTCGATGGCGAGGTGGTCCAGCGCCGCCTCGAACTGGCCGCCGCCACCCGCGCGGGCGCGCATATCACCCGGCTGTTCGCGGCCAAGCTGGACGATGTCGACGCCGGGTTCGGGATCGAGCTGGCGCGGCTGACCGCCTCATGGTGTGAGCCGCAGCCGCTCAGCCAGCGCGATTTTGAGGCTGCGGCAGAGGCGCATGGGATCAGCCTGGCGGCGCTGGTTGACCGGCTGAGCGTGCGGCTGGGGGCCGAGGCGGTGCGGCGGCCCGAACCGGTGGCGAGCCACTGGCCCGAACGGGCGCAGCGCTGGTTGCCGCCGCTGGATCCCCCGCGCGGGAGCCAGGAAAGCCTCGCCTTCCATGCCCGCCCGCTCAAGCTGCTCGACCAGGCCGAGCCGATCGCGGTGATCCACGCCAGCCCCGATGGCCTGCCGCGCCGCTTTCGCTGGCGCGGGCAGCTGCACGAAATCGCGCGCGCCGAGGGCCCCGAGCGGATCGCACCCGAATGGTGGCGCGAGCGCGGCGCGGCGCGGCTGCGCGACTATTACCGGGTCGAGGACAGTGCCGGGCGGCGTTACTGGATTTACCGCCACGGCCATGCTGCCGACGGGCGCGGCGGCACCCCGCAATGGTACGTGCAGGGGCTGTGCGCCTGATCTGGACCCTGATCGGGGGGCGGGGTCCTTACAGCGGTGCCACGAAAATCGACTCGCGGGTCATCTCGTCGAGCACTTCCTGATTGTCCTCCGGCGCTTTGCCGCTCAGGAAATCGAGCAGATTGCGGGTCAACAGATCGGTTTGCGTGGCAAACACCCCGTGCGGCTCGCCCGGATATTCAATCAAGGTCGCGTGCGGCACCCGCCGGGCCACTTCGCGCGCGGTCGGCTCGATCGGCACGGTCTGGTCAGCGGTGCCGTGAATCAGCAGGGTCGGCACGGTGAAGCTGGCCAGATCGGGGCGGAAATCGGTTGTGCCAAAGGCCTTGGCAGCGGCCAGGGTGGGGCGCAGGCCGGCCTGCATCGCGGTCATCCAAGATAGCTGCAGCACTTCGTCGCTGACCGGATGCTCGAACATGCCGACCCCGTAGAAGTCCTTGAAAAAGCCGGTGAAGAACTTGGCCCGGTCCTCCAGCATGCCCTTCGTCATTTCGTCGAAGGTGGCCTGCGGCACGCCCGCTGGGTTGGTCTCATCCTGCAGCATATAGGGCACCACCGAACTGATCAGCGCGATCTGGCTGACGCCCTTGCCGCCGTGGCGCGACATGTAGCGGGCCACCTCGCCGCCGCCCATCGAGAAGCCGACCAAGGCGGCGTTCTCGGTAACGTCGTGCGCGGCCATGATTGCGGCCAGATCGTCAGCAAAGGTATCGTAGTCATAGCCGCCCGAGGGCTGGCTCGACCGGCCAAAGCCGCGCCGGTCATAGGCGATTGCCTTGTACCCTGCTTCGGCCAGCGCTTGGCTGATCGGATCCCAGCTATCGCCTGACAGCGGCCAGCCATGGATCAGTACCACCGGGCGGCCTTCGCCCCAGACCTTGGAGTAAAGATGAGCGCCGTCGCGGGTTTCGGTCATGTGCATGGTTGGGCCTTTCAAGCAATGTCAGGGGATCGCGCGCAGCGATTAAAGGCAAAGCGCATGGACCGCCGATCCGTTCCACCGGTTTGGCATTTTTTGCGATCAACGGCCTGCTCTCATGGTCAAACGGGCTGGCCACTTGCTCAAAAAGAACATACATAGAACATATGACTCAAACACCGCTGCTCGAACGTCTTGGAATTCTGGCTGATGCCGCCAAGTATGATGCCTCTTGCGCTTCATCCGGCACCGCCAAACGCAACAGCAAAGGCGGCACCGGCATCGGTTCGACCGAGGGGGCGGGGATCTGCCACGCCTATGCACCCGATGGTCGGTGCATCTCGCTGCTCAAGCTGCTGCTGACCAACCACTGCGTGTTCGATTGCCACTATTGCATCAACCGCAAGAGCTCGAACGTACGGCGGGCGAAGTTCACCCCGCAGGAAGTGGTCGACCTGACGCTGAGCTTTTACCGCCGCAATTATATCGAGGGGCTGTTCCTCTCCTCGGGGATCATCAAGAATTCCAACCACACGATGGAGCAGCTGATCGAGGTGGCGCGGATCCTGCGTGAGGAGCACGATTTTCGCGGCTACATCCACCTGAAGACCATTCCCGAGGCTGATCCCGAACTGGTCTACCGCGCCGGGCTCTATGCTGACCGGGTCTCGATCAATGTTGAGTTGCCGACCGTGGCCGGGCTGACCCGGCTCGCGCCGGACAAGAACGCGGACGTGATCGAGGGTGCGATGCGCCACCTCAAAAGCTCGATTGTCGAGGCCAAGGACGCGCGCAAGCGGTTCAAATCGGCCCCGCGCTTTGCCCCGGCCGGGCAATCGACTCAAATGATCGTTGGGGCGGACGGGGCGAGCGACTGCGATATCGTCGGCAAGGCCAGTTCGCTTTACGGTCAGTTCCGCCTTCGCCGGGTTTACTACTCGGCGTTCAGCCCGATCCCCGATGCCAGCGCAGTCCTGCCGCTGCAGCGCCCGCCGCTGATCCGCGAACACCGGCTGTACCAGTCCGACTGGCTGATGCGGTTCTATGGCTACCGTCCGGACGAGGTGCAGCAGGCCGCCGACGCGGACGGGATGCTGCCGCTCGACATCGATCCCAAGCTGGCCTGGGCGCTCAAGTTTCGCGAGCAGTTTCCGGTCGACGTCAACCGCGCCCCGCGTGAAGCGCTGCTGCGCGTGCCGGGGCTGGGCACCCGCGCGGTCGGCGCGATCCTGGCGGCGCGGCGGCACCGGACTTTGCGGCTCGATGATGTTGCCAAGCTGACCGTCTCGGTGACCAAGCTGCGCCCGTTCATCGTCGCGGCGGACTGGCGGCCGGTGCTGCTGACCGACCGGGCCGACCTCAAGGCGCTGATCGCGCCGCCCCGCAGCGAACAGCTCGAACTGTTCGCGGCGTGACCGCGCTGCGCGATCTACGCCTCCCCGATGCCTGCGCGGCCGTGCTGGCCGGGCCCGATGACCTGGCCGGTTGGCGTGAGCAGGCGCGGCGGCTGATCATGGCCGCTGTGCCGCCTGACCGGGTGGTGTGGGAAGTGCCGGGTGAGGGGACCGGCGACTTGTTTGCCAGCGAGGCGGGGCAGCTGCCCACTGCGTCGCCCGGGGCCGCGCCGCCCAGGGTACCGCGTGGCTTTTTCGAGCTGGCCGCCAAAGCCGCGCTGCACAGCAATCCGCAGCGCTTTTCCTTGCTCTACCGGCTGCTGTGGCGCTTGCAGACCAAGCCGCGTTTGCTCGAGGATGCCGCCGATGGCGACGTGCGCCAGCTCCACGATCTGGCCCGCGCGGTGCGCCGCGATATTCACAAGATGCGCGCTTTCGTGCGGTTCCGCGCAGTGGAGCAAGATGAGGACGCGGATGGGGATGCGGGCGAGCACTTCGTCGCGTGGTTTGAACCTTCGCATCATATTCTGCGTGCCAATGCGGCGTTTTTCGTCAATCGCTTTACCGCGCTGCAGTGGTCGATCCTGACCCCGGCGGGCTCGCTTCACTGGGACGGCAAAGTGCTGCGCGAAGGCCCGCCCGCGCGGCGCGAGGATGCCCCCGGCGGCGATCCGGCTGAGGATTTATGGCGGACCTATTATGCCTCAATCTTCAACCCGGCGCGGCTCAAAATCGGGGCGATGCTCAAGGAAATGCCGCGGCGTTACTGGAAGAACATGCCCGAAACCGCGTTGATCCCCGGGCTGATCGCCGGGGCGCAGGCGCGCGAGGTGGCGATGGTGGCGCAAGGGGCGAGTCTTTTTACCCAGCCGCGCCCGGCCAGCCTGGCCGCGATTGCAGCGGGGATCGCGGCGTGCCGGCGCTGCGAAATCGGCTGCACCGGCACGCGCGCGGTGGCGGGCGAGGGACCGGCGGGCGCGCCGCTGATGATCGTGGGCGAACAGCCCGGCGACTGCGAGGAACTGGCCGGCCGCCCGTTTGTGGGACCCGCCGGGCAATTGCTGCGCGCGCAATTGGGCGCAGCGGGGATCGATCCGGCGGCCAGCTATGTCACCAACGCGGTCAAGCATTTCAAATTCACGGCGCGCGGCAAACGCCGCCTGCACCAGAACCCCACCGCCAAGGAAATCGACCTGTGCCGCTGGTGGGTGGAGGGCGAGCGTGAACTGGTCCGGCCCAAGCTGGTATTGGCCTTGGGCGCTAGTGCTGCGCGCAGCGTGCTGGGCCGGACGGTCAGCGTGCAGCAAGTGCGCGGGCAGGCCATACCACTGGAGGACGGGGCCGAGCTGTGGATCACCACCCATCCATCGTACCTGCTGCGGCTGGAGGATCAGCCGCGCGCCACCGAGGAAGCGCGCTTTGCGGCCGATCTGCGCGCGGTTGCAGCGCGGCTCGCCCAGCTGACCGGGTGAGCCATGCCCGAGGGTGCGCTGACCCCTGAACGCCGCCGCGTGGCGGGCCCGGCCGAGGTTCCGCCCGAACGCGCCGACTTTGTCGAGCTGGGGCTGACCAGCTGTTTCTCGTTCCTGCGCGGGGCATCTGACGCGGTCGATCTGGTCACGCAGGCCGCTGCGCTGGGCTATGACGCGATCGGGATCGCCGATGCCAACACTCTGGCCGGAGTAGTTCGGCTGCACGGCGAGGCGGAGACGCTCAAGCTGCGTCCGGTGATCGGCGCGCGGATCGAGATCACGGAAGGGCTGGCCTTCCTCGCCTATCCCACCACCCGCGCGGCCTACGGCCGGCTCTGCGCGCTGATCTCGGCCGGGCGGATGGGCACGCTGGAGGGCGAATGGCAGGACAAAGGCGCGTGCGATATCTCGCTGACGATGCTGGCCGCGCAGGCCGAGGGGGTGCAGCTGGTGTTGGTGCCACCGGCGGACTTGGCAGCGGAGTTCACCGTAGCGGCCGAAAGCAATGTGATCGCCCTCGCGCTTGCGGGAAGCGTTAGGGTTGGGTCAGGCTTGCAACCGTTAACCGCGCCGTTCGCCGCAATCCTTCCGCATCTGACCCGGCAGCTCCCCACGCTCCGTCACATCGCTGCGAGCTATCTTTACGTGGGCGACGATCTCGCGCGGATTGCGCAGCTGGATCAGCTGGCCCGCGCGCATGGGCTGGCGATCCTGGCCACCAACGATGTGCTTTACCACGCCGCGCACCGCCGCCCGCTGCACGATGTGATGACCGCGATCCGGCACAAGACCACCGTGGCGCGGGCTGGCAGCTTGCTTGAGCCCAATGCCGAGCGATACCTCAAAAGCCCGGCTGAGATAGCGCGATTGTTCCGGCGCTGGCCGCACGCACTCAGCGCGGCGCGCGCGGTGGCCGATGCCTGCCGCTTCAGCCTGACCGAACTGCGCTATGAATACCCCGAGGAAACCTGCCCCGATGGGTTGGAGCCGCAGCAGCATCTGGCCAATCTGACCTGGGCCGGGGCGGCGCTGCGCTATCCCGCCGGGCTGCCCGAGACGGTGCGCGATACTGTGCTGCGAGAGCTGGCCTTGATCGGCAAGCTGAACCTCGCGCAGTACTTTCTGACTATCAAGGATATCGTTGATTTCGCGCGCAATCAGAAGCCGCCAATCCTGTGCCAAGGGCGCGGCAGTGCGGCCAATTCGGCGGTCTGTTATTGCCTTGAAATCACCGCAGTCGATCCCGCCAAACACGCGCTGTTGTTCGATCGGTTCATCTCCGAAGAGCGCAAGGAACCGCCCGACATCGACGTCGACTTCGAGCATGAACGGCGCGAGGAGGTGATCCAGTATATCTACGCGCGCTATGGTCGCCACCGTGCCGGCCTCTGCGCCACAGTGATCCACTACCGCCCGCGCATGGCGATCCGCGATGTCGGTAAGGTGATGGGGCTGAGCGAGGATGTGACCGGCGCGCTCGCCAAGACGGTGTGGGGCGGGCATGGCCGCTCGATCAAGGAAGCGCATGTCGTCAGCGAAACCGGGATCGATCTGGCCGATCCGCACTTGCGCCGGGTGCTGGCCTTGACCGAGCAGCTGATCGGTATGCCGCGGCACCTGTCGCAGCACGTCGGCGGGTTTATCCTCACGCAAGGCCCGCTGAGCGAGACTGTGCCGATCGGCAATGGTGCGATGCCCGAACGCAGTTTCATCGAATGGGACAAGGACGATATCGACGCGCTGGGGATCCTGAAGGTCGATGTGCTGGCGCTGGGGATGCTGACCTGCATCCGCAAGTGCCTCGATCTGCTGGGCGCGCATCATGGGCAGGCTCTGACGCTCGCCACGGTCCCGCGCGAGGATCCGGTGGTTTACGACATGCTGTGCAAGGGCGATTCGCTCGGCGTGTTCCAGGTCGAAAGTCGCGCCCAGATGAACATGCTGCCGCGCCTGCGCCCGCGCCAATTCTACGATCTGGTCATCCAGGTGGCGATCGTGCGGCCGGGGCCGATTCAGGGTGATATGGTCCATCCTTACCTCAAGCGGCGGCGCGGGGCCGAGCTGGTGGAGATCCCCGCGCCCGGCCCGGCGCACGGCCCTCCCGACGAGCTGACCGCGATCATCGGGCGCACCTTGGGAGTGCCGATCTTTCAGGAACAGGCGATGAAGATCGCGCTCGATGCGGCGAAGTTCAGCCCGCTCGAGGCGAACCGGCTGCGCAAGGCGATGGCCACGTTCCGCAGCCGAGGGATGGTCGATGAACTGGAAGACATGATGGTCGGGCGGATGATCGCGCGCGGCTACGATCCCGAATTTTCAGCGCGCTGCTTCAACCAGATCAAGGGCTTTGGCGAATACGGCTTCCCCGAAAGCCACGCCGCCAGCTTTGCGCATCTGGTCTATGTCTCCAGCTGGCTCAAATGCCATTACCCGGCGGCGTTCGGAGCGGCGCTGCTCAATTCGCAACCGATGGGATTTTATGCCCCCGCGCAGATAGTCCGCGATGCCAGAGAGCACGGGGTGGAAGTGCGCGGCGTCGATGTGAATTCCTCGGGCTGGGACTGCACGCTGGAGGAACTGGGCGAACAGGTCGCACTCCGCCTCGGCTTGCGGCAGATCGATGGCTTCCCCGAAGCGGCGGCGGCGCGGATTGTGGCGGGGCGGGAGGCGGGGCCGTACCGCGATGTGCGCGAGTTGAAGGAGCGCACCGGGCTTTCTCCGGCCTTGATCGAGCGGCTCGCCAGTGCCGATTGCATGGGTTCGCTGGGTCTCACCCGGCGGCAAGCCTTGTGGGATGCCCGCAGCCTGATCGCCGCGCCCGATCTGCCGCTGTTTGCCGCCGCCCAGGCGCGCGAGGAAGGGGCCGAGCGTGCGGCCACCCGCCTGCCGGTGATGCCGCTGAGCGAGGAAGTGGTGGCCGATTACCAGACCCAGCGGCTGTCGCTCAAGGCGCATCCGCTGGCCTTCCTGCGTGCCGATCTGGCCGAGCGCGGGTTCGTCCGCGCGGCCGATCTGCGGACCCGCAAGTTCCGCGCCGGGGTGCAAGTCGCAGGCGTGGTGCTGATCCGCCAGCGCCCCGGCAGCGCCAAGGGGGTATGCTTCATCACGCTGGAGGATGAAAGCGGGGTCGCCAACATCGTGATCTGGCCCGACCTGATGGAACAGCAGCGCAAGGTGATCATGGCTGCGCGGCTGATGGAAGTGCGCGGCCGGGTCGAATACGATGACGAGGTGATCCACGTGATCGCCACGCACCTGACCGATGCGACGGCGGCGCTGCACGGCCTGTCAGACGATCTGCAGGCCAGTCCGCAAGCGCGCGGCGGGCATCCGCGTGATGTGCGGGTCATTCCGAAATCGCGTGATTTTCACTAGCCGCGCGCTTAGCCTGCGCCAAACCGGGAGAACACCATGCGCCGCACCCTTGCTCTGCTTGCCGCCACCAGTCTGGCCTTGACCGCGCCGCTCAGCGCCAAGCCAGCGCAACCGCACCGCCGCGCGCTGCCCGCAGCGATCTTCACCGATCCGCTGCCTGACAAAGCGCACCCGGCGCGGATGGAGGTGCTGCACATCCCCAGCGGCGGGGTGGAGATCAATGGCGTGGCCTACCTCGCCAGCGGCGCGGGGCCGCACCCAACGCTGGTGCTGTGCCATGGCTGGCCGGGCAATGAGAAGAACCTCGACCTGGCCCAAGCGGTGCGCCGCGCCGGCTGGAACGTGGTGACCTTCAACTACCGCGGATCGTGGGGCAGCCCTGGCAATTTCCACTTCGCGCAGAACCCTGAGGACGCGAAGGCCGTGCTCGCTTACCTGCGTGATCCGGCCACCGCGGGCAAACTGGGCGTTGATACCAAGCGGATGGTCCTGATGGGCCATTCGATGGGTGGCTGGGTGACCGCGCTGGTGGCCGGGCAGGATGACGGCCTGCTGGGCGCCGGGCTGATCTCTGCCGCCAACATGGGCCTGATGCGCGGGCTTGACCGGCCGGGGATCATCAAGATGGCCAGCGAAAACACCGAAACGCTGGCTGGAACATCACCCGAGCTGATGGCCGACGAATTGATTGCTGGCCGCGCGGCGTTCGATTTCATGCCGTCAGCGCCGGGCCTCGCGAAAATGCCGCTGTTGGTGCTGAGCAGCGACGATGGCCTGGCCCCGCAGACCGATGCACTGATCGGCGCAGTGCGGCAGGCTGGCGGCAAGCGGATCACTGCAGTACACGCCGCGACTGATCACGGCTGGTCCGATCACCGGGTCTATCTGGAAGCGCAGGTAATCTGGTGGCTGCAGGGGCTGCTGGTGAAGTAACGGTGAGCTGGCTGGTGACCCCTACGGGAATCGAACCCGTGTTTCAGCCGTGAGAGGGC
>JANNYT010000097.1:0-30862 GCA_031410255.1 Novosphingobium sp. | reverse complement strand
CTGATCGGAACACTGAGCGGCAGCGGCGGCAACATGAACGCGGTGATGCGCCGGCGCGGCGCAGTCATCGGGCGGATCGCGGCCACCTTCGGGCCTCCGGGCGGCGGCGGGACCTGGACCCAGCGGCTGAGCGGCGCGGCGCTGGGCGGGGGGATCCGCTATAATGGCCCGGCCGATACTTTGTGGTCGTTCAGCGGGATGACCGACCAGTCATTGACCGGTGAACTGGCAGTCGGGGCAGACTTCAGCGGGCGGGTGTCAGACCCGCAGTTGACCGGGATCGTGCGCGGTGAGCGGCTGACCTATCAAAATCAGACTTACGGAACCCGGCTGACCGACATGGTGCTGTCGGGCCGGTTCGTGGGCAACCGCCTGCAGGTAGAGCAACTCACCGCAACTGCCGGCGCGGGTAAGCTGGCCGGGCGCGGGTCGATCAGCTTGTCTTCGGCGCAAGGCTATCCGATGGATCTGGCCTTTGACCTCGACAATGCGCGGATCGCGCGCAGCGATACTATCGCCTCGGCCGCCACCGGCAAGCTGCGGCTGACCAAGGTCGCGGGGTCGACCGCCTTGCTCTCGGGCGCGCTGGCGCTGAGCGACTCGCGTTACGAACTGGTCCGCCAAGGCGCGGCGCAGGTGCCCGACCTTACCGGCGTGCGGTTCACGCCGCCGCGCGGCCGTCCGCGTTACACCGGCAATGAACCGGTAAGCTCGCCGCGCGGCCTGCTTGATGGGTTGCGGCTTGATGTGGCGCTGACCGCGCCCAATCAGGTGACAGTAACGGGGATGGGGCTCGACAGCGAATGGAGCGCCGACCTGCATGTGCGCGGCACCAATACCGCGCCGCAACTGTCCGGCGAGGTCAATCTGGTGCGCGGCAACCTCAATTTTGCCGGGCGGCGCTTTGATCTGCAAGATGGCCGGATTATCTTTACTGGCGAGGCGCCGGCCAATCCAATCGTCAGGCTCAGCGCCAGCGATGATATCGACGGCGTGACCGTATCGGTAAATGTCACCGGGCGTTCACTCACCCCGCAAATCACCTTCACTTCCAACCCCGGACTGCCCGCTGACGAGGTTTTGTCGAGGATCCTGTTCGGCAATTCGGTCGGCCAGCTATCGCCGCTGCAGGCGGTCCAGCTGGCCGCATCGCTCAATTCGCTGCGCGCCACCGGCGGCGGGCTGAACCCGATGGGCAAGTTGCGCGCCGCCACGGGCTTGTCGCGGCTCAGCATCCTGTCACCCGATGCGGCGACCGGACGCGGCACCGCGATCAGCGCTGGGCGGTATATCAGCAACAACGTCTATCTCGAGCTGATCACCGACGCCAAGGGCTTCACCGCGACGCAGATTGAGGTCAGCCTGAGCCGGACGCTGTCGATTCTGGGAGCGGCTGGCGGGTCGGGGCTGACCAACCTCAACGTCCGCTACCGGAAGCGTTACTGATGCGCCGCACGGTTGCAGTTTGCACTTTGGCACTGCTGCTGGCGGGTTGCCACAAAGAGCCTGATTTCAACGAGCGCTTTGATAAGGCCCAGCACGAGCTTGAAGCTTCAGCCAAATCGATCGACCGCGATATTGCAGCCTCGGCCAGCGCCAGCGACGCCGCGTCGGCCACCCAGGAAGCGGTTGAGCCGGCACCCACGACTTAACGTGGATGGCGCGCGTTCAGCGCAATCCCGGCCAGATTTTGCTGTCGTTTAATCCAGCGGATCCGTGCGGGCGGGGCCTGCTCAGCCAGATCCAGAAACCTTGCCTGGCGGCCAGCTTCGGCGCGCCCGGCTTGCCAGACGGCATTGGCCTTGCCGACCACATCCACCGAATCGCCGATCAATTCGATTCCGGTCAAGCCCAGCGACTGGGCCAGTTCCATGGCACAGATCAACGCTTGCCATTCCGCGTCAGTATTGCTGCCGATGCCGAGCTCGCCGAAGTGATGCACCTTGCCGCCGATCACCACGGCCACTTCGATGCGGCCAGGATTGGGCCGGCAACCGCCATCGAAAAACACTTTGCGCCGGTGGTCTGCCAAATTCGTTCCCCCTAGCCTCGATCAAACGCCGGGCTTGCCTGAACGGCAACGATCCGAGCAGTAGCGCACGTTGTCCCAATCACGGGCCCACTTTTTGCGCCAGTTGAACGCCAGGCCGCAGCGCGCGCACAGCTTGCTGGGCAAATCGGACTTCTTGATCATTTTGGCCATTGCGCGTCCCACCGGGCAAGCTGTTTGCAAGCGCAGCCCGCTGCACCAACCGATCGGGGCAACGCACTTGGCAGTTGTTGCGAAGCCGCGGGCTTGCGTCTGCGACCCGTGAGCCCGCGACTTCGCATCAAGGTAACCGGTCCAGAGCGGGGGCAGCGGACCGATCCTCTGTAGGATAGACCCACGGACACCAAGTCAATGCATGCCCAAAAGGGCAGTCAATGCCCCGCTTCGATGGCCAGGCGAATGGCATCGGCATTGGTCCGCACCTCAAGGTTCTTGAGCACGGCAAAACGGTGCATTTTAACTGTCCGCTCGTTCAGGCCAAGCTCGTAAGCGATCTGCTTGTTGAGCTTGCCCGCGGCCATCAGCAGCAGCACTTGATGCTGGCGTTTGGACAGCTTGGCAATCTTGGCCAGCGCGGCGGCGCGGCGGTTGGGGGCACCGGCAATACCGACATCGGGCACTTCGGCCTGCGAGCCGAGGAAATACTCAAGCTCCCCCTCGGCATCGAAAATCGGGGCAACCATCACCGCGTTGCGGAACGGGGTGCCGTCCTTCTTGTAGTTCAGGATTTCGACCATCACCGGCTGGCGGCCGCGCACCCCAGCGCGAAGCGTCTCGCACAGCTCAGGTTCGGACCCTTCACCGCGCAAGAAGCGGCAATTACGGCCAATGATTTCGTCGCGGCCATAGCCAGTCAGCGTCATGAACGCGGCGTTGCACTCGATAATCGGGTTATCGGGCAAGCGCGGATCGCTGACTACTGCCGCAATCGGGCTATTCTCGATCATCGCGCGTGGCAGCATGACGGTTCCTTACTGCAACTCCTGCTGGGAAACAGGTGCCCGTTCGGGCGTGTTGAGCAGCTTAGGCGCGCGGCCGATTATAGCAACATGACAACATTCTTCATCTTGCTCATCATCGGTTGCGGATTGGCTGTCGCGGTCGCGCTGGTTCGCGGTCTCGGCGCTTTTTACAAGGACGCCGAGCGGATCAAGGCCGGCGATCCCGAAGCCATCCTGCTGCACGGCAAACAGCAAAACCGGATGATGAGCCAGCGCGTGCTGTTCCAGGGGATAGCGATCGCGCTGGTCGCCATTCTGGGCGCATTGGCCGGCAAGTAACCGGGCAAGCTATCAATTGATCTTCAAGGAACTGACCATGAATTTTGCAGCGCAGTCCATTCAAGCGGAAACCAGTGATGGCAAAATGGTCGTCCCGGCCGAAGTGCAGGAAGCGATCCGCACCTTGCTGCGCTGGTCGGGCGAAGATCCGTTGCGCGAAGGCCTGATCGATACCCCAGCCCGGGTGGGCCGCGCCTGGCGCGAATACTGCCAGGGTTATCATGATGACCCCGGCCTGCATCTGTCGCGCACCTTCAAGGAAGTGGGCGGTTATGACGCGGTGGTGCTGCTGCGCGATATCCCGTTTCAATCGCATTGCGAACATCACATGGCACCGATCATTGGCACCGCCTCAATCGCCTATTTGCCCAAGGATCGGGTCGTCGGCATTTCTAAGTTGGCGCGGGTGCTGCACGGCTTTGCCCAGCGGCTGCAAGTGCAGGAACGGCTGACCGCCGAAGTGGCCAACTGCATCTGGGAGCATCTCCAGCCGCAAGGTGTGGCGGTGGTGATCGAAGCCCAGCATGGCTGCATGACCGGGCGCGGGGTGCGCACGCCAGGCGTCGGCATGGTCACCAGCAAGCTGGTCGGCTGCTTTCTGGACGATGCCAGCAGCCGTAAAGAGGTTCTGGCGCTGATGGGCCGATGCTGAATGAACCTGCGCGCAAGCGCCGGATCGGGATCGTGGGTGCCGGCATGGCCGGGCTGGCTTGCGCGGCGCAGCTGACTGCGCAGGGACATTCCGTCCAGTTGTTTGACAAAGGCCGGGGCGCGGGGGGACGGATGTCAAGCCGCCGGATCGCGGCCCCGCTGGGCGAAGTGCAATTTGACCACGGCGCGCAGTTTTTCACCGCGCGCGATCCTGGCTTTGCCGATCTGGTGCAGGACTGGGAACACCGCGGGCTGGCCGCGCGCTGGCCTGCTGCTGGGGTTGACGCCTGGGTCGGCCGCCCGGCGATGAATGCGGTGGTCAAGGATCTGGCCAGCCACCACGATGTGCTATTTGGCGAACTGGTCAAAGGGCTCGCCCGGCGCGGCCCGGTCTGGCACGTGCTCACTGCGACCGGACCGCACGGCCCGTTCGATGCCGTGATCGTGGCGATCCCGGCCGAGCAGGCCGCACCGCTGCTGGCGTTGCATGATCTGGAGCTGGCGGCGCAGGCCATGCACGCACGCTCGCAGCCGTGCTGGACTGTGATGCTGGCCTTTGCCGAGCCGTTGACCGGCGTGGCTGACACCTTGCGCGGAGCGGGGACCATCACTTGGGCCGCGCGCAACAGTGGCAAGCCCGGGCGGGCCGGTCACGAGGCATGGGTGGTGCAGGCGTCAGCGGAATGGTCGGCCAAGCATGTCGAGGCT
Source organism: Novosphingobium sp. (assembly GCA_031410255.1). GTDB lineage: Bacteria > Pseudomonadota > Alphaproteobacteria > Sphingomonadales > Sphingomonadaceae > Novosphingobium. The sequence continues at coordinate 26,173 of JANNYT010000097.1, read as the reverse complement.
GAGCCAGAGCTTGTGCTGGCGGAGCTGACGCGGGCGTTCGAACAGATGATCGCCCAGCCGCTGCCCGAAATCGCCGCCGCGCAGACGCATCGCTGGCGGTTCGCCTTGTCGGCTGGGACCGGCCTTGGTGCGCTGTGGAACGGTGAGATCGGACTGGGCGCGTGCGGTGACTGGCTGCTCGGCCCGCGGGTGGAATGCGCCTGGCTATCGGGCCGGACACTCGCCGGTCTGGTCAATCAGGCGGCTGGCCAATGAAGCTCTACGCCGCCAGGCTGTGGCGCATCCGCTGACGAGCGTGGAACAGCCGGGTCTTGACCGTGTTTTCGGGGCAGCCGACCAGCACGGCGATATCGCGCAACGGCAGCTCCTCATAATAACACAGCCACACCACCTCGCGCTGATCGGGGGAAAGCTCGCTCAGCGCCAGGCGGAGCGACTGCGCCTCACCCGCCGCGCTGGCGGCATCGAACGGCGTAGGGTCGGCAGACCCGGGCTCGCCCGCGCCGCTCAGCTGCCACGGATCGTCGCTCAGCACTTCGCGGCGTTTTCGCAGCTGGTCGATCACTTTGTTGCGCACGATCCGGCGGATCCAGCCATCGGCGCTGCCGGCTCCGCTGAAACTTGCGGCGCTGCGCCAGATATCGAGGAACGCGTCATCCACGGCGTCTTCTCCGCCGGCCCGGTCACCTCCCAGCAAGGCCCCCGCGAAAGTCACCATCGGAGCATATCTGGCGCGGTACAGCTGCTTGAACGCGGCGCGGTCACCACCCGCAATCGCGCTGATCAGTTCGCTCGAATTCATCCCCGTTCCTCCCGGTTGAATTGGTCCGCATCTGGCCGACTGGCGATCAGCCAGACGAAGCACCCGGCTTGATCACCGAGCACGCGGATTGTCAGATGTTCTGGCAGGCAGGCCGCGGCCAGCGCCGCCTCGGTATGCTCCTGCACCGGCCAATCGAGGCAGGCCTGCTGCCAGCCACGCGCAATCCGTTCGGCCAGAAAGGCCGGCGCTACAATCGACCCGGCGGGGGCGAGAACTTGCCGCGCCTGCCCCAGCAGTTCAACCAACTGCGCTGTGTTGAGCAACTCTGCGGCGCGCGGCAAATAGACCAGATCAAACGCCGCCCCGGCCTGCGCCGCAGTAGCCAGCCAGTCCGCCGGGCTGAGTGCGGTAATCGCCGCGCTGGGACCGAGCAGCGCGGCCAGGCTGTGGGCCCGCTGCGGCGTGCCCGCGCTGATCGTCAGATTGGACAAGTCGCGGCCGCGCAACCCGGCCAACTCGGCATCGAAACTGTCTCCCAACACGGCAATAGCGCGGCCATCCTGCCACGCTCTGGTCAGCATCTCGCTGGCATGTTTGACGCGGGCCCGGATCGCCCGGTGAAAGCTGCTGGCGGCCATGATCTGGCTCAGCATCGCAGTATTCGCGGGCAGCTCCGGCGCGCATTGCGGCGTGCAAATCTGACTGATCAGCCGGTTGATCCGGTCCTGTCCGCAGCTGCGGGCGATCGCCATCGCCGGTTCCTGCGCCAGCATCGCGAAGACCGGATGGCCCCGCAGCGCGCTGCGCGCGTCAGCCAGACTGGCGCTGTCAGCCGCGGCCAGATCAAGCATCACCGTCAGGCGGGCAATTGCTTCATCGGGATAACCCAGTTCGATCTGGTGTGAGACTTGGGCAAGAAAAGTGGCGTTGGTCATGATTGCTCCAGCAGGTGCGGGTCCCTGTTGAAGCAGGGCTGCCCGGCCAGCGTGAGCGAAACGTCCGGTCAGCGTGAAAAAGCAGGCGCAAAAGTCTGAATGCTTGATAAGTACGCAGAAATAGAGGGTCACATGCGCGAATCTGGGGGTTACAATCTCTACTTGCTGGGGCCGTTCAGGCTGATCGGCCCGGACGGAGTGCGGATCGCCGTGCCCAGCAAGCGCGGGCAGGCGCTGATAGCGATGCTGGCCTTGTCGGGCGGGGGCGAGCGGACCCGGACCTGGCTGCAAGACCGGCTGTGGGGCATGCGCTCGCCCGCGCAAGGCATGGCCAGCCTGCGCCGCGAACTGTCCAACCTGAGGGCGCTGGTCAATCAGGATGGCGCAGGCTTGCTGGCGGCGGACAGCCAGCGCGCCTGGCTCAACCTAGCGCAAGTGCGCGTCGATGCGCGCGAACTGGGTGCGGGTGAACTGGCCCAGCAGGGTGAGCTGCTCGAAGGGCTCGATCTGGCCGGAGCGGATGAATTTGAGGAATGGTTGCGGGCCGAACGCGCGCAAGTGGCGGTGCGGATCGATGCGGCGGTCAAGCCGGCCGGCACTGCTCCCGCTGCGCCGCAGCCCGCCCAATCCGCCGCTTCAAACTCCGAATTTGCTCGGCTCCCGGCGCTGGCGGTGTTGCCCTTTGCCAACCAGACCGGCGACAGTGCGTTCGATCACGTGGCCGAGGGGCTGAGCGAAGACTTGATTGACCGGATGGCAGCGCTGCGCTGGCTGCCGGTAATCGCCCGCAGCTCCAGCCTGGCCGCGGCGGCCAACGGTAAGGGCCCGCGCGAAACCGCGCTGCGACTGGGCGCGCGCTATGCCGCTGAAGGGCGGTTGCGGCGCTCGCCCGATCAGCTGACCTTGGCGGTTACGCTGGTTGATGCGGCTGATGGCACCCAGCTATGGTCCAGTCGCAGCGATTTGCCGCTGGATGCTGCGCAAGATCTGGTGGCCGAACTGATCACCGGACTAGTGGCGGCGCTAGGCGGACGGATCGAACAGCAGGAACAAGGCCACGCGCTGCGCCAGCAAGGCGGCGGGGCGGCGTTCCACGATCTGATCTGGCGCGGCAAATGGCACCTCAACCGGCTGACCCGTGAGGATGCAGCGGCCGCGCGGGTTTGCTTTGCACGGGCCGCTGAGCTTGAACCGAACTCGGCCGAAGCGATCATCCAGCTCGCCTGGGTGCGGCTGTGGGACCTGTGGGTCGGACGTGGCGGCGATGATGCCACGCGTGAGGCGCGCAAGCTGGCGCAGCGCGCAGTGATCGCTGACCCGGACGACGCGCGCGGCTATATGCTCAGCGGCATTGCCGAACTGTGGCTGCGTCAGCCGCTCCGCGCCGAAGCCTTGCTCGATCGCGCGGTGCAGCTCAACCCCAGCCTGGTTATGGCCCGGGTCCAGCTTGGCACGACGCATTACCTGCGCGGCGAACCGGCTTCCGCGCTCGAGCATTTCCGGCTGGCGCTGCGGCTCAGCCCGAACGACCAGAACCTGTTCTTCACCCATGGCGAAATGGCCCAGGCGCATCTCATGCTCGAGGATTTTCCAGCCGCGCTGGACCGCGCTGAAAGCGCCTTGCAGCACCGCGCCGGTTACTGGATGCCTTATGTCGTCCAGATCAACGCGCTGGCGCGGCTGGGACGGACCACTGAGGCCGCCGCAACGCTGGCCGAACTGCGCCAGATGCGGCCCGACTTTACGCCCGAATTCTGCGACTGGACCCCGTTTATTGATCCGCGCTGGAACCACGCCTTGAAGCAGGGTTTGAACCTGGCGCAGGGCCAGCGCGACTTATGAGCGACCCGGGCGGCCGGGCGAGCACCGGGATTTCACGATGAGCAGCAGTAAATACCATGCCGCGGTAGCGCAGGCACAGGCTGCTGCTGGCGCGCTGTGGTCGGGGCCGCTGGCCCCGTTTGAATTCGGCGCGATCGGCACCAAAGGCCGGGTCGCGCGGTTTAAAAGCGGGCTGACCCAGCCGCTCCTCAGCGCGCTATACGCGGTCTCGCGGCGGTTCTTCCCGGTGTTCAGCCTCGCCGGACTGACCCATTTGACCCGCGACGCGCAGGTCCGCGAAGTGCTGGGGCGGCCCGCCGATTTCCCCACTCCGTTCGGCCCCGAAATGGCTGAGCTGGCCGATGGCGCGACCTTCCTGTTGGGCCTCGACGGCCCAGAGCATGACCGGCTCCACGCGCTTATCGGGCAAGTGCTGGACCCCGCCGATGGCGCGGTGTTTGCGCAGCTCTCGCAGCAGTTTACCGCAGGATTGCTTGATAACAGCGCCGGCCGGATCGACGTGGTCGAGGATCTGCTCAAGCGGGTTCCGGCCGAGGTTTGTCTGCGCTATTTCGGGCTGGCCTGCGATGATGTGGACCAGTTCGGTGATTGGACCCTGGCGATCTCGGCCTTGCTGTTTGGCGATCCCTATGGCGATCCCAAGACCCGCGCGCTGGCGGTCAATGGGGCGCGGCGGCTGCGATTTGTGATCGACGATGCGATCGCGCGGGCGCAGCGCGATCATCAATCGGGCCTGCTGGGCACCGCCCGCGCCGAAACGCTGGTCGAGCGGCTGGTGCAGCTGCAAGCGCGCGAACCGGTCAGCGATGCCGAGCTGCGCGCCATGTTGTTTGGGCTGGTGACCGGGTTCATCCCGACAAATACGCTGGCCGCGACGCGGATGCTTGAGGTCTTGCTCAAACGGCCTGAGGCGCTGGCGGCGGCAGTGCGGGCGGCGCAGACGGATGACCTGCCCGCAATGCGCCGGATCGTTTATGAGGCCGGACGGCTTAGCCCCGCCTTAGCGCCGGGACAGTGGCGCTATTGCCCGCATGACACCACGATCTCGGTTGATGGCCGCGCGCGCAAGATCGCCGCCGGGACCACGCTGATGGTCTCAACCATGTCAGCGATGCGCGATCCGCGCGTGATCAGGGATCCGGGCAAGTTCAATCCGGACCGCACCGGGCCCGATGGCCAGTGGCAGGAGCCCGATCTGCTGTTCGGGCTGGGCCCGCACGCCTGCATTGGCAAGCAGCTGGCCTTGGCGCAAATCTCGGCGCTGTTTACCGAGCTGCTGCGCCGCCCCGGCCTGCGCCGCGCCGCCGGTAAAGCCGGGCGGATGAAGTCGGTCGGGCCGTTCCCGCGCAGCCTGACGCTGGAGTTCGATTGCCCGGCTGCGCAGCAATCGATGGTCATGGTGGTGGTGCTGCTGGGCGCTGCGACGAATCGCGCCAAGCTCGATGCTGCGCTCGCCGCACTGGGCAATCCGGCGGGGGCTGCCGTGCGCGCGGCGATGGATGCCACCGAGCTGGTGCATTTCTGTTCGCTGGCGGTGATCGACGCGGGGGACAGCCAGCATCTGGCTTTTGAGCTGAGCCTTGATGGGCCGAGCGCCGCCGCTTTCGCCGCGATCGAAGCGCAGGCCGGGGCACTGTTGCGCCCCGCTTTCACCGCCGCCGGGCTGAGCGACACCGAGCCGTTGGCCGCATTCCTTGCGCGCCACGTGGTGACCTTGCACGGCAAACCCTGGGGCGCGACTGGGCTCAATTTCAACGGGCTAGGCGAATTCTCGATTGCGCAGGTTGAGCGGCAGGCACGGCTGGCCGAGTTCACCGGCCGCGCGGTGCAGGATTACCTCGCCAGCGAAACTGCGCGCGGCAGCCACCCGATGCTGACCCTGGCGCATGTCCGGCGCTTGCTGGCGCAGGACCCGGCGCTGCGCCGCCGCGCCACCCCGGCGCAGCACGCGCTGATGGACGAGGCCCGCCGCGAAGGCTTTGATGCGCTGCGGCTGCTGCCTTCGGGCAAGCAGATCGCGCTGGCGCAGTTCAAGCCGCAGAGCAGCGGGCAGGCCTTCGCCAAATTCCTCGCCTCGCGCGACCGGCGAATGCTGACCGTGCCGCTGCTGGTGCTGTTTGCCGGGATCGCGGCGCTGCTGTGGTGGACCCGCGCCCCATCTCCGCTGCCGCTTGGCGCGCAGCTGGTTTGGCTGGGCATTAAAGCGGCGCTGGGCGCGGTGGCGGGCTTTGTTGCCCTGATCACCATGTTCCTGATCCTGCTGCGCCGGGCCGAACGTAGCGATGTGCCGGATGATAGCCACGCCTCGCTCCACCGGCTGCGTGAGATTGCGCGCGGCGAAGACAGCCCCGGCCATCTGCAAAACCACGTCATGGCGGTCGGCACGCTCAAGCCCGGAACGATGCGGCGGCTGATCCACGCGTTCTCGCTATGGGGGATCCGGGTGCTGATCGAATCAGCCTTCCGCCCGGGCTTCGTGCTCAACATGGGGACGATCCATTACGCTCGCTGGTGGCACCTGCCGGGGACCGAAAAAGTGGTGTTCTATTCCAACTTCGACGGCAGCTGGGAAAGCTATCTGGAGGATTTCATCACCCGCGCGCGGCAGGGGCAGTCAGCGGCCTGGAGCAATTGGCAGGGCTTTCCGCCGACGCGTTTTCTCACCCTCGACGGCGCGCAGAACGGTGACCGGTTCAAACGCTGGGTCCGCACCGTGCAGCAGATTGCGCCGTTCTGGTATGACCGCTTCCCCCGGCTAAGCTCGGACAATATTCGCAGCAATGCACTGCTCCACGCCGGGGTCGCGCGCGGGCGCACTTTGGTGGAGGCGCAAAGCTGGCTCGATTGCCTCGGTTCGATGCCGCGCGCGGAAAACCGGTTGGAGAGCGGCGAGGTGCAGACCTTGATGTTCGGCGCACTGGGCGCATTGCCTTGCGCGCGCGGGCTGGCGATCACCTTGCCGCGCGGGGTGGCGGCGGGCGAGTGGCTCGATTGGCTGCGCGGACGCCCAATGACGATTGATGGCCTGGCGGCGGACGGCGATGCGGATGCCATCGCCGCGCTGCTGGAGGCCAAGCTGATCGTGCCAGTGCCGCGTCCTGCGGGCGCGCGCGCCGAATATGCGCTCGATCCATCGCTGACGGTGGCTTTCGGGGAACGTCCTGCGCTGGGTGACAAGGCCGCGCCAGCCTCTCGCAGCGGACTCGATCGCGCGGTCTGTCTGTCGTTCAGCGCGGCCGGGCTGGGCACTTTCACCGCGCCAAATGGCAATGCCGGAACCTTGCTCGACGGGTTTCCGCCCGCCTTCCGGATGGGCATGGCGGCGCGCGGACGGGTGCTGGGCGATCTGGGCGCGAGCGCGGCTGAGCACTGGCGCTGGCATGACAACCCGATGAGCAGCGCTCCGGCCGAGGCGTTGTTGCTGCTCTATGCGCAGAGCGATAATGATCTCGCACTGATTGCGCAGGTCCACCAACGGTTGCTTGAAAACCACGGCGGGCGCGTGCTCGGCGCGGTCGCCTGCGCGCTGGTCGATCCGGCCGATCCCGAGCGTGAGCACTTCGGTTTTCGCGACGGAATTTCGCAGCCAGTGATCCGCGGCACCAGCCGCTCCACGCGCGGCGTGCCGGTCCGCGATCTGGTTGAGGCGGGCGAATTCGTGCTCGGTTACCGCAACGGCCAAGGCTACTTCCCGCTGTCCCCCAAAGTGCCGCCCGAAAGCGACCTGCACGGCGCTTTGCCGGTCACGGACGAGCTGCCGATCGGGCGCTATCCTGATTTCGGCGCGCGTGATCTGGCCGCCAGCCCGCGCGATTTCGGGCGCAACGGCAGCTATCTGGTGGTCCGCGAACTGGCGCAGGACGTTACCGGGTTTGAGGCGTTTACGCAGGCCAAGGCTGATGAACTGGCGCAGGGTAGCTACGCGGATCTGTACAAGATTGTCGGGCAAGTGCCTGATCAGGAATGGGTCAAGGCCAAGCTGATCGGGCGCTGGCCAAGCGGGCGGCCGCTAGTCGGCAATCCGGTCAATCTGCAAGCGGGGCCGGAAAGCTGGGCGGCCGAGCATGAGAACGACTTTTCCTTTGGCGAGGACGACCCGCAGGGCCGCGCCTGCCCGTTCGGGGCGCATATCCGCCGCGCCAATCCGCGCGACAGCAAGCAACCGGGCGACCCGGCCGAACAGGTAATCACCAACCGCCACCGGCTGCTGCGGCGCGGGCGCAGCTACACCGTGGCGCAGACCGGCGAGCGTGGGCTGCTGTTCGCCGCGCTGTGCACTGATATTGAGCGGCAGTTTGAATTTGTGCAGCAATTCTGGATCAATTCCGGCGCATTCCACGGACTGGCGCACGAGCCTGATCCACTGGTCGGGGCCGAGACCCCCGATCCCGCGACCGGCTGCCCGATGGAGCGGCACTTCACTATCCCCACCGCCGTTGGCCCGGTCCAGCTGACCGGGATGGAGAGCTTCGTCACGCCGCGCGCGGGCGGCTATTTCTTCATGCCGGGGCGCTCGGCGCTGACCTGGCTCGCCGACATTTCGCTTAACCGCCTGGCCGAAAGAGAGACCCCCGCGCCATGACTCAACCGTTCGACCTTGCTGCGCTGCGGCTGTTGCTGCCGTTCCATCTCAACGGCACCCTGCCGTCAGACCAGCGCGCCCAGCTGGACGCGGCATTGGCGGCTTCGCCCGAACTGCGGGCCGAACTGGCGGCGCTGACGGTGTTGCAGCTGCAAGTGCGTGAGCAAGGCGCGGCCTTGACCGGGACCGACCAAGCGCGCGAGGCGCGGCTGGCTGCGCTGCTTGAGCAGCTACCCGCACAGGAACGGGCGGCCACACCGCCGCCGCGCTATGCCGTGCCGCCCGCGCCAAGCCGGCTGGCCGCGGCGTTGGCCTTGCTTACGCCTGCGCGCTGGGTCCCGGCGGTCGCCTTGTCACTGGCCGTGGTGGTGGGGGTGCAAAGCCTGGCGCTCAGCCGCAGCCGATCCGACAATGCGCAGCTGGGCACGCAATTGGCGCAGATGTCCGCGCAGTACCAAAGCGCGTCGGGCCCGTGCGCTGATGCGACCAAAGCGGGCCGGATCGCGCTCGAACTGCGCGGCGGGGCGACCTGGGCGCAGATTAGCGACTTGCTTGATGCCGAACAGCTGACAATCGTCAACAGCGGCGGGTTTGGCACGCTGACTGTGGCCAGCAGTGCCAAGGATCAGGCGCTGGCCGATCAGATCGCGCGGCTGCGCAAGCTGCCGCTAGTGACCAGCGCGGATGCCGCCAAGTGAGGCGCACGGTGCTGCTACTCGCGGCGCTGAGCTGGGCCGGGGTCGGGCAGGCGCAAGGCCCGATTGGCCAGACCCCGCAGCCTGACCAGCAACAGCAAGGTGGCGGCGGACTCGGCGGGCTGGGGGTGTCACTGTCGTTCGGCAAGAAGAAGCCGCCACAGCCACCCGAGCTGCCGCCGCTCGAGATGCGCGATGCGCAGGTCCCCGATCATGTCGCGGGGCGGGTGCTGTTTGTCATGCCGCTGCTCGGTGCCACTGCCGCCATCAAAGTGGCCAAGGCGGCCGGGGTGACGATCATCGAGCAAGTGCCGCTCGATCAAATGGGGGTGCTGATGGTGGTGGCCCGGCTGGCCCCGGGCGATACGATTGCAGCGGCAGCCGCGCGGCTGGCGCGCCAGCGCGGGGTTGATCTGGTGCAGCCCGATTACCAGTTCCAATCGCTTGGCGCGAGCAGCCGCAGCAAGGGTTTCAAGCTGCATGGGATTCCCGATAGCGACCGCACCCCGGTCAGTGGGACCATCGCGATGATCGACACTGCGATCGATCTCGATCATCCCGCGCTTAAGCCCGCCGGAATCCGCCAGAGCAGTTTTGGACTGGCCGCCAGCCCCGCCGCGCACGGCACCGCGATTGCCGAGCTGCTGGTCGGGCGCGGCAGCTTTCCGGGGACCGCGCCGGGCGCGCAGCTGATCAGCCTGGCCGCCTTTGCCCCGGCGAGCGAGGCCAGCTGGCTGTCGCAAACATCATACATCGCGCGCGCCATGAATGAGGCGCTGCGGCTGCGGCCCAATGTGCTCAACCTCTCATTCGGGCGCAGCGGCTCCGATCCGCTGATGAGCCGCGCGCTCGATGCCTTGGCGGCGAGGGGCGTTTGCGTGGTCGCAGCGGCGGGCAATGGCAGCGGCCAGCCGGTGCTGTTCCCCGCGACGCATCCGGCCAGTCTCGCAGTCACCGCCGTCGACGGGCGGATGCGGGCCTATCGTTATGCCAGCCAGGGTCCGCAGATCAGCGTCGCGGCCTGGGGCGTCGAGCTTAGCGCCGCAGTTCCGGGGGGACGGCGCGCGGTTTCGGGCACCAGCTTTGCCACCGCGGTCGTTGCGGGCGCCTTGCTACGCACACCGGAATGCACCACCGCGCGCAACCCCGCAGCGATGAAGGCGCGCATGATAGCGCAGGCCAGGGACTTGGGAGCCAAGGGCGCCGATCCGGTGTTTGGCGCGGGGTTGTTTGAGCTCGCGCCGCCCAAACGATAGTGCTGACTTGATTGCGGCGCCCGTCCGCCCTACTGACCCCGGCGATGGCTTGATCCCCGCTGCGGCGGGGTTTTTCGTTTGAATGCGGAGCGGTTGGAAGGCTGGCAATGGACGATCCGCTGAACCGCAAGATGATCGTGGCGCTGCTCGCCTTGTTGCCGATGCTGCTGTTCGCGCTCGCTTGCCAAACGTTTCACCTCCCCGTTTCGACCCCGCAAAGCCGCCAGGCGGCTGAGCTGGCGGCGCTGCCCGGAAATGCCAGCGAGGCACCGCTGTTCACCACGCAAATGGTGCCCGCCGCGATCACAGCGGGGGCAATGGAGAGCGCGCGGGCGCAAAACGCGGGCGATCCGTTCTTCGTTGGCATGCTCGATCCGGCCCCGCCGTTCCGCTTCGCTGGCTCGCCGGCCGATCTTGGCAACGCCCGCGATTGCCTGGCGCTGGCCGCCATGGCTGAGGCCGGGAACAGCGATCAAGGCCAGCGCGCAGTGATCCAGGTGATCCTCAACCGGGTGCGGCATCCCGCCTTTGCCAAGACCGTCTGCGGCGTGGTGTTCGAAGGTTCGCAGCGCAGCACCGGGTGCCAGTTCACCTTCACCTGCGATGGCTCGCTGGCGCGCAAATATGGCGGCGACGCGTGGGAAGCTGCCCGGACCCGCGCAGAACAGGCCCTCAAAGGTTCGGTCTTTGCCGTGGTCGGCACCGCCACGCATTACCACACCGACTGGGTCTACCCGAGCTGGAGCCCGAAGCTGGAAAAGATCGGCCAGGTTGAAACGCATTTGTTTTACCGCTGGCCGGGCCGCTGGGGCACGGCGCTCAGCTGGTCGCGCGGTTATGGCGGCGGCGAGCCGTCGTTCGCGGTGCTGACCCGGGGTCCAGCTGCGTTGCCGTTCGACATCGCCACGACTGCCGGCGGCGACCCGGGCGATGCTGATGCCGCGATGGCGGTCGCGCCGCTGCCGCTCGATACCCCCAAGGTCAAGGGCGGCGTGGTGGCGATGCGGCTCCCTTCGGGCAAGGCCAACTTCGTGGTGCTCCGCAGCGGCGCCAGCCCCGCGGCGGCCTTGGCCATCGCCAAGGCGCTGTGCACCGGCACCGGCAGCTGCCGGGTGCTGGGCTGGAGCGACCGCGCAGCGGTGCCGGCCAGCTACCCGCTTCCCCGCGAAGCCCGCGCCAGCCTGCAATTCAGCTATGCCCGCGATCCCGCCGGCACCGAAATCGTGCTCTACAACTGCGACTTGTTCAAAGGCGTGCCGCGCGAGCAGTGCATTCCTGCGGCGCGTTAGCTAAACCGAGCGGCGACCAAAAGTTGGCGCTACCGGGCTGGCTGGCCGAGCCGCAGGTGGCGCAAATTGCCGGTCACTCTGGCTTTGCTCCCAGCGTTCTACAACCTTGTCCTGCAATTGACCGAGCGACTGCTTGGGCCAATCGAGCAAGTCTTCGTGCAGCTTGATGGTAACCTGCTCACCGCTGCGATTGCGCCCGGTGAATACCAGATAGCCGGCGATGGTCTGCTTGATCAGCCCGAATGCGCTGCTTTGTTGCAGTGTTTCGCGGTGCACGGAATCCAGGCCGCTCCAGGCAAAGTCCTGCGCCGCGTAAAGCGTGCGTAGTTCCAGCCCGCCTTGAACTTCGCGCAAGGCCAATGAGCCATCAAACCCGCGCCGAACCAAAGCGAACGCCACAATCGGCATGGCCGCAGCCATCAGCCAGCCCAGCAAGGTGAGCTGGAAGTAGCCGGTGTCGAGCCGGGCGAACCACACCCCGCCCGCGGCCAGCGCCAAGCAGCCGATCCCCTGAAAAATCAGGTTTTCCCGGCGATAGCCAACTTCCAGCATGGTCCCTCCGATCGTTTGCCGGAGTGTAGCGCCTTCAGGCTAAAATTTCCTCAACGGGCGCCGCCGCCTTAGCCGCAGAACTTACCGCCAGCCGCCGCCAGCTTGGCCAGCAGCGGCGCTACCGGCAAGCCGTGCGCTTCCAATCCCGCCGCGATCTTGGCGAGGCCTTCGTGGTCGGCCCAGTACATGATCCCGCCGGTCCAGGCCGGCCAGCCATAGCCGTTGAGCCAGACCAGATCGATGTCGCTGGCGCGCTGGGCGATCCCCTCGGCAAGGATCAGCGCGCCTTCGGAGACCATCGGGTAGAGCAACCGCTCAAAGATTTCCTGCTTGCTGACTTCGCGCTGGGTGACGCCGGACTTGGCGGCGAAATCTGCGATGATCGCCTTTACCTCATCCGACGGCGTGCGTTGGCGGCTTTCATCGTAATCGTAGAAGCCCTTGCTGGTCTTTTGGCCCCACCGGCCCACGGCGCACAGCGCTTCACGGATGGTGGTCACTTTGCCGGGATCGCGGTGCCAGCCGATGTCGAGCCCGGCCAGATCGCCCATCTGGAATGGCCCCATCGGGAAGCCGAAATCGAGCAGCACCTGATCGATATCGTAATAGGCCGCGCCCTCCATCAGCAGCGCATTGGCTTGTTCCTGCCGCTTGGCCAGCATCCGATTGCCGATAAAGCCGTGGCACACGCCCGACACCACCGGGACCTTGCGGATAGTGGTGGCGAGTTGCATCACGGTCGCCAACTGGCTCGCGCCGGTCTTGGCCCCGCGCACTACTTCGAGCAATTTCATGATGTTGGCGGGCGAGAAGAAGTGCATGCCGAGGACCGCTTCGGGGCGCTTGGTCGCGCGCGCAATCTCGTCAACATCAAGGTAGCTGGTGTTGCTGGCGAGGATCGCGCCGGGTTTGATGATCGCATCGAGCCGCCCGAACACGTCGCGCTTGACCTCCATCGATTCGTACACCGCCTCGATCACCAGGTCGCAATCGGCCAGCGCATCGAACGACAAACTCGGTGTGAGTGCGGCCATCGCCGCCTGCGCCACGGCGGGTTCGATCCGCCCGCGTTTGACGCTGGCCTCGTAATTCTTGCCCATCACCGCCACGCCCTTGTCGAGCGCCGCCTGCTCACGCTCCACAATGGTGACTGGGATCCCGGCTGTGAGGAAATTCATCGCGATGCCGCCGCCCATCGTGCCCGCGCCGATCACCCCGACCTTGGCGATGGGGAGTAACGGGGTATCAGCGGGCAAATCGTCAATCACTGCGCACAACTTGAGCGCGGCTTCGATATGCGCCTGAGCGCCGGGAAGGGGATCGGACATGATGTGGGCCTCTCGTTTTTTGACACTATACCCGTTCGTGTCGAGCTATGTCTTGATGCCATGCAAAGTGTCTCGACTTCGCTCGACACGAACGGACGTGGATTAGTTGATCTGCCGCTCGCGCCCCGCCCAGTAAGGCTCGCGCAGCGCGCGGCGCAGGATTTTGCCGCTGGGGTTGCGCGGCAGGGCTTCGATCACATCGACGCTTTTGGGGACCTTGAAGCCCGCAACGCGGGTCCGGGCCCAGTCCATCACGCTGTCAGGATCGACGGTGTGGCCCGGTTTGGGCACGCAGACCGCCTTGACCGCCTCGCCCCACTTTTCGTCGGGGATGCTGATTACCGCCACTTCGAGCACATCGGGGTGGCCATAGATCGCGCTTTCGACTTCGGCCGGATAGACGTTTTCGCCACCAGTGATGATCATGTCTTTGGCCCGGTCGTACATGTAGACGTAGCCGTCCTCGTCGATGTAGCCGACGTCGCCGGTGGCGATCCAGCCGTCCGCGTCCATCGTGCTGGCGGTGGCTTCGGGCAGCTTCCAGTAGCCGAGCATGTTGCTGGACGAGCGGGTGACGATCTCGCCAATTTCGCCCTGCGGCATGATCGCGCCATCGCGGCCCTTGATCACCACTTCGACGCCGGGCAGCGGCTTGCCAGCCGAGCGCATCCGCTGGTTGCCGTCGACGCTGTGGTCTTCGGGCGGCAGCACGCAGATCGTCCCGGTGGTCTCGGTCATGCCGTAGTTCTGCGTGAACTCGGCGCCGAACATCGCGATGCACTGGCGCAGCAGCTCGAGCGGGATCGGGCTCGCCCCGTACATGATGTATTTGATCCGGCTGAAATCGGTGGTGGCGCAGGCCGGGTGGTTGAGCAGCATGGCGAGTGCGGCGGGGACGATGAAGAACCGGGTGACGCCGCGGTTCTCGACCGCATCGAATACCCGCACCGGATCGAATTCCGACAGCACGATCCCCGGCAGGCCCGCCGCCAGCGCGACGATCCCCAGCCCAGTGCCGCCGATATGCGCGCAGGGCATGGCGACCAGCACGGCTTCATCCTCATCCCACAGCGAATGCGGCGGCGGGTTCTCCAGCCCAGCCTTGCGCAGCCCGAACAGGTTGCGGTTGGACAGGACCGCGCCCTTGGGATTGCCGGTGGTGCCCGAGGTGTAGAGCTGCAGCACCGCCTCGTCCGGCCCCGACGGGGTGAATGGCGCACGCGGCGCGCCGATCACTTGGGCCTGCGCCTGCGCCACGGTAAAGCAGCGCTCCACGCCCGGGCGCTGGCCCAGCGTGGCGGTGCAGGCTTCAAAGCCTTCGCCCAGAAACAGCAGCCGGGATTCGGCATTGTCGATAATGAACGCGGCCTCTGGCTCGGCCAGCCGCCAGCCGATCGGGACCATCACCACCCCGGCGCGCGCGGCCCCGAAGAACAGCACGAAATAAGTCGCGCTGTTCTTGCCGAACCATGAGATTCGGTCGCCCTTGTTCAGCCCCAGTGCAAGCAACGCCGAGGCGACCCGCGCGGTGGCATCTTCCAGCTCGCCATAGGTCAACTTCAGGTCGTCGCCTTCGATCGCGACGCGGTCAGGCCGGTCCTTGGCCCAATAGCTGATGAAGTCATCGAAGCTGAACAGGTCCTTGGTCAGCAGGGCCTTGGCCAGCAGGCGCTGGTACGTCGCGTCATCCATGTGTGTCTCCCACCCGGCAGTTTAACCGCGCGATTAACAAGGGCAAGCGCTAACCGCTCGCTTCACCCCGCTGCCGTGGCGATCAGCCGCGCGTAAAAGCGGATCAGGCTGGTCAGATTGTCCAGTGTCATATGCTCATTGGTGCCGTGGATCATCTTGATGTCGCCGCTGGCCAGGCTGATCGCCTGAAAGCGGTAGACGTCCTGTGAGACCGGGGACATGTGCTTGCTGTCGGTCCCCGCGACCACCAGATAGGGCGAGACCACAATGCCCGGATGGTCAACCAGCGCCGATGCCGCGATCAGGTTCCAGCCCAGCGAATTGCTCGATGAAACCGGGCTGGGTTCGCTGCCTGCCGAGCCTTCATTATAGCCTACTGTCACTGGCAGGTTGCGGACCGCGCCGAGAGCTTCGCGTAGGACTTTTCCCGAGCTGTCCCACGGCGCAATGCGATAATTGATCAATGCGGTAGCCGTTTGCGGCAGCACGTTCTCTTTCGGCGATCCGGTTAGCATGGTCGGGGCGATAGTCGTGTGAAGCATGGCGGCCGAGGCCGGATTTGCGCCCATCTTTGAAATAATTATGCCGCCAAACAACCAACGGTTGGCGACGGCAAGCTTGTTCATCCCGCCCGCCTTCGCGCCCAGCACCGAGACCATACCATCGGCCGGCCCGCGCAGCTCCAGCGGGAACTGCTTGGCTTCAATTGCCAGCAAGGCTTTGGCCAGATTGATGGTGCCGATGTCGCTTGCCGGGGGCGGTGCAGAGGAGTGCCCGCCCTTAGCCGTGGCAACGACCTTTAGGGTCATATAGCCCTTTTCGGCCACCCCGATCATCGCGGCGGGGCCGTTGATCATGGGCGTATCGGTGGCGATCAGCCCGCCCTCGTCGATCGTGAACAGCGCCTTGGTATGTTTCGCCGCGAGCCAATTTGCGGCTGCCTTGGCACCGGTGCCGCCGACTTCTTCGTCATGCCCGGTGACCAGAATGATCGTCCGTTTGGGTTTGAAGCCTTGGCCCGCCAATGCCTCCAGCGCCTCAAACAGCGCGACCAGCGAACCCTTGTCGTCAACCGAACCACGCCCCCACACGGCGCCCTCGGCAATCTCGCCCGAGAACGGGGCATGCTTCCAGTCGCCTTCGGTGCCTGGCGTGACCGGGACCACATCCTGATGCGCCATGATGATGATCGGCTGCGCAGCCGAGTCACTGCCCGGCCAGGTATAGACCAGCGTCTGCCCCAGCTCCTGCCGCTGCATCGCCGCGCTGGCCTTGGGATAAGTGGAGGTCAGCCAATCGTGCAGCTTGGTCCATTCACCTAGCTGGTTTTCGGCCGGGTCCTGATGGCTGACGGTCTGGATCCGCACCGCCGCGCCCAGATGCTGCGCGGCGAGCGCAGTGTCGAACGGCGGGGCAGCGGCGACTGCTATGCTCGCGCCATTGCCCACTGCAGCGGGCGCGAAAGTCGCGGTGCGCGCGGTGATAACCCCGCCGAGTACCAATACTGCAGCGCCCAGTCCCCAGACCCATTTGTTCATCATGATCCCCTCTCGGCAAAATCATGACACGAACGGGATCGGAAGGCTATCCCGCCATCAGGCTGGCATTACCGCCCGCCGCCGTGGTGTCGATGCAGGTCACCCGCTCGGTCGCGAAGCGTGCGAGGTAGTGCGGCCCGCCCGCCTTGGGCCCAGTACCCGACAGGCCTTCACCGCCGAACGGCTGGCTGCCGACCACCGCGCCGATCTGGTTGCGGTTGACGTAGAAGTTGCCGACGTGGGCGTGCGTTTCGACCAGGCGGCGGGTGGCATCGATCCGGCTATGCAGGCCAAGCGTCAGGCCGAACTGGCAGGCGTTGATATCGGCGATCACTTGCTCCAGCGCGCCCGCCTTGAACCGCGCGACGTGCAGCACCGGACCGAAGTTCTCCTCCGCCAGCTCGCGGATCGAGCCGATTTCGATGATCGCCGGGGCCACATAGTGTCCGGCCTTGAGGCCCCCCGGCAAATCGCGCTGCCAGACGGTATGCCCGGCGCGTTTCATCGCGGCGATGTGCTGGTCGAGCCTGGCCTTGGCCGCCGCATCGATCACCGGGCCGATATCGCTGGTCAGATCTTCGGGGCTGCCGATCACCAAGGCCTCAAACCCGCCCTTGATCATCGCCAACATGGCATCCGCCACATCGTCTTGCAGGTACAGCACCCGCAGCGCCGAGCAGCGCTGCCCCGCGCTTTGGAAGGCGCTGGCCAGCACATCGCGGGTGACTTGCTCGGGCAGGGCCGAGCTGTCGACGATCATCGCGTTCTGCCCGCCGGTTTCCGCAACCAGAATGCCGAGTTGGCCACCCCGCGCGGCCATGCTGCGGTTGATCGCGCGCGCGGTTGCGGTCGAGCCGGTGAAGGCGACTGCGGCCACGCGCGGGTCGGCGGTGAGCATCGCGCCAACCGCGCCGTCGCCGGGCGCCAACTGAACCACGCCGTCCGAAATCGCCTCATGAAACAGCCGCATCGCATAGTCGGCGATCAGCGGGGTTTGCCCGGCCGGCTTGGCGATCACGGTGTTGCCGGCGGCGAGCGGCCCGGCGATCAGCCCGGTGAAGATCGCCAACGGAAAGTTCCACGGCGAAATCGCGACGCAGACCCCGCGCCCGGCGAGCCGCAGGCGATTGCTCTCGCCAGTTGGGCCGGGCAGGGCCACGCCTTCGGCGGTGAAATGCGCGCGGGCCTCGGCCGCATAATAGCGCAGGAAGTCCACCGCCTCGCGCACCTCCAGCACGGCATCGACCAGCGACTTGCCCGCCTCGCGCATGCACAGCGACAGCAGCTCGGTAGTGTGAACCTCGAACAAGTCCGCCACTTCTTCGAGCAATGCTCCGCGGACGTGTCCGCCCAGACCGTCCCATTCGCCCTGGAACGCGGCGGCACGGGCGATCATCTCATCAACCTCGGTCGCACTGGCGCTGCGCACCGTGCCGATCTGCTGCGCGGTGTCATACGGCGCGGCTATCGCGGTGGTGGGCCCGACATCCTTATGCTCGATCGTCGGCGCGGCTTCCCAGTCATCATCGCTGGCCAGCTCGGCAAGGCGATCAAGCAAAGGCGCCAGCACCAGCGGATCAGACAGATCGACGCCCGCGCTGTTGCGCCGCCCAGGGAAAATATCACCCGGCAGCGGGATCGCCGGATTGCGGCGGGGGGCCAGCGCTGCCAGTTCGGCCACCGGATCGCCCACCAGCTCGCCCACTGGCACTTCGGCATCGGCCATGCGGTTGACGAAACTGCTGTTTGCGCCGTTTTCCAGCAGGCGCCGGACCAGATAGGCCAGCAGTTCCTTGTGCCCGCCGACCGGCGCGTAAATTCGCACCGGGGTGCGTGGGGTTTCCGCCGCTGCCTCGATCCGGGCGAGTTCGGCGTAGACGTCTTCACCCATGCCGTGGAGCCGCTGGAATTCAAAGTCAGTGCTGCCTGCCAGCGCCTTGATCGCGCCGACGGTATAGGCGTTATGCGTCGCAAAGGCCGGATAGACCGCGTCGGACGCGGCGAGCAGTTTGGCCGCGCAGGCGAGGTATGAAACGTCGGTGGCGACCTTGCGGGTGAACACCGGATAGTCAGCGTGCCCACCGACCTGGCTGAGCTTGATTTCGCTGTCCCAGTAGGCGCCCTTGACCAGCCTGACCATGATCCGGCGGTTATGGCGCCGGGCCAGCGCGATCACCCAATCGGTCAACGGCACCGCGCGCTTTGAGTAAGCCTGCAGGGCGAGGCCGAAGCCCTGCCAGCCGCCTGCGAACAGCTCGTCGTCGCTGGCCAGCGCCGCGATGATGTCCAGCGACAATTCGAGCCGCTCGGCCTCTTCGGCGTCGATCGTGAAATGAATGTCAGCATCGCGCGCTTTGAGCGCTAGCGCCTTGAGCATCGGTACCAATGCCGCCGTGGCCGCCTCGGCGTGGAGAAAATCGTAGCGCGGATAGAGCGCGGATAACTTGACCGAGATCCCCGGCGAGCGAACGATCCCTTCGCCCGCCTGGGCCGCAATCGCGGCCAGCGCGGCGTCATAACTTTGGCGGTAGCGTTCGGCGTCGGCGAAGGTCATCGCCGCCTCACCCAGCATGTCGAAGCTGTGCGTCAGCCCTTGCTTGCGCTCGGGCGCGGCCCGCTCCAGCGCTTCCTTGATGGTCCGCCCGAACACGAATTGTCCGCCCAGGATCTTCATCGCCTGCAGGGTGGCCTGGCGGATCACCGGCTCGCCCAGCCGGCCGACCGCGCGCTTGAGCGATGCGCCCAGCCCGCCGGCATCGGCGCGGCGCTGGTGCAGCACTTGCCCGCTCAGCATCAGCGAAAAGGTTGCGGCGTTGACGAAGGTGCTGGAACTTTCGCCGACGTGCTCGGACCAGTCGACCCCGCCCAGCTTGTCATGGATCAGCGCGTCGGCAGTGGCGGCATCGGGCACCCGCAGCAAGGCCTCGGCCAGGCACATCAGCGCGATGCCTTCGTCAGTCCCCAGCCCGTAAGTCTGCAGGAACGCATCGAGCCCGCTGGCCTTGCGGGACCGCGCCCCTTCGACCAGCTGCGCGGCGATCGCGCGTGCTGCGGGGTGGACCGCACTGGCCGGATTGGCCTGCTGCAGACGCTCAGCCAGGCAGGCCTCCTCCTCCATCCGGTAAGCGAGACGCAGGGCGGTTCGATCGACTGGCAACGGCATGGCGGGGTCCTAGCACTGGTTGCAGGCGAAACCAATCGCCTGCACCAAATCGTGCAAAACGGTCGTTTCTTCCACAAATAGGGTAGTTTATGCAGGTTTGCGCAAGTCTTTGGGTGGAGTAAGCCCGCGCCGAAGTGATGAACCGCGCCTTGCGCCTGTTAGCCGCGTTGACGGCCTGTTGTGCTGCGCCACTATATGCGGCCGCAGATATGCCGCTTGGCGCCAGCAGTCCGGGCAGTGATCCCTATGCCGGAGCGGCTGCGCGGACGGTCAAGGCGATTATGGAATATACCCGCTGGCCCCAGCCGCGCCCTGGGCTGGTGCTGTGCGTGGCTGGCCCGGCGTTGCACGCGTCACAATTGACCGGCTGGCGGATGTCCGACGGGCGGCCGGTGCAGCGGCGCAACATTGCGGTCCAGCCAGCGGCCACGGCGGGCTGCGACGTGCTGTATATCGGGACAGTGCCAATTGTGATGCAGCGCCAGTTGACTGCAACGGTGCGCGGTAAAGGCGTGCTGACCATCGCCGAGGCTGATCCCGGCAATGCCAGTGAGGCTATGTTCACGCTCACTTACCGCCCCGCGGCGCTAAGCTTTCGGCTCAACATCGATGCGATCTCGCGCTCAGGGTTAAAGGTCGATCCGCGCGTGCTGCGCGTGGCACAAGGGACCAGCTGAGCCGTGCCCGCCGCAGCACCACACCCGATGCAGCTGCCGCTGCCCAGCCTGCGCCAATTGCTGGCGCGGGTTCACTTGCGGCTGATCCTGTTTGCGGTGACGCTGGCGGCGGCCAGCCTGATGGTCAGCGGGGTGCTGGTGATCCGCAACTATGCCCAGCAAAACCTCAATCTGATCGCCAAGACGGTCGCTTACACCGTGGAACCAGCCGTGCTGTTCGAAGACCGCCAAGCGATCGCCGACGGGATGGTGTCGGTGGCCGCGATCGGCAGTGTCGATACCGTTGAAGTGCGCGATCCGCAGGGCCGCGTGCTGGCCGTCTGGCGTAATCCGCATGGGCTGCTGCGCGGGGTGCTGGTCAATGGAGCCAACCAATTGATCTGGCCCAAACCGGCGCTCAGTCAGGTCAAACGCGGCGATGCGGTGCTGGCCGAAGTGCGGGTTTACGGCAATTCGGGCGGGATGCTGCGCTATATCGCGGCGGCTTTGCTGATCGCGTTGGCCTGCATTGTGCTGACGGTGTTTGCAGCACGGATCCTGGCGCGGCGGCTGCAACGCGATGTGATCGACCCGCTCGATCATGTTGCGATGGTGGCGCATGCGGTGCGCCGCGACCGCGCCTTTGAAAAGCGCGTGCCCGCCTCTGGGATCGCCGAAATTGATTATTTTGGTCAGGATTTCAATGCTTTGCTAGCAGAGTTGCAAGGTTGGCATGCCGGGCTGACTTCTGAAAATGCCGAGTTGCACCGGCTTGCCACGCATGATGTGCTGACCGGACTGGGCAACCGCGCGCTGTTCGAGCGGCGGCTCGGCGCAGCAGTGGATGAGGCACAGCAGCGCGGGGCCAGTGCCGCTTTGCTCTACCTCGATGTCGATCACTTCAAGCAGGTCAACGATACCCACGGCCACGATTCGGGCGATGCCGCGCTGATCGCGGTGGGCGAGCGGCTGCGCGGCGCAATCCGCCAGCATGACGCCGCTTTCCGGCTCGGCGGGGACGAATTTGCGGTGTTGCTGACCCAGTTCCAGAGTGCCGACCATATCGACGCGGTCGTTACACGGATCCGCCAGGCGATGGAATGCCCGTTCCGGATGCCCAGCGGGCTAGATACCATCGCAACCCTGAGCGTCGGCGTGGCGGTGTTCCCGAAAGATGGGAACAGCGCGGAAGAATTGCTTCGCAATGCCGATTCTGCGATGTACCAGGAAAAGAAGCAGCGCCGACAAGATCGCGCGGAGGGAGCAAGTGAGAATGCGTAGGTTACTGGCGCTGGTGGTTATGACCACGTTGGCCGCTTGCCAGACTATTCCGGCCAAGCCCGCTTTCTCGGGCAAGCAGGTCGCCGCGCTGACCGCGGCTGAATTCAAACCGGTGGGTGAGAATTACGAGCTGGGCTTATCGGACCGGGTCTTGTTCGCATTCGATCAGAGCGATTTGTCGCCCGAAGCGGTCGGCACGATCGACAAGCTCGCTGCTACGCTGAAAAGCGTCGATATTCATGGCGCCGGGGTGGAAGGCCATTCCGATTCGACCGGCTCGGATAGTTACAACATGCAACTGTCCGATCGCCGGGCTACGACGGTAAAGGCGCAATTCGTCAAAGACGGTTTTGCCGCCGCCGAAGTCCGCGCGGCTGGCCGGGGCGAGACGCAGCCGATCGCCAGCAACGATACCGAAGAGGGCCGCGCGCAGAACCGCCGCGTGGTGATCATCATCACCCCGGCAGATGCGAACTAGACAGCGGGACTGCACTGGCCGGCCAGCCCGATGAGCACGGGTCCCGTCTGGCAGTTCTGGATTGATCGCGGCGGCACTTTCACCGATGTCGTCGCGCGCGCACCCGATGGCACGGTGCACACCGCCAAGCTGTTGTCCGAAGACCCCAGCCGCGCCGAAGATGCCGCCGTCGCCGCGATCCGGCAGTTGACCGGGATTGCTGCCGGTCCTTTGCCCACCTGTCGCGTGCGGATGGGTACAACTGTGGCGACCAATGCCCTGCTGGAGCGCAAGGGTGAGCCGACCTTGTTGGCAATCACGCGCGGGTTTGGCGATGCCTTGCGGATCGGCACGCAGGAACGACCCGAGCTGTTCGTGCGCCAGATCGTACTGCCCCAGCCGCCGCACGCGCGGGTGCTCGAAATGGCTGAGCGGGTCATGGCCGATGGGACTGTGCTGGAACCGCTGGACGAGGTGCAGGCCGCGCAGGGCCTGGCCGATGCGCGTGCGACCGGGCTCAATTCGGTCGCGATCGTGCTGATGCACGGCTGGCGCTATCCGGCGCATGAGGTGCGGTTGGCGCAGTTGGCGCGCGCGGCGGGGTTTACGCAGATTTCGGTCAGCCACGAACTCGCCCCGCTGATCAAGCTGATCCCGCGCGGCGATACGACCTTGGTCGATGCCTACCTCTCGCCGGTGCTGCGCCGCTACGTCGAGCAATTCAGCGCGGCGCTAGGCCCGCAGGCCCAGCCGCTGTTCATGCAAAGCTCGGGCGGCTTGATTGAGGGCGCGCGTTTTCACGGCAAGGATGCGGTGCTGTCTGGCCCGGCCGGCGGGATCGTCGGCATGGCACGGACGTCCGAAATGTCAGGCGAGGCCCGCGTGATCGGGTTCGATATGGGCGGCACTTCGACCGACGTCAGCCACTATGCCGGAACGTTTGAGCGTGACAGTGAAACGCGGGTCGCCGGCGTGCGGATCCGCACGCCGATGTTGCGGATCCACACCGTGGCGGCGGGCGGCGGCTCAATCTGCCGATTTGATGCCGGGCGGCTGGTGGTTGGCCCGCAGAGCGCCGGGGCGCTGCCGGGACCGGCCTGTTATGGCCACGGCGGCCCGCTGACAGTGACCGATTGCAATGTGCTGCTGGGCAAACTGGTGCCCGCGCAATTTCCGCAAGTATTTGGCCCCAGCGGCGATCAGCCGATTGACCATGCGGTGGTTACTCAACGCTTTGCCGCGCTGGCCGCCGAGGTTGCGGTTGAAACCGGGCAGGCGATCGAACCAGAGGCTTTGGCCGAGGGCTTCATACGGATCGCGGTGGCCAATATGGCGCACGCGATCCGGCAAGTCTCGGTCGCGCGCGGACACGATGTCACCGCCTGCGCGCTGGCCTGCTTTGGCGGCGCCGGAGGGCAACATGCCTGCTTGGTCGCCGATGCGCTAGGGATCGATACGGTGCTGGTCCACCCGCTCGCCGGGGTGCTGTCGGCCTATGGCATGGGGCTCGCCAGCGAGGCCGCGGTGCGCGAGGCCAGCCTTGGGCTGCGGCTGGAGGCCGGAGTTGAGGGCGCGGTTGAGGCATTGCGCGCCAGCCTGGCCGATGCAGCTGAAACGCAGTTAGGCACCGCGCCCAGCCGGGTTGAGGCGCGATTGTTCGTGCGGCGCGAGGGTTCGGACGCAGCGATCGAGCTGGAGCCGGGATCGGCGGATGTCCTGATCGCCGAGTTCGCTCTGCGCCACCGCGCCGAATTTGGTTTTGCCGCAACCGTTCCGCTGGTGATCGACCGGCTCCGGGTCGAAGCTACGGCAGAAGACGTCAGCGCCGGTCAACTGGTCTGGCCGCTGCCTGCTGCCAGCGCGCCGCCGCTAGGTCAGATCGCCTGCTGGATGGACGGCGCGGCGCATCAAGTGCCGCTGCATGACCGCGCCGCGCTCGCTGCCGAGTTTGCGGCGGCCGGGCCACTGATCGTCGTCGACCTGTTGGCGACCACCGTGGTCGAACCGGGCTGGAGCGTGTGCGTAGATGCCGATGGTACACTGCGGCTGACGCGCACCACGCCGCGTGCAATGCACAGCGCCGCCGGTACCCAGGTTGATCCGATCCGGCTGGAGGTGTTCAACGGGTTGTTCATGGCGATTGCCGAGGAAATGGGCACCGCGCTCGCCCGCTCGGCCAGTTCGGTCAATATCCGCGAACGGCTCGATTTTTCCTGCGCGGTGTTCGATGGCGCTGGGCGGCTGGTGGCCAATGCCCCGCATATGCCGGTGCATCTGGGCTCGATGGGCGAAAGCGTCGCGGCGGTGCTGCACGAGCGCGCGGCGAAAAAAGACGGCCGGGGAATACAGCGCGGCGATGCTTACGTGCTCAACGCGCCTTATGCCGGGGGCACGCATTTGCCCGATATCACCGTGATCATGCCGGTGTTTGTCGCAGGCGATGGCGATGTGCCCAGCTTCTATGTCGCGGCGCGCGGGCACCACGCCGATGTCGGCGGGATTGCGCCGGGTTCGATGCCGCCGGGCAGCCGCTCGATCCTCGATGAAGGCGTGCTGATCGAGAATTTCCTGCTGGTCGATCATGGGCACTTGCGCGAGGCAGAAATGCGCACATTGCTTGGTTCCGGCCCTCATCCGGCGCGTAACATCGACCAGAACCTGGCCGATCTGGCCGCGCAAGTCGCCGCCTGCGCGCGCGGTGCAGCCGGGCTGGCGGCCGCTTGCGCAGAGCATGGCCGCGCCGTGGTGGCCGCCTATATGGACCACGTCCACGCCAACGCTGAAGAGGCCGTGCGGCGGCTGGTCGCGCAACTGGAAGACGGCGCGTTCCGGGTCGAAATGGACAGCGGCGCGGTAATCGCGGTGGCAGTGACGATCGATCGCAAGGCGCGCCACGTGACGGTCGATTTCACCGGCACCAGCGGCCAATTGCCCGACAATTTCAACGCGCCGTTCTCGGTCGTCCGCGCCGCGACGATGTATGTCCTGCGCACGATGATCGACGATCCGATCCCGATGAACGAAGGCTGCCTCGCGCCGGTGACGATCGTGGTGCCCGAGGGCTGCATGTTGCGCCCGGCATTCCCGGCGGCCGTGGTCGCGGGCAATGTCGAGACCAGCCAGGCGGTGACCGACGCGCTGTTCGGGGCCTTCGGCGCGCTCGCCGCCAGCCAGGGCACGATGAACAACTTCACCTTCGGCACCGACCACTATCAGTATTACGAGACGATCGCGGGCGGCGCTGGAGCCGGGCCGGGCTTTGCCGGGGCGAGCGCGGTCCAGACGCACATGACCAACAGCCGGCTGACCGATCCCGAGATTCTTGAGACCCGGTTTCCGGTGCTGCTCGAAAGTTTTGCGATCCGCCCCGGCTCGGGCGGCGCAGGCCAATGGCCCGGCGGCGATGGCGCGGTGCGGCGGGTGCGGTTCCTTGAGGCGATGGAGGCGGGGATCCTCGCGAACCGTCGCTGCACTGCTCCGTTCGGGCTGGCTGGCGGCGGCGACGCCGCGCCCGGAATCAATCGCCTTGAACGAAGCTCAGGCGAAGTTGAGGTTCTGCCTGCGACCGCCAGCGTGACAGTTTCACCCGGCGATGTCATGGTTATCGAAACACCGGGCGGGGGAGGTTACGGAGCGCCATGAGCTATCTCGTTCTGTCCGGCATTGTGGTGATGGTCGGCGGCTTTATGCTGCGGTTCAACCCTTTGGTGGTGGTAGTTTGCGCTGCGCTGCTGACCGGCCTTGCGGGCGGGCTCGGGCTGCTCGAGATCATCGCGGCATTCGGCAAGGCCTTCAACGACAGCCGCTATGTCAGCGCGGTCTGGCTGGTCTTGCCGGTGATCGGACTGCTCGAGCGCAATGGCCTGCAAGAGCGCGCACGGATGCTGATCGAGGGGATGAAAGGCGCTACGCTGAGCCGCTTGCTGACGGGCTACCTGCTGCTGCGCCAAGCCACCGCCGCGCTAGGGCTGACTTCAGTCGCCGGGCATGCCCAGACCGTGCGGCCACTGCTCGCCCCGATGGCGCTGGCCGCCGCGCAGCCCAAGGATGACGCTGAGGCCGATCAGGTCAAGGCCATGGCTGCGGCGACCGACAATGTCGGGCTGTTCTTTGGCGAAGACATCTTCATCGCGATCGGCTCGAT
>JANNYT010000096.1:0-2794 GCA_031410255.1 Novosphingobium sp. | reverse complement strand
GAGATAGTCGGCGCGGGCGAGCGGTGAGGCTGCATCGAGCTGCAGGCCGCGCCCGCCCGAGGTCAGCCATTCCTCGCCATCAGCGCTGCGGCGGCGCGCGAGGTTGTCGGGGTAGGCTTCGGCCAGCAGAATGCCGAGCGGCGGGCGTTGCGGGCGGGCTTCGACAGGCTCAGCCTGAGCGGATGCTGGGAGTGAACCAAACTCAAACGACCGCTCAGGCTGAGCCTGTCGAAGCCCATGCGCCACCTTGGTCCACCGCCCGGCCAGTTGCCGCGAAGCCTCGGCGCGCGGTGAGCGGTCCGCGTTCCACCGGTCGAGCCGTGCCGCCAGATCATCGCCGCGCCCGCCCAGCCCGCGCTCCTGCAGCAGCAGCGCCAGCTTCGACGCCTCATGCTGCGCGCCGTGCTGCGCAGCATAGAGCAGCATATGCGCGAGCGGCGGGGCCATCGGTAGGCGCGCCATGCTGCGCCCATGCGGCGTGATCTTGCCCGCCCCATCGAGCGCGCCAAGTGCCTGTAATGAAGCCGTTGCTGCAGCCAATGCTGCAGCTGGTGGTGGATCGAGCCATGGCAGGTTGGCAGGCTGTGCTGCACCCCACTGCGCCAGACTGAGCAGCAGCGACGCCAGGTCGGCGGTGAGCATTTCGGGCGGATCGAATGCTGCGCGCCCGGCGTGCGCCGCCTCTTCCCACAACCGGTATGCTACGCCCGGCCCTTGCCGCGCGGCACGGCCAGCGCGCTGCCCGGCAGCGGCCTGCGAGGCGCGGTGCGTCACCAGCCGGGTCACCCCGGCCGCTTTGTCGAATTCCGCCCGGCGTGACAGCCCAGCATCGACCACCACCGACACACCGTCGAGCGTCAGCGAAGTCTCCGCAATCGCGGTCGCCAGCACGATCCGCCGCCGCCCGCCGGGATCACGCTTGATCGCGGCGCGCTGGGCGGCAGGCTCGCACTGGCCATGCAGCGGCAGGATCAAGGCTTGCGGAAGCTTCTCCGTGAGCCGGGTGCGGACCCGTTCGATCTCACCCACGCCGGGCAGGAAAGCGAGCACATCGCCCGTCTCTTCGCGCCACGCGGTCAGCACCGCGCTGGTCACCGCTTCGTCCAACCGCAGTTCGGGCCGCGCGCCCAGCCAGCGCAGCGTCAACGGATGCGCCTTGCCAGCACTCTCGATCACCGGCGCGGCCTGCCCGTTCTGGCCCAGCAGCCCGGCAAAGCGCGTGCCGTCGATCGTGGCGGACATCACCAGCAACCGCAAATCGGCGCGCAACACTTGCTGGCTTTCGATGGCCAAGGCGAGACCCAGATCGCTGTCGATGTGCCGCTCGTGCGCTTCATCGAACAGCACCGCCGAAACCCCCGCCAGCTCGGGATCGTCAAGGATCGCAGCAACGAAGATCGCCTCGGTCATCACCAGTACGCGGGTCTTGGCGCTGCGTTTACTGTCGAGCCGGGTGACGTAACCAATCGTCTCGCCCGCACGCTCACTCAGCAGTTCGGCCATGCGCTCAGCCGCCGCGCGCGCCGCCAACCGCCGCGGGCTGAGCACGATCACGGTGCCGCTGCACCATGCTTCGCCCAGCAGGGCCGGTGCCACCGCCGTGGTTTTGCCCGCCCCCGGCGGCGCAATCAGCACCGCGCTGCTGCCCGCGCGCAAGGCGGCGAGCAAATCGGGCAGCACGGCGTGGATCGGCAGCTGGGTCACCGCGCAGCCCTACCCCATCGGGTACATGATTTCCTTCGAAACCTTGTCGATCGCCTTCATCACCTCGTCGCTCAGCACCAGGTCCATCGCGGCGAGGATTTCGTCGAGCTGGTCGTCCTTGCTGACCCCGACAATGGTCGAGGCGACAAAGTCGTGCTGCTTTGACCAGGCCACCGCCATCGTCACCGGGCTCATCCCCGCGTCCTTGGCAATCTCGGCAAACCGCGCGGTCGAGGCGAGCGACTTGTCATTGACGAAGCGCTTGCCCATCGCGGCCTGCCGCCCTTCCATCGCCAGATACTTTGAGAACCGCGCGCCATCGGGCCGCGCGCCGTCCGCATATTTGCCCGCCAGCACCCCGCCGGCAATCGGCGAGTAAGGGATCAGACTGACGCCTTCCATCCGGCAAACCTGCGCCAGTTCGTCCTCAAACCGGCGGTTGTTGAGGCTGAAATTGTTCTGGATGGTCTGGTACCGCGCCGCCCCGAGCTTTTCCGACGCGGCGATACTCTTCATCAGCCCCCAACTGGTCTCGTTCGAGCAGCCGGTGATCCGCACCTTGCCCGCGCGCACCAGCTCGTCGAGCACTTCCATTGTTTCTTCATAGGCCAGCTCGTGATCGGGCCAATGCGTCTGATAAAGGTCGATGTAATCGGTGCCGAGCTTGGTCAGGCTCGCCTCAACCGCGGTGATGATATTGCGCCGATCAAGCGCGGTCATCCCATTGCGCAGCGGGCTGCGGAACCAGACGTGGCTGGGCCCGGAAACCTTGGTCGCCATGATGATCGCGTCGCGCGGCTTAGTCTTCAGCCATTTTCCGACGATCTCTTCGGTGCGCCCGACCCATTTAGCGTCTGGCGGCACCGGATAGCCTTCAGCGGTATCGTAAAAGTCGATCCCAGCATCAAAGCAGCGGTCGAGGATCCGCAGCGCGGCGGCTTCGTCGGTTTGGCTGCCGAAGGTCATCGTGCCCATGCAGATATCGGACACAACAATGGCGGACTTGCCGAGGCGGCGGCGTGACATAGGCAAATTCTCCGGAGGTTCAGTAGCTAGATGCCACCGAAGTGCCGGTTTGCCGCCGCCCGGT